>DASUCV010000022.1:0-300000 GCA_036275915.1 Candidatus Polarisedimenticolaceae bacterium | reverse complement strand
AGCCTTCGCCGGCCTGCTTCCCGGTCCAGTTCATGAAGAAGCCCACATGCGCGTGCACCATCGCGATGGCGCCGAGCATGATCACGACGATCGACGCCGCGGAGAAGCGCGACAGGAACCCGGCCGCGAGGCCGAGGCCCCCGAAGAACTCGCCGATGCTGACGAGGTAGCCGATCGGGCCCATCATCTGCACGATCGCCGGGAGGCCGGGGCCGCCGAACGCGCCGAACAGCTTCTGGGCGCCGTGCGCCATGAAGACGATGCCCAGGACCACGCGGAGGACGAGAAGGGACCAATCCACCGCCGACCGATCTCGAATCGCCGTCTCGGATGTCATGTTCGTTTCTCCTTGATTACCTAATATTAGTAGCTTACTTTTCGTAAGCAGTGACAACGATACGATCAGCGGCTACAATCGTCAAGTAGGCAATGAATCGTAAGTGAGGCGAAAGGCCGAACGCCGTGACAAGAAAAAAGCCCGAACCGGTGACCGAATCCCAGCTCTGCCCGCGTTACCACCACGCGGTCGAGCTGATCGGCCGGCGGTGGAGCGGCGCGATCATCAGTGTGATGCTCGGCGGCCCGAAATGTTTCAATGAGATCCTCGCCGCCGTGCCGGACCTCTCCGACCGCCTCCTGACCGAGCGCCTGCGCGAGCTCGAGTCGGAGGGGCTCGTGACGAGGGACGTGCGGCCGGGGCCGCCGGTCCGTGTCGCCTACGAGCTCACGCCGGCGGGGGAGAGCCTCAAGCCGGTGGTCGACAGCCTGGGCAAGTGGGCGCAGAAGTGGGTCAAGCTGTGAGCCGGCGCGCGAGGAACACGGTCTGATCGTCCCGCTGGGAGCCGTGCGCGAGCGCGCGCGCCCGCAACGCCTCCGCGATGGACGCCAGCGGCTCGCCGGCGCGATCCTGGAGCACCGCCTTCAATGCCGGCAGACCAAGCTCGCGGTCGCGGCGGTCGACGATCTCGGTGAGGCCGTCGGTCACGATCGCGAAGACGTCGCCCGGCTCGCAGGTGACGCCGGCGGACGTGTACGCGGCCTCTCCGAGCATCGCGAGGGGGAGGTTCGCGTGCCACAGCTCGTCCACCGACCCCGACGCGGCGCTGTACTTCAGCGTCGGAAGGTGCGCGGCGATGCCGAACGCCATGGCGCCGGGACCCGCGCTCAAGAATGCGGCGGTCGCGAACATGTTCGGCGCGGTGATCGGCGCCAGCACTGCGTTCATGTCGACGAAGAACGACTCGGCGCCGCCGAGGGCGAGGCGCATCCGCGCGGCGCTCTTGACCATCGCCATGAAGGTCCCGGCCGGGACGCCGTGCCCGCTGATGTCGGCGACGTAGGCGATCCAGCCTTCGCCCTTCGGGACGAAATCGACGAGGTCGCCGCCGACCTCTCCGGTCGGCCACGAGATGCCGTACACCTCGAAGCCGCCGTGACGGACCGTGATCAGGGGCACCGTGCGCATGTGGATCTCGCGCGCGAGGCGCATCTCGGCGAAGGTCGAGTAGTAGCGCATCCCCTCCCGTCGGATGAAGAGGATGAAGAGCACGTACGCGACGATGATCAGCACGAGGGCGCCCGCGCCGTTGATCGTGGAGAAGTGGGGGATGTCGGCCGCGTCGGTCCGCGGCGGCGTCAGGAGGCGGGCGACGGTGGACCTGAGCGCGATGTTCACCACCCACTGGGCGAAGAAGAGGGTGGCGAGGAGCCACACGACCCGGCGTGATCCCGCGAACGCCCAGGCGGCGCCGAAGGCCCCATACACGATCGCCGCCACAGCCGCCGAAAGGGGATCGGGCCGCTCCGAGCCCATGTTGGCGGTGATGAACCCGAACGATGCGAAGAGCGCGAAGACGCCCGCCAGGAACAGGCTGAGCGACGGTCGCGGCAGCGTCTGCCAGTACTTGGCGTTGTCGGCCCAGCTCAAGGCGCCCTCCCGATGGCGTGGATTGTATTCGTGTAGCATCCGTCCGGCCGCGCGCGACCTTCGCGGCCGACGGGGGCGACCTTTCATGAAGACGACGACGATCCTCTGCGCCGCGGCGATCGCGTGCGCTTCCCTGACTCCTTCGCCGGCTCGGGCCGACGATCTCGCCGACGTGAAGCGCGAGATCGCGAAGCGCCACGACGAGGCGGTCAAGCGCCTGCGCGACTGGATCGCGGCGCCCTCGATCGCCGCCGAGAATCGCGGCTACCCCGACGGCGCCGAGATCATGGCGAAGCTCGCGAAGGATGCCGGCTTCCAGACGGCGACCGTCATCCCGACCGACGGAAAGCCCGGCGTCTTCGCGACGCTCGATGCGGGGGCGAAGAAGACCGTCGGCCTGTACTTCATGTACGACGTCAAGCAGTTCGACCCGGCGGAGTGGACGTCGCCGCCGCTCGAAGGGCGCATCGTCGACAAGGACGGCGTCGGCAAGGTCATCGTCGGCCGTGGCGCCGTCAATCAGAAAGGACCGGAGTCGGCGTTCCTCGCCGCGCTTCACGCCATCCGCGGCGCCGGAAAGAAGATGCCGGTGAACCTCGTGCTCGTCGCCGAAGGCGAGGAGGAGATCGGCTCGCCCCACATCCCGCAGCTCGTGCGGCGGCCCGAGGTCCTGGCGGCGCTCGGGAAGACCGTCGGCATCTTCATGCCCTCGGCGGAGCAGGAGCTGGACGGCGTCGTCGCCGTCAGCCTCGGGTCGAAGGGCGTCATCGAGTGCGAGCTCGTCTCCAGCGGCGAGAAGTGGGGCCGCGGCCCGGCGAAGGACATCCACTCGTCGCTCAAGGCGATGGTCGACAGCCCGTCGTGGCACCTGATCCGCGCGCTCGACACGCTCGTCTCTCAAGACGGCAACACGATCACGATCGACGACTATCCCAAGCCGAGGCCGCTCACCGCCGACGAGAAGGCGATGATCGACAAGGCCGCCGCCCGCAGCGACGAGGCGACGATGAAGAAGCAGATCTCCGTCCAGCGCTGGATCGACGACCTGCCGTGGGCGGCCGCGAACGAGCGGCTCGCGAGCCAGCCGACCGTCAACATCGAGGGGCTCGTCGGCGGCTACACCGGCCCCGGCGGGAAGACCGTCCTGCCGCACAGGGCGGCCGCGAAGCTCGACCTGCGGCTCGTCCCCGACATGACGTTCGCCGGCGCCGTCGCCGCGCTGAAGGCCCACCTTCAGAAGCACGGGTTCGGCGACATCGAGGTCAACGTCACGGGCGGTTACGACCCCACGAGCACCCCCGCGTCGGCGCCGCTCATCCAGGCGGAGGTCGCCGTGCTGAAGCGCGACGGCATCGACCCGGTGATGTGGCTCCGGAACGCCGGCTCCTATCCCGGCTACGTCTTCACCGGCGAGCCGCTCAAGCTCGCCTCCGGGCACTGGGGGCTCGGCCACGGCAGCGGCGCCCACGCGCCCGACGAGTACTACGTCATCGAAGCGACGAACAAGAACATCCAGGGGTACGACGGCGCGGTCATGTCGTTCGTCGAGTACCTCTACGAGCTGGGGAAGTAACCGGCAAAAGGTCAGTCTCCCAAGAGGTCTCCCACGCCTTTCAAGTCCTCGACGTGGTCGCTGATCGACTTGACGACGACCATCATCGGCGCCGCGAGAAGAAGTCCCCAGATGCCCCACACCCATCCCCAGAACAGGAGCCCGATGAAGATGGCGGCTCCGTTCATGCGGAGATGCCTGCCGAGCAGGTAGGGCGTGAGCAGGAATCCCTCGAGGCTCGTGACGACGAGCGACGCGATGGCCAGCGCGATCGTCTTCTCGAGGGTGCCGAACTGGAGGAAGGCAACGGCGGCGATCCCGCCCATGACGATGAGCGGGCCGAAGTAGGGGATCGTGTTGAAGAGGCCGGCCATGAGGCCCCAGAAGACCGCTCGCTCGAGCCCGAGCCAGCGGAACACCAGCGCCGAGACGATCGCGACGAGCGCGCTCGTGATCATCTGCACGAAGAGGAAGCGGCCGATCTGAGCGCTGATCTCGTTCAAGATCTCGACGGTCACGCGTTTGCTGGCCAGAGTCGTTCCTGCGATCTTCACGATCTTGCGCCGGTGGAGGTCGCCCGCCGCGAGCAGGAAATACGCGAGGAAGACGACGGTGATCGCCTGGCCCAACAGGCCGACGACCCCCATCGAGCCCGACCACAGGTACCGGCTGATGTTGAACGGCTGCACGACCTGAACGCGCGTGATGCCGGGGTTCGCCGGCGCCGCGGTCGGGGACGGCTGGGCCGTCTTCTGGATTTCCGTCACCGCGTCGGTCAGCGTCTGCACCGTCCCCTCGCGGCCGCGCAGCTCGTACCAGCTCTCGCGCAGCTTCTTCGCCGAGGCGGGGAGCGACTCGACGATGGCGAGGGCGTCGTCGCTCAAGCTGTATACGCCGTACACCGCGGCGCCCGTGAACAGAGCCAGCACGAGGGCCGCGCCGATCGAGCGTGGGATCCGAAGCCGCGCCGCGGCGGCGACGATCGGGTCGAGCGCATAGCTCACGAAGATTCCCATCGCCACCGGGAGCCAGATTCCCCAGGCATAACGGAGCAGGAACACTCCCGCAGCGACGGCGATGACGGCGACGGCAAGGCTTCGCGTGCCGCTTTCCCGTGGCGTGACACCGGCTTCGGCCATCCGTCGAGGCTGGCCTACGCCGACGGATAGCGCAAGGGGACGGTAACCAGGTTTTTGTTACACGCGAAGTGCGTGTGTAACAAAAACCTGGTTACTGTCCCCTCTTACTTCTCCAGGATCTTTTCGATCTCCTCGAGGGCGCGAGGATCGTCCGATTGGCCGAGCCAGAAGAGCGCATGCCGCACCGAGGCGGGGTCTTTCTTGGCGCGAAGCACGGCGAGCAGCCAATCGGTTCCGTCGTGGAGCTGCGAGAGGGCGAAGATCGCCTGGTCGCGAACGTGATCGTTCTTCTCGGCGTCGAGCCGGCCGACGATCCACGCGCCCGCTCCCTTCGCCTGGGTTTGCGACAGCGAGAAGTAGGCGTGCCCGCGCACCTCGGCGTCGCGATCGTCGATGGCGACACGCTTGATCCGCTCCGGCGCCTCCGGAACGGCGCTCTGGCTCAGCGCGAAGACGGCATGCTGGCGCAAACCGGGGTCGGGCTCCTGGCTCAGCACGCGGTCGATGAGCTTGAACCCCGCTTCGCCGCGCGCCTCGCCGGCCCAGAAGACGGCGTGCTCCCGCTCCTCGAGCGGAAGCGAAGGGTCGAGGACGCGCTTCTCCAAGATCGCGTCCGCGCGAGCGTCGCGATGGTAGGCGATCGCAGCGAGCGCCGGCTCAGAGGCGTTCTCCAGGCGCTCGCCGAGGAGGCTCTCGAGCGCTGCGAGGCTCGCAGCCGCGTCGACCGGCCCCAGCCAGACGAGAGTCCTGCCGGCCCCGTCGACCTGGCACGTCGTCGAGACGATCTTGACGCGCTTCGGAGCGCCGTCCTTCGTCTCGACGAGCACGAGCATCTCGCCCGCGGGCGCCGCCGGGGAGCGGTCGCTCGTACCCCATCCGTTGTCGCGGCTCGCGAGCGAGCAACCGCGCTGCTTGAAGTCGTCGCTGAAGCAGCAGACGTCGCGCGCCTCGGCGATTGCGGCAACGCTCCATCCGATCCACGTTCCGGAGGCGCCGCTCTTCGCGCGTGCGAGCGCCGCGGGAGGTGACTCGCCTGCGCGGATTTCGACCTTGGCGTTCGTGATCGAAGGCGGCGCCTCGACCGTCGAGGCCGTGAGGGCGAGGAGGGTCGCAGCGAGGAGCACGGTCATTGCCCCAGGATGTCGAGGAGGACCTTCGTCGCCTCCGGATCGTCCATGACCGAGAGCTGCTGCAGGATCGCCTTCTTGAGCGCCGGATCCTTCTCCGCCTTGAACATCTCGACGAGCGTCTTCGCGTCGTCCTGGACCATGAGCGCCTGGAGTACCTGGCGCTTCGCGTCGACCGACGTGTACTCGCCGTAGAGCCGCTTCAGCGCGCGCCGCGCCTCGGGACCCTCCGCGATGCCGAGCCCGTCGATCGCCTTGCGGCGCAGCTCCGGATCGGTCGTCTCCTTCGCCGCTTTCGCCAACGTGTCGACGTCGCCCGCGACGCCGAACGCCTGGAGGAGCTTGGCGCGAAGATCGGGATCCTTCTCGGTGGACCAGAGCTGCCGGAGCGCGGGGAGCTGCCCGTTCGCGCCGAGCGCGTCGATCGCCTTCTCGCGGATCCGGGGGTTGGGGTCCGCGGTCGCCATCGCCGCGAGCGCGTCGGGCTTGTCCGCGATCAGGTACGCCTCGACGAGCGCGTCGCGGACCTCCTCGGGCTGGGTCGTGTCGCGCGCGATCTCGCCGAGCGCCGCGATGTCGGGAGGATCGCCCGCGACGCCGAGCGTCTTGATCGCCTCGCGCCGGAGCGAGACCGGCTGGCCGGTCTTCGCCGTGCGCACGAGGATCTCTCTCGCACGCGGCGAGTCGCTCTGCGAGAGGACGAACAGCGCGCGCTGCTTGACGCGCTCCGACGCGTTCCCGGCGAGGAGCTTCTCGAGCACCGGGACCGCCTTCTCGGGCTCGACCTGCATGAGGCCGTCGAGCGCGTAGAGCTTGAGCTCCTCGTCGCTTCCCCCGGCTCCATTCCCTTCGGACACACCCGCGCTCCGGCCGCCGCCGGCGCTCGCTCCGCCGGCCGCGCTCGCTCCGCCGCCGACCGCCTTCCCTCCGCCGCCGCGGATCTCGACCTCGAGCGCCTTGGCGTCGTCGGCCCACGCGCTCTTCGGGTACGCCGCCACGAGATGCCGCAGCTCCTCGATCGACTCCTTCTTCTTGAGCTGCTTCCAGTCGGCGTACGCCTTCCAGTAGAGGGCCGCATCGGCCTCGTCGGTGGATCCCGAGGCGATCGTCCCGAACAGGCGCGAGGCTTCGTCCCACGCGCCGCGATCGAGGGCGCGCTGCGCCTGGCGGTAGCTCGTGCTCCGCTGCTCCGAGCCGCTCTCGGAGGTCGCGTAGAGGGCGGAGGCTCGCGCGGGCGTCGCGAGGGCGGCGGCGATGAGGACGACGGCCGGGGTCAGGCGGCGGATCATGAGGTCTCCTTCAGATTGTTGCGGGTGACGCGAAGCTTGAAGAGGAGGTCCGTGCGCTCGATCTCCTGCTGCGTGCCGCTGCGGTCGAGCGCGTCGGGCGATTCCGCGAGGCGCACGAGGATCGGCTCGATCTCGGCGAGCACCGCAGCGACACGCCGCTGTCCCGCGCGCTCCGCGGCGCGGCGGTAGAGGCGGTTCTCGGAGAGCAGAGAGGCGGCCCACACCCGCTCTTCCTCGAGCGGCTTGTCGCCGTTCTGGACCTCGAGGAGCAGGCGCTGGGAGGTATCGAGATGGTCGGCGAGCGCCGCCTGGAGCACGCGCTCGCGCGCGGCCTGCGGGAGCGCCTTGAGCTTCGCGGTCACGTCGGCCTCGTTCGGCTCGGGGCCGATCGCGCGCCCGCCGAGGAACGCGGCGACGGCGATCGCCGCCGCCGCGGCGCCGATCGCGGCCCACACGCGCCACGAGAGTATCCGGCGCTTCGGCTGGAGCTCGGCGCTGACGCGCGCCCACATCCGACCTTCGAGCCCCGGCCGAGGATCGGGCACTTCCAGGCGATCGAGCGCGGAAAGCTCCCGCGTCAGCGTTTCGTAACGACGCTTCAGATCGGGATCGGCCGCGAGCGCCCGCTCGATCTCGTTCGGGCGCTCGTGCTCGCCGTAGAAGAACAGGATCAATTCTTCGTCAGGCCGATTCGCCACGACTCACCTCCATGAGCGGACCGAGCACCGCGCGCAGCTTGTGGACCGCACGGAACACCGCCTGCTTCGCGGCGCTCTCGCCGGCACCGAGCACCTGCGCGATCTCCGCGATCGAACGTCCCTCGAAATGCCGGAGCACGATCGCCGTGCGCTCCGCTTCGGGCATGCCGGCGATCACGTCCTGAGCGCGCTCGATGAGACTGCGCGAGACGGCGGCACGATGGGCGTCGGGCTCGGTCGAGCGCGCCGTCGTCTGTCCGTCGAAGTCTTCCGGGAGCGGTCCCGCGAGCGCGTGCCGTCGCCGCCGCTCGCGCCGCGCGTCGATCGCCGCGTTCATCGCGATGCGGTAGAGCCAGGTCGACAGCTCCGCGCGCTCGTCGAATCGGTCGAGCGCCCGCCACGCGCGGAGGAACGTTTCCTGGACCGCGTCCTCCGCCGCCGACGCGTCGCCCAAGATCCGGTACGCCGCCCGCCACAGCGGCTGGGCGTACGTCTCGACGATGAGGCGGAACGCCTCGGCTTCCCCGCGACGGGCGCGGCGAACGGTCTCGAGCTCGGCGGCTTCCATTCACGGAGGTTAGACGAACGGAGGCGGATCCCGGTTAGGGCGCCGTCATGGCGCCCGAAAATCTCCCCCTGAAGCGTAAAATGCCGATCCTCATGCTCGACGGTCTCGTCCTCCTGACCGCCTGCGCGCTCCTCGCGCAAGCGACGGTCTATCCCGCCGGCGACCGCGCCCCGACGCTCGAGGAGACGCGATCGACGATGGGAATCGCCTCGACCGACGCGCTGCGCGGCCAGCGGGACGCGATCGGGTTCTCATCGACCGCGGAGCAGATGAAGACGACCTGGGATCTCTCGGCGGAGGGGCCCGCGCCCGACAAGCTCGGCCCCGCGCCTCCCGCCGGCGTTCTCGGCGCGCTCTCGCCGCACGACGACTACCTCTACGCCGGGCGCGTCTACCGCGCGGTGCTTCCGCTCGTCACCGCGAAGACCGTCGTCGTCATCGGCGTCTTCCATCAATACCGGAAGTACCGCGTGCGCGACCGCATCGTCTTCGACACCTACCCGGCGTGGCGCACGCCCGACGGCCCGGTTCCGGTCTCGGCGATGCGCGAGGACCTCCGTGCCGCGATGAAGGACGACGCGATCCAGGACGCCGCGTCGCACGACATGGAGCACTCGATCGAGGCGGAAGTCTACTGGCTGCGTCACGCCGACCCCGCCGTCGAGATCGTGCCGATCCTGGCGCCGGCGACCAGGTTCGAGCGGCTCCAGGAGATCGCGGCGAAGCTCGGCGGCGCCATCGCCGCCTCGATGAAGAAGCGCGGCCTCACGCTCGGCAAGGACGTCGCGATCGTGATCTCCGCCGATGCGGTGCACTACGGCCTGGACTTCAGGCAGGTCCCGTTCGGCGACGGCGGCATCGACGCCTACACGAAGGCGACGGCACGGGATCGCGATCTCTTGCAAGGACCGATCGCGGGCCCGCTCGAGGTCGCGAAGATCAAGACGCTCTACGGGACGTTCGTCGATCCCGCCGATCCCGACACGTACCGCGTGTCGTGGTGCGGGCGATTCTCCGTGCCGTTCGGCATGCTCGTCATGAAGGAGACGGCGAAGGCGATGGGGCTCGGCACGCCGGTGGGGATGCCGCTCGCCTACGCGACGTCGGTGGGCGCGCCGGAGCTGCGCGTCCGCGACACCGGGATGGGGGAGACGGCGCCGGCGAACCTCTACCACTTCGTCGGCTATCCGGCCGCGGTCTGGGTCGCTCCCTAGGGCAGGAGCGCGACGATACGTAGAGGCGCACCCGACCCGCCGCCGATCTTCATCGGGAGCGCGACGATCCACGCGCCGGCGTCCGGGACGCGATCGAGCGCGTCGAGATTCTCGAGGCCGGGGACCCCTCGCGCCGACGAGATCCGATGCACGATGAAGTCCTTCGACGGCCCGTAGTCGATGCTCGGCGTGTCGACGCCGAGCGCCGCGACCTTCCGCTCGTCGACGAGAAGCTCCGCGGACTCCTTCCCGTACGACGGAAAATGAAGCTTGGTCGCGTCGTGCGGCGTGTCGTCGCCGAACGTGCGCTTCCGGTCGGGCCAGCGTTTCGACCAGCCCGTTCTCAAGAGCACGACGGCGCCCGGCGGGATCCTTCCGTGAGCCTTCTCCCATCTTTGGACGTCGTCGGCGGTGAGCCGGTAGTCCGGATCGCTCGCTGCCTGGGCCGACACGTCGATCACGATCCCGGGCGCCACGATCTCGATCGCCTCGGCGGTCCGACCCTTCTCCGCGAAATGGAACGGCGCGTCGAGGTGCGTGCCGCCGTGCTCCGGCGCGCAGAACGAGTTCGCGGCGTAGAACCAGCCGCCCGGCGTGGGGCCGCGACTCACGGTCGTCAACGTGAACGAGATGTCGGACGTCGGCCAGTAGAGCGTCGTCGCATCGAAGGTGTGCGTGAGATCGACGACGTGCGCCGTTCTCAGGTCGACGTCGGGAGGGCGGGAGGTCACGGCGATCTTGTCGAACGGCAGGTCGAGAATCGGGTACGACGTCCAGTCCTTGTAGTCGAAGTGCCACCACTCCCACGGGTAGACGAAGAACCCCTCGTGCCCCATCGTGTCCCGCAGGAGGTCCCGGCGGGTGCGCGCGTCGACGTCGCCGCCGGCGTAGGTCGCGTACGCCTTCTCGGTCATGTCGTCGTACGGCGACGGCATCGCGACCTCGCGACCCGTCGCGAGATCGTAGAGCGAGAGGTCGACCGCACATCCGCGGTTGTGCTTCGATCCCTTGCTCGGGTCGGCGACGAAGACCTTCTTGTCTTGCGGTGTGAGGTCCCAAAACGCCTTCGTCACCGACCACGGGCGGTAGCCGTCGAAGACGAGCAGGCCGTAGCCGCTCTTCGCGAGCGCCTTGTGCGCGCGCACGAGCGCCTCCGCCGCGGGACGCTCCAGGAACACCCGCGCTTGCGCGTAGACCGCCTTCCCCGTGAAGTTGTTCGCGGTGGCGTAGCGCACGTCGAGCTTGATCGTCGGGTCGAGCGAGACCAGCTCGACGAGATCGGCGGAACGGAACGTGCCGGTCTCCACCGGAGGCCGGTCGGCAGCCAGGGCGAGGAGCAGGATCGTGCTAAGCATCGCGCCCTCCGAGGTACTTTCGAGCCAACGTCTTCGGCGCCTTCGCGAGCCAAGCCTCGATGAGCAGCTCCTCGAGGTCACGGGCTTTGATCTTCCCGAGCTGGACCAGGACGGCGGGATAGCCGTCGAAGTGCGGGGTGGTGAAGCAGACCTTCGATCGTGCGGCCAGCACGGCTTCCTTCACCGTGAGGTCCGCGACGCGCACGCCGAGGATGTCGCCCTTCGGTGCGCGGGAGCCGAGCGCTTCGAGATCGGACTTCCGGAGCGGCCGCTCCCACGCGAATGCCTTGCCCTTGACCATCCAGGCGGCGTGCTCATGCCGGCGCTCTTCCGTCGTCTCGGGAAGCCTCAATGCGAGCCGCTGGACGTCTTTCCAGGTCGCCACCGGCGCATCGTACAATGCGCCCAGTCTCGGGGCGCCGATGGCCGACGAATCGCCCAAGCTCGACCAGCGCCTGAGACGGCTCGAAGCGCTCGACCCGCTGTTCAAGACGCTCGCGCAATCGCTCGACATTCGCGACGTGTGGGCCCAGGTCGCGGCGGTGGCGCGCGAGCGTTCCGGACGAAGCTCGCGATGGAGCTTTCGGGGCTGAAGAACCGATGAGGCCGTGTCATGATTCACGCCGTGCTGGAGCGCCTGAAGCCGTACGTCATCGGCCTCCTGACCTATACGCCGGCGGCCGCGCGCTACCGGATCCCGCGAACCGGTGGAACCGATGATCCGGACTACTGCTACGGCGTGTTCCTCCGCCACCTGGTTCACCGCCATCGCGCCGGTCTCGCCGGGATCCCCGAGGTCGTCGCGGAGCTCGGTCCCGGCGACTCGCTAGGTACCGGGCTCGCATGGCTGATTGCGGGGGCGCAGCGTTACCTCGCCTTCGACGTGCGACGCTATGCGACGACGGAGCGGAATCTGATGATCTTCGACGCCCTCGTCGAGCGATTCCGCGCCCGCGCTCCGGCGCCCGGGCGCGACGCGTTTCCGGAGATGAAGCCGGATCTCCCCTCCACGTCGTTTCCGTCGGCGGTGCTCGGCGATGCGCATCTCGAGGACGTGCTCGCCCCCGAGCGGTTGCGGCGGATCCGGGAATCCCTCCTGACGCTCGAGGGCTCGATCGCCTACATCGTGCCTTGGGACGACGCCGCGAACGTACGCGAGGGGAGCGTCGATCTCATCTTCTCGCAGGCGGTCATGGAGCACGTCGAGGAGGTCGACCACGTCTACGCCGTGTGCCGTCGATGGCTCAAGCGCGGCGGCATGCTCTCGCACCAGATCGACTTTCGCAGCCACGGCACGGCGCCGACGTGGGACGGGTACCGAGCGTATTCCGAGCTCGAATGGCGCGTCGTGCGCGGACGCCGCGACTACCTGATCAATCGCGTCTCCGATGCCGGCCATCTCGAGGCGATCGAGCGTCACGGGCTCAGAGCCGTGACGAAGATCCCGTCGCTCTCGGAGCCGACCGTCGCACCCGGCCGGTACGCTCCTCGATTCCGCTCGCTTTCAGAGGCGTCGCAGCGCACCTCGGGACTGTTCGTGCAGGCCGTCCTGGACTGACGGTCACTCGAGGAAGCGCACCTGCCCCGTCGTGATCGCGACCACCGCCCCGACGAGATGGATCTTCCCCTCGCGAAGGCGCGCCTGCGCCTCGGGTGTCTCGAGCACGCGGCCCATCATGGCGCGGACGTTCGCCTCGACCGCGCGGGTGAGCTGCGCGCCTTGATCGAGCGTGGGATCCGGGTCCGGCAGCCCCGCGGCGATCGTGTCGGCGAGCGCCTGGATCCGCTCGCGCTCGCGGTGCCCGTGCGTTTTCGTGGCGAGGGCCGCCTTGACCGCGCCGCACTCGTCGTGGCCGAGGACGACGAAGAGGTTGGTCTCGAGATGGACGGCGGCGTATTGCATCGTTCCGAAGATCTCGGGCGAGACGACGTTGCCGGCGACGCGGATGACGAAGAGTTGCCCGAACCCGGCGTCGAAGAGCAGCTCGGGCGGCACGCGGGAGTCGCTGCAGCCGAGGATCGTCGCGAACGGCCGCTGGCCCTTGGCGAGCTCGGCGAGCACCTCCTTCTGGAGGGTCGGGAACCGGGCCTCGCCGCGGAGGAAGCGGTCGTTGCCCTCGCGAAGCCGGGCCAGCGCCTCGAGCCCGGTCATGCGCGGCCTCGCGCGACCTCGATCGTCTCGCCCTGCTCGGCGAGATGCGGCTTCCCGAGCAAGTCGAGGATGTGCCCCGACTTCTCGCGCTTGGTCTCGAGGTAGAACCGGTTGAACTCGTTCGGCGGGATGACGTGCGGGAGGCGCCCCGTGATGCGCACGCCGTAGCGCGACAGCTCGTCGACCTTCTTCGGGTTGTTCGTCATGAGACGGATCGATCCCACGCGAAGGCTCTCGAGCATGTGCGCCGCGATCGAGTACTCACGCTCGTCGTCGCGGAATCCGAGGGCGAGATTCGCCTCGACGGTGTCGAGGCCGCGGTCCTGGAGGGCGTAGGCGCGCATCTTGTTGAGGAGACCGATGCCGCGCCCCTCCTGCCGCAGGTAGAGGACGAGCCCGCAATCGTGCGCGGCGATGCCGATGAGGGCCGCTTCGAGCTGGTCGCGGCAGTCGCACCGCAACGAGCCGAGGGCGTCGCCGGTCAGGCACTCCGAATGCACGCGGGTCGGGACGTCGTCGCGACCGAGGGCGTTCCCGTGCATGATCGCGATGTGGTCCTTCCCGTCGCGGTTGTTCCAGAACGCGACGACCTGGAACCGGCCGAAACGCGTCGGCAGATCGGCGATCGCGGCGATCTTCACGCAGATGCGGTTGGCGCCGACCCCTTCGCAGTCGTGGTCGGCCTCGGCCTTGAGGATGGCGTCGATCTCGGTTTCGTTCAGCGACAAGGGTTCTCCTTCAACATGCCGGCGAGCCGCCCGGCAAGGGCGAGGCCCGAGAGGTAAGCACCCTCGAGCCCGCCCGCGTGGTGAAAACCGTCGCCCGCGAGGCCGAGCGTCGCACCCGACGGAAGCTCGAGCACGAGCGGTCCGGCGAGCTGCGACGGCGCGTCGACGCGCGCGTGGCGCCAGACGTGGGTCTCGACGTGCACGGGATCGCCGATCCACGCTCCGTGACGCCGCCGCGCTTCTCCGAGCATGACGCGCGTCCAGCGTTCCGGCTCGTCGCCCTCGTGCTTCCGCGAGAACCGCGCGCGCGCCTGGAGCACGAGCGTGAGCGGCGATCCCCGCGCACGTTTCGACGAGTCATGGAGCACCGCTTGAAGGATCGGGCTCGTTCCGGGATAGCTCGCGTCCCAGTCGGGTCGGGGAACATGATCGGCGTAGCGGGCGATGACGGTGAGGCACGGCACCGTGCGGATCAGCTCGAGCGTGGGAACGATCGCGGCTATCGGCGTGTCCCGCACGAAGGCGACGATCTCCGGCGCCGGCATCGTCAGCACGAGAGACCTCGTCCTCAGCTTCTCGCCGCCGGCGAGCGAGACCTCCCAGGAATCGCCCGCCGCGATGGCGGTGACTTCGGCATCGCGGCGGATCGCGAGCCCCTCGGCGAGGCGTTTCGCGAACACGTTGACGCCGTCCACCGGCGCGAGCCGCAGCTCGCTCGCCTCGAACGCTTCCGGCTGACACGGAAGGCCGGCACCGTCGCGTGTGCGAGGCCAATCGTCGACGCGCTCCGCGGGCGGGATCGCCTCCAGCTCGGCGCGCATCTCGTCGGAGCGCCCGTGGAGGAACGGCGCGCCGTGATCGACCGGCACACCGTCGACGCGCCTCGTCGCGCACCGACCGCCGACGCCGCGCGCACGCTCGAGCAAGAGCGCCCCGACACCGCGCGAGGCGAGCGCTCTCGCGCAGGCGAGACCGGCGATGCCGGCGCCGACCACGATCGTCTCGGCGGAATCGACCATCGCGGCAAGATAGCGCACTGGAGCGGCTCGAGGGGAGTATCCTCCCCCGCGGCATGAAGCCCAGGCTGAGGCGGATCGTCCGGTGGACGGTGATCGCCGTCCCGCTCGTCGCGGTCGCGGCGTTCGCGGTCGCCTACTTCACCTCCGACAACGCGTGCAGCGAGCCGAAGCGACCTGTTCGCGACCCGATGAAGGCGATCGTGTATTGCGACTACGGGACCTCGGAGGTCCTCCGCCTGGAGGAGGTCGAGAAGCCGGTCCTCGCCGAGGGCCGCGTCCTCGTCCGCGTCCGCGCCGCCTCCGTCAACCCGCTCGATTGGCACTTCATGCGCGGGACCCCGTACCTGATGCGGATGGGTACCGGCCTGCGCCGCCCCAAGGACACGCGGCTCGGCGTCGACTTCGCGGGCACCGTCGAAGCCGTAGGATCGAAGGTGACGCGCTTCAAGCCGGGGGACTCGGTCTTCGGAGGTGCCGACGGCGCCTTCGGCGAGTACGTCTCCGTGCGCGAGGCCGGCGCGATCGCGAAGGTCCCGGACGGGGTCTCGTTCGAGCAGGCGGCGGCCGTCCCGATCGCGGGGCTGACCGCGCTCCAAGGTCTCAGGAGAGGCGGCGCGAAAGCCGGCGAGAAGGTCCTCGTCAACGGAGCGTCGGGCGGGGTCGGCACCTTCGCCGTGCAGCTCGCGAAGGTGCTCGGCTGCAACGTCACCGGCGTCTGCAGCACGCGCAACCTGGAGATGGTGCGCGGGCTCGGCGCCGATCGCACGATCGACTACACGAAAGAGGACTTCACCGCGGGGACCGAGCGGTACGACCTCGTCCTCGACAACGTCGGCAACCGGTCGCTTTCGGAGTGCCGGCGCGTGCTCGCGCCCGAGGGGCGTTATTTCCTCATCGGAGGCGGAGGACCGAACGCCAGCCCCGTCATCGGGCCCTTCGGCCGGCTCCTCCACACAGCGATCGTCAAGCCGTTCGTCTCCCAGCGCCTCGAGTTCTTCATCGCGAAGCTCGACGCCAAGGACCTCGAGGAGATCGCGGAGCTGATCCGGTCGGGGAAGGTGACGCCGGTCATCGACCGGCGCTACCCCCTCGCCGAGCTGTCCGCGGCGATCGCGTACCTCGAGCAGGGCCACGCGCGCGGCAAGGTCATCATCACGAACGAGTGAGCTACGGGCATGCCGACGCCGCGGGAATCCGCGAAGGCGTCGAGCCGTCGGAGAGGAGCGCGCGTCCGAAGTCGGGCGATCCGGACGCGCGGACGAGGTAGAACGACCCGTCGCCGACCGGCTGGTCCGGATCGGCCGCGCGCACCAGCGCGCCGGTCGACGAGGCGTCCGCGCAACGAACCGGGCCGAGATCGACGGCTCCGCCCGAAGCGCGGAGCGCCCCGATGCGGCCGAATACGAACTCCATCGAAGGGCCGCCGGCCGATCCGCACCCGCCCGCAGGCTCGCGCGCGACGCGCAAGGCGTCCTCGCCGCCCCGGGCGTCGAGGCAGACCGGGGTGCCGTTCGCGTACCAGCCCAGGCGGAGGATCGCAGCGGTGCCGGTGCCGGCCGACAGGTCGTCGAAGCACCGGATCTTCTGCTTCACCGACATCTCGGGAAAGACGAGCCCGAGATGATGACCGGCCGTCCAACCCGGACGGTCGACGACCTCCTGCACGAGCGCGCGGAGCTCCGGGGTCGTCACCGTGGCACCGGCCGCCGCGTCTTCGGGCGTCCACGCGGCGCCGGCCGCGGTCATGGGATAGGTGGCGGTGAACGACCCCGAAGCGCCGCCGACGAACGGCGCGACGTCGTCCTGCGCGATCGCGCGCACGGTGCCCGTGTACGTCCCCTGGTTGTGTCCCGACGAGACGAGCTGCACCGTCGCCGACGTGATCGTGGCCGGGTGCGGTACGCCGAGCCGGAATTGAACCGCCGCCTGCCGCCCTTGGTGCTGATCCATCCCCATGCAGATCTGGCCTGGGTAATCGACGTCGCTCAGCATGACACCGTCGACGGGATCGAAGTCCGCATCGCGATCGCCGGTCTCGACACGGTTCTTGAACTCGACCTCGACGATCCGCCGTTCCTGCGCGAGGGGCCCGGTGTCGCGGACGTACGTGAAGTACTCGAGACGGCCGCCGTCCAGCGCCAGCTCGCCGTGCGCCGTTCCGGAGTAGACCCAGCCGTTTCTGACCGGGGGTAGCGCGACGAACATCAGCGTGGGGTCGGACCACGGACCTTCCGGCCGGTCGGCGACGCGCGCGACGGCGTTCTGCGACAACGGCTGCAGGTACATCGCCACGTACCGGCCGAGGAAATCGCTCCAGTGGACGGAGAGCTGGTCGGAGCCGTCGAAGATCTCGATCGCGTCGGTCGCGAGCTGGCTCCAGACGCCGCCTGCCGCATAGAAGCGCCATTGCGAGCGGTCGAGGATCGCGTCGATCGGGACCCGCGCGACGTGCATCGGCTTCGTGAAGCCGTCGCCGCCCGAGCAGTCGTAGAGATAGACCCAGGTCGTGCCGCTCTCGCGCACCTTGACCGAGGCGTTGACGTAGAACGGCTCTCCCTCGTAGAAGAGGAGCGTGGGGTCCGAGCTCTGCGGGTCGACGATCGGACGCACGATGCTCCCGCCCGGCATTGCGGGCCCTACCGCGATTCCGGTTCCGACCCCCGTGAAATTCCAGGCGCCCGGGCCGAGCCACAGCTTCATGTAAGGGTAGAGCACACGCTCGTGCTCGGGGTCGAAGAGCGGCATTCCCGGCCAGAGGCCGAACTCGTAGTTGCACGGTGCGACCTGGCAGTTGTCGCCTTGGTGGAGCGCGTTCGTGGCGATCTCGTCCTGAGTCAGCGGCAGGAACGTCACCGGCGCGCCGGAAGCGTCGGCCCAGTCGGCGAAGCCGGTGAGCGCGTCGAACGCGTCGAGATCGTGCGTCCACGAGAGGGTGTTGTGCCGCCACGTCCCGCCGTCGACCCCCGGGGTGGTGAGGCCGGTGTCGCCGTAGACCCAGACCGAAGCCGCTCCGACGCGGGTCGAGAACGCCCCGTCGCGCAGCGCGATGATCGGGCTCGTCTCGAGAAGACCCATGTCCCGCGAAGAGAGAACCTCGGGAGCGGGCGGCGCGCCCGGGTCGGCGGCGTGCGCAGCGAAAGCGATGAGACCGGCGAGGGCGATCGGCTTCATGACACTCCTGCAGGAGTCTACTCGCCTTCGGGAGGTACGAGGCGTCGAGACGGCCTCAGCCCCGCTCCCACCTCCGCGATGGAAGGGTCGATGTGCTCGCGCGCGGTCACCCGCGCCATCGTCGCGAGCGAGCCGCGGCCGCCGCCTCGCATGACCCGGCGCATCGGACCGTCGTCGACGGGGATGCGCTCACCGGTCTCCGGCCTCACCGGGCAGTCGTAGACCTGGAACCAGTCGCGACACCATTCGCCGACGTTCCCCGCCACGTCGTGGAGACCGAACGGATTGGGCAGCAAGCTCCCCACGGGAGCGAGCGCGGCGAACCCGTCGTCCAGCCATGACTCGTACCGGGCGTAGGCTGTCCCTCTCTCCGCCCGCAATGCGGCGAGGTCGTGCAGATTCGCATGCCCGGCGAGCGATCGCGGATCGTCGCCGGTGTACCAACGGGTCGTCGTGCCGCCGCGCGCCGCGTACTCCCACTGGGCCTCCGTGGGCAGCTCGAGACCGATCCTGGCGAGCACATCGTGGCTCTGCTGCCAGTAGACCTGGTCGACCGGCTGGACGTCATGAAGGGCCCGCTCGGTCTCCGTCGGCGCGCGTGGGGGAGTGAACAGCGAGGGATCCGAAGCCGCGACGCGGCGCCACTGACCGCGCGTCATCTCGTACTTGGACAGGAAAAACGGAGCGAGCGTCACGCGATGAGGCGGCCCCTCGGCCCTCCAGGCGAGTGGGTCGCTGCCGCGATCGGTTCCCATCGTGAAGCTTCCGCCGGGGATGAGCACCAGCACCATGCCGGTCTCGGGGGCGATGACGTACCGTCCGTCCGCCCGGCGAACGGGGCGCTCGCCGCTGCGCCAGTGCAGGAACTCGTAAAGGCCCGAGATCGGGTCGGCGCCGAGAGGCACGAGGCCGATCTGGGGTGTGACCGCGAGCCCAGCGTAACGCGGCGACGCCGCGATCGCCGCCGCCGCCGCGGCCCACTCGGCTGTGGCGTCATCAAGGGTCGCACGCTCGAGCGCGTGGATCTGCGCGATGCGACGCCGCATGTCGGCGATGAGCCCACGGTCGGGATCGCCGAGCGTGCGAAGGTCCAGGACGAGGGCGGCCAGCTGATCGTGGAGCTTCTGGTCTTCCGGCAAGTCGAAGACGTAACGTTGCGCCCGCGCCGCATCCGCCCGCAGCGCGGCGATCTGGTCCTCCGCTTGCTTCAGCTTCATCGCGACGAAGTCGGCCTCACCGGACGGACTCATCGCGGCCAGCTCCTTTCGAAGCGCGTCACGCACCGCGACGAGGTCGTCGAGGCGACCGCCCGCCGGCGGAGCGACGGTCTCGACCCGTGCGCGCCGCCGCATCTCCTGCAGGCGCCTTGCATGGAACTCCGTCCGCACGGCGAGCCTCGACGCGCCGTCGATCCAAACCTCCATCCTCGGGATGTTCTCGGGCCATGTGGGCCACAGCGTGTCCGCGCGCTTCTTGAAGTCGTCCAGGAGGAGCCGGTCGGCGAGATTCCGGTAGTCGGCGAGCCGCTCCTCGGCGACCTCGTGCTCGCGCACCCAGACCGCAGCCCCGAGGATTGCGACGAGGCCGACGATCGCCGCGGCGGCGACGAGACCTCGACGGCGCACGACGAAGCGCCGCGCGCGGTAGGCGAGCGAAGGCGGCCCGGCGAGGACCGGCTCGGAGAAGAGGTACCGCTGGACGTCGGCAGCGAGCTCGGAAGCCGACGCATAGCGGTGCCTCGGGTCCTTCTCCAGCGCCTTGAGCGCGATCCAGTCGAGGTCGCCGGCGATCGCGCGGGCGAGCGCGCGACGGGAGGTTCCGCGCGCCGCCGCCGCTCCGGCATCGACCGCCGCGCTCGGTGGACGCGTCGGCTCTTCCACGATCCTCCGCTGCAAGTCCGCGAGCGCACCGACCTCGCGGCTCCGCAGCTCGAACGGACGCCGCCCCGAGAGAAGCTCGTAGAGGAGGACGCCGAGCGCGTAGACGTCGGAGCGGGTATCGACGTCCTTCGACCCCGGCGTGGCCTGCTCCGGGCTCATGTGCTCGAGCGTCCCGACGATGACCGCCTCCGACGTACGCTCCGGCGCGGCGCCCGCTTCGACCGCGCGCGCCACGCCGAAGTCGATCACCTTCGGCGAGCCGCCGTCCTCGTCGGCGACGAGCACGTTCGTCGGCTTCAGGTCGCGGTGGATGATCCCCTTCTGATGGGCGTGATGGACCGCGAGGCAGACCTTGATGAACAGCTCGAGGCGCCGCGGCAGGCCGAGCGTCCGCTCGTCGCAGAAGCGCGTGATCGGGATACCGTCGACGTACTCCATGACGAAGTACGGGCGGCCGCGCCTCGTCGTCCCCGTGCCGTAGACCCGGGCGATCCCGGAGTGCTCCATGAGAGCGAGCGCCTGACGCTCGCGCTCGAATCGCGCGAGCATCTCCCCGGCGTGCAGGTCGCTGCGCACGATCTTGAGCGCCACGCGCCGCCGCATCGGGTGCTGCTCCTCGGCGAGGTAGACCGTTCCCATCCCACCTTCCCCGAGGACCGAGAGCACACGGTAGGGGCCGATGCGCCTGGGGACAAAGCCGCCGGCGCGCAGACGTGACGTCAGCTCGTCGAGCAACGCGGGATCGTCGCGGCACGCGTCCTCGAGGTAGGCGATTTGATCGGCCGGGTCGAGGGCCGCCGCCTCGCGCAGGATGCGCTCGATCGCCTCGCGGCTATCCCCTCGATCCATCCCAGGCGCCCCCGCGAAAGTGTACGTCGCGTGCGGATGGCGAGAAGGCCCTTTCCGGCTCAAATGTCAAAGGCGCAAGTGCCAGAACTCTTCGTGCGCGAGTGTCGCGGGCAGCGCGGGCCGGAGGAAGCGCGGCGCGCCCACGACGCGCTCGAAGCAGAACGCGCGCGGCACGTTCTCGTAGAGCGAACGCGGCGGAGGTCGCCGGTCGATGCGCTTCAGCTTGCATCCGCTCGCGTGCGTGTGCATCGCGATGCGGCGAATCCCGAGGTGCTCCCGCAGGAACCAGAGGCTGGCAGCGAGCGTCGCCTCGGACCACAGTCGCCGATGGAAGCCGAGCACGTGCTCGACGTAGCGGAACAGGTCGAGGGAGTCGCAGCCGACCTCGTCCATCCACCAGGGCAGCTCGAACGTACCCTCGGCGAGAAACAGGAGCGCGGCCTCGGACGCTTCCTCGGCGTCACGAATCCAGTCGGTCTGGATCTCCTCGATGAGCGCCTCGCCGTGCTTCCCGTCGATGTCGAGCCGCGCCCACGCCATCGTGTGGAGACCGTCTTCGTTGACCGGGTGGCCGCCGCGCGCAAACGGCGTCTCGTTTCCGGGCCGGATGTACCGACGGTACGCGCGATCGTGCGCCCTGGGGAAGTTGAGCTGAAGGACGACGTTGAAGCCCGGACGGCTCGTCTGGTTCCAGTGCCAGTCGCGATCGCTGCCCCAGAGTCCGAGCGTGATCTCGTAGTCCTGGGTCGGCGCCGGGAAGTACGAGTCGAGCAGATCCCAATCGACGCACCGCTCGCGTGTCGCGAAGAGACGGCGGACCGACGGCTTCTGGAAGAGCGCACCGAACCGACCCCGCCGCATCTCGGGCAGGCTCCGCCCTTCCGCTGCCGCGTAGGCGAGCAGCTGCAGGGCGTACCGGTCGCGGAAGTACCGAAAGAGAGTCCCGCCCCTCGGCAACGAGGCGCGGACCTCCTCGGCCAGTCGTCGGTCCAAGGCAGTATCCGGCGCGTGAACGCGCATGCGGTCATTCGTGGCTCCATGGCGGTACGGACGTGCGTCCACACCGCCGCCCGAGGTCACGGGCGATCGATCAGTCGTGGTGAGCGGTCGTGTGCGCCGGCGAGGCGATCAGTCAGAACGCTCTGTGGTTGTCCATGACACGCATCGCCGGTCTCCCGAGGTGACGAACGCGCGGTAGCGTAGCACGCGCCCTCAATAGAGCGGCTTGAACAGGCGCGACAGGAGCTCGGTCATCCTCTTCTCGACGCCCCGATGGTGCCAGGCCTCGTAGGTGATCTCCTTGCAGTCGTGGGCGTCGCGCTCGAACATCGTCTCGACCGTCGTCGCGAACGCGCGGTCGTAGAACGAGACGCACTCCTCGGCGTTCTTCGACATCGAGCGCGCGTCGAAGTTGATCGAGCCGATCGAGGTGAACAGGCCGTCGACGACGAGCACCTTCGAATGGATCATCGTCGGCTGGTACTCGTAGATCCGGACGCCGCCCAGGAGCAGCTCGCCGAACTCGCTGCGCGAGGCGGTTCTCACCGGCGGGACGTCGATGTCGGGGCCCGGCACCATGACGCGCACGTCGACGCCGCGCTTCGCCGCTGCGACGAGCGCCTTCCGGATCTGCGCGTCGGGGAGGAAGTAGGGGTTCTGGATGTGGATGCTCGTCGTCGCGGCCTCGATCGCCATGAAGTAGAGCATCTTCGGGAGCGACGACGCGTCGCCCTTCGACGCCTTCATCGCCTGTGCGAGGATCTCGCCCGTCGGCGGCAAGGCCGGGAAGAACCTCTCGCCCGCGAGGATCTCGCCGGTCGTGTAGGTCCAGTCCTCGCCGAAGATCGCCTGCATCTGCGCGACGACGGGGCCGGTGACGCGGACGGCGGTGTCGTGCCACTCGTCCTTCGCCCGGCCGTCGCCGAGCCAGCGCTTGTCGATGCAGAAGCCGCCGGTGTAGCCGATCTTGCCGTCGACGATGAGCAGCTTCCGGTGCGTGCGGCGGCCGAGGTAGTTGTAGCTCTTCGCCGGACGGTAGTCCTTGACGATCACGCCGGCTTTCTCGAGCTCTCCGCGCAGGGTGTCGAGCTTGCTTCCCTCCGCGTCGGGCATGAGGCGGACCTCGACGCCGCGGCGGCTCGCTTCGATGAGCGCGTCGGCGACCTGGCGGCCGGCCTCGTCGTCGCGGTAGATGTAGATCTCGAGGTTGATCGTCGACTTCGCCTCGCGGATGTCGCCAAACATCGCGCCGAAGATCCCGTCGCCGTTCTCGAGCAGCTCCGCCGAGTTCCCCTTGACCATGACGCTGCCGAAGTTGTCGAGCGAGCGCAGGAACGCGGAGTCTTCGACCGTCAGCGGCGCGTCGAGCGCGTACGTGTGTTGCTGTCTCTGATGGAGGAGCGAGCAGTCGCTCGCCGCGAGCGCGGCGATGAGGGCGAGGGGCGCGGCCACGCGAGGCATCGCCCCTCATCGAATGCATGGATCGCGCCGCCCGGAAAGGCTGCGCCGTGGGGGGAAACCCGGAGTCGCCGGGTAAATCTTGCTAGGACGCGACCAGTTTGAGCTTGCCGAGGACCGCAATCAGCCGGTCGACCCACGCGGCGTCGACCGTGGTGTCGAACTCGCAGGAGAGCGACTCGGCGATCTCGGCGCTCGTGCGCCGGCCGTTCATGAAGTTGACCGCTTCGTAGACGACGAGATCGCGCCCGGGCCCGCCCGCGCCGAAGCGCTTCTCCTGGTCCTTCCACCACGCGAGATCCGCGCCGGCGAGCGGCTCGAACGCGGATCCCTCGAACGGCTGGATCGCGAGCGGGTGCGCGCCATGGCCCGTACCAGGGACGATCGGAACTGGTCCCGACGTACTCGTGAGCGCGCCGAGCGCGGCACGGTAACGAGGCACGCATGCGCCGTCGCCGAACGCGCTCGCCCGTCCCGCCCGCCGCGTGAAGTCGGCGACTTGCTCGGCGACGGCGAGCGTGCCGAGACGTTTCCAGGCGTCGTCGCCGGCGCTCGCGAGAAACGCGGCCGCGGCGGCGGCGAAGACGCCGACCCGCTTGAACTCCGTCGCGTCGGTCTTGTCGATCGTGTCCTCGCTCGTGTGATGGGTCCAGTCGGGATCGTGGCCGAGCATCGTCGAGGGGACACCGAGCGCGAGGAAGACGTCGTGATCGCTTCCCTGCATGTACGGCGCTTCCTCGGCGGGCCAGGTGTGCCGCGAGCCGGTCGGGGCGACGAGCGCCGCGCCCTTCGTCTGGTCGAGCACGTCCTCGAGGAGCGCATTCAGGAACGACGGCACCGAGTCCGGCGTGCGTGTGAAGTAGAAGCGTGAATTCGTCTTGACCGTGTCCTCGCCGACCATGTCCATGTTGAGGTTCGCGACGATGTGCGGTGCCTTCGCCTCGGGATGCTTCGTGACGTACGCCATCGTCCCGTAGAACTCCGGCACCCACATGAAATGAAGGGTCGAGCTGAGCGTGAGCTTCTTCGCCGCGACGAGCGCCTGCACGGTGCGCGCGACCTCGATCATCGCCCCCGAGCCGCTCGCGTTGTCGTTCGCGCTCCACTTCGGGTGGTCGAGGTGCGCCGTGATCAGCACCTCGCGCGCGTCCGTGCCCCGGACGTACGCATGGACGAGCGTCAGCTTTCCGCGGCCGAGCGTCGCATCGATCGTCCCTCGGACGCGCACCGCGCCGTGCGCCATCAGCTCATGGAGCCGGGCGACCTGGGTCGCCGAGATCTGGAACGAGCCGCTCGTCTTGCCGATCTCGCCGGCGCGCGTCCAGAGGCCGTTGTAGCGGACCATGTCGGGATGGTCGGGGCGGTCGAGGGCGTCGGGATAGACGACGGCGCCGGCCGCGCCCCGCTTGATCACCGCTTGGCGAACGACCTCGGCGGCGTAGCCGGTCGCGAGCACGACCTTCCCCGCCACGGTCTTGCCCTCGTAGTCCCTGTCGGAGGTCCCCGCGCCGACGTCGACGAGCTCGCCCTGAAACGAGCCGCCCTTCGAGTAGGTCGAGACGCACATCGGGACGTCGGAGTAGCGGCAGAGACGGTAGGGGACGAACGTGTCGTCGCCCGCGACCGACTCGACCCACAGCTCACCCCCGCGCATGTCCCATCCCATCGGTGAGATCCACGTCTGGTAACGCGTGGCGCCGTCGGAGTCGAATTGCTCGATCGACGCCTCGAGGCCGAGCGCCTTGAGCTTCGGGAGGACGACGTCGCTCGCGACCGCCTCCATCATCGGGCTCCCCTGGATGCGGTGGTACTGGACGATCTGCCGCGTGTTCTCCTGCGCGGCTTCGCCCGAGTACTCGCTCGCGATCGCGTCGAACTGGGACTGCGGAACGAGGTGGGCCCGCTCGACGGCGCGAGCGGAGATCGCCAGGAGAGCGGCGGCGGCGAGGCACGAGGCGCGCATCGACCGCGGATGCTACCGCAAGGAGGGGACAGTGCGTGGTGGAGGTTCTTGACCTGCTGGACCGTGACCTCGGCGGGGCCGGCGCACGACGCCGTCGATCCGCCGTGTGAATCGCTCACGGACAGGGCGACGGATTCGCCTCCTCGATTCCGCCCGAGCGATAGCCCTTGGGGCCTTCTTCGCGGAGACGGTTGCGCGCGGTCACGAGGTAGAACCAGCCCTGCCCCGTCACCGGAGTCGAGGCGTCGGTCGCCGACTCGGCGGTCAGCTCGCTCGCGAGGCAGCCTCCGAATGCGCCGCCGGGGAGGGCCGTGAGAAGGTCTCGATAGACCTCGTACTTCCCGATCGAGCGCTCGGGGTTCCACTGAAGCGTTGTCTTGCCGCTCCACGTCAGGCTCGTCACCTCGCCCGGCGGGCGATAGCGCCCGACGAATCCGGTGTCGGCATGGAAGGACGCGCTCGTAAGGCCTGACCCGACGACACCGTCGCCGATCGCGTCGAGCTTCACGTGAAAATGAGCCGACGCGAGGGTCGTGGCCGTAGGGTTCCCGCCGTCGTTGATCGCCGTCTCGCTCAGCTTGTAGCTCGCGCTCGTCTGTGCCGCGGCGGACGCGGCCAGAGCGATCGAGAGCGTCGCCATGATCAATGGTTTTCTCATGGCAGCAGCACCCGCACGAGCCCCTGTCCCGCCTCGAGCGCCGTGAGGGCACGGCCGACGAGCGGAGCCGGAACCTCCGGCCTGGCCTTCATGGCGCGGCCGGGAGTTGCCGACGCGGTCAGAAGATCGCCGGGATGAATCGCGCCCGTTCCCGCGTCGGCCGCGACCATGGCGAAGCGTCCGGTCGTCACGGCGACCGTCGAGGAGCCGTCGACGATCCGGGACGGCGCGTCGGCGACGCCGACGACCTCGGCGTTCACCGCCCGTCTGAGGGCGCCCGGAGTCTCGGGATCGAGCGCGAGAAGATCGCCCGCGTCGATCGGCTCGCTCGCGGGGAAGACGAGCTCGGCGGGCGGTGCGACCGCCGCCGCTTCCTCCACCCGAGGCTCGATCGAGGCCGGGGTCGCCGCGTTTGTCCGTCGTGCCTCGATCCCGGGGAGACGCGCCGTCTTCGCGCTCGGACTCTCGGTGACGCCGTGGTCGGCCGCCCTGATCTGCTCGAGGAGCGCGTCGGTGCGCGCGTGCGCCGGCACCTCGCGTCCGGCGGCGCGCTCCATCGCCTCGAAGCGCGCGCGGGAGGTCGTCTGCGCCAGCTCGGGATGGCGCGCCTGCTCCTCGAGGAGGCCGGTCATCGTGGGGACGGGGGAGGGCTCGGTCTTCTCGCGAACGACATTGACGTTCTCGAAGCCGACGCGAAGGCCGACCGCGATCCAGTCGAAGGCGACGTCCGGCTCGCCCGCGGCGGTCTTGACCACGATGCCGGTCGTCGACTTCTCGGCGACGTAGAGGAGGGACGGCGCGCCGATCGGCGTGACGTAGACGGTCAAGCCGAGATCGGGGTCGGTGACGTAGCGGAAGGTATCGCCCAAGGAGACGTGCGCCTCGCCGTGAACGGTACGCGCCGTTCCGCGCGTGTACGTGCCGACCTCGTCCCCTTCGAGGGCCGCGTAGACGATGGCGCGGTCGTCGCGCTCGGGGTGATTCTGGATGAAGCTCTTGGAACCATTCCCCTTGACGCTCGTGCCGTCGGAGTCGGCGAGCCAGGTGTGAGTCCCCGAATAGGTATTCTCGAAATAGCCGCCGGTGTAGTAGCCGTGCGCCCAAAGGCCGTAGTACTTGGAGCCGTCGAAGAAGCCGAGGTCGCCGTAGGTCTCGCCGCTCGAGCTGTAATAGACACCACGCGTGGCGCCGGCGACCGCGATGCCGGCACCGTCGGGCGCGTCGCCCAGGTACGCATAGTTGTCCCACGTCGGCCCGACGATGACGCCGCCGACGCTGCCTCCGTAGGAGCGCAATCCGTACTGGTCGCCGATCGCGACGACGCCGGTCGAGGTACTGCCGTGAGTTTCGAAGTAACCGCCCGTCTCCGAGCATCCGACGGTGGAGAAGCCGTTCGAGGAGCCGCCGCCGCACGATGCCGCGACCGCGGGGATCGAGGGATCGTAGTTCCTGAACATCACCGCGCCGCTCTTCGTCTGATAGGTGCTCGACGTGTCGAGGTAGAAGTCCGACGTTTGGCCGTTGAGCTGGCTCGAGTTGGTCGCGGTCACCGCATTCGTCGCGTTGAGCGCATAGGGCGCCGACTGGATGCGGGTCCGTGGCGCCAGCGTCTCCGCGCCCACGCGCACTTCGAGCCATACGGCGGAGTAATCGCGGAAGACGGCGTCGAGCGTGGCGTACGTGCCGGGGCCGGCCCCGTCCGTCACGCTGCCGGAGCCCAGAACGACGTTGAAGAGCCCTCCGCTGACCGGAACGCCGGCCGGCGCGACGTGCTGGTCGACGAGAATCTCGTTCCCCGCCGTGGCGGCGTCCATGAACCGGAACGTCATGTCATACGTGCCTGAGAGCGGCTTGTCGTTTTGATCGCGAAGCACCCCCTGATAGTTCACGGTGGCGGGCGGCGTCGCGGCGATCGACGAAGCGACCCAGAGGGCCGCGAGCGGGAGCACGAGACTGCGGTGCGCCATGAGTGGATCCTCCTACCTCTCAGGACGCAGTCGGGGCGCCGGACCCGTCACCCGTGCTAGCCTTTCCGTTCTTGAGAAAGCTCGCGTATCTCCTGCTCCTCGTCCCGGGCGTCGCCCTGGCGGACCAGGTCTTCCTGAAGGACGCCGGCTCGATCGAAGGACGCATCGTCGAGCAGACCGCCGACACGGTGAAGGTCGACGTCGGCGACGGCGTGATCGGCGTTCCCGCGTCACGCGTCGAGAAGATCGTGAAGGGGAAGTCCCATCTCGACGAGTATGACGAGCGCGCCGCGAAGCTGAAGGCCGGCGACGTCAACGGCTGGCGCAGCCTCGGCCAGTGGGCGTCCCAGCAGGGCCTCGCATCGCAGTCTAGAGCCGCGTACCAGAAGGTTCTCGCCGTGGCTCCCGACGATCCCGCCGCGCGGAAGGCCCTCGGATTCGTCTCCCTGGACGGGAAGTGGGTCACCGAAGAGGAGAGCTATCGCGCGCGCGGCTACGTCAAATACGAGAACGAGTGGATGACGGCGGCGCAAGCGCAGGTGGCCCAGCAGAACGACGCCAACGAGCGGGCGCGTCGCGACGCCGAGCACCGCGCGATCGCGGCCGAGAACGCGGCGCGCGAGGCGCAGGCGCGCGCGGACGAGGCCGAGAAGAAGGCGAAGGAAGAGGAAGAGCTGCGTCGCCGGCAGGATCCCGTTTATTGGGGCGGATGGGGCTACGGGATGACGTACTGGCCGACCGCCCCGATGGGGAACGGCACCGCCACGCTCAACCTGGCGCCGAAGTACGGCGGGGGGACGATCAAGAAATGATCCTCGCGATCGCGCTCCTCGCGGCGGCGGCTTCGACGCCGGCGCCTGCGGCTCCCACGGTCGATACGATCGTTGCCGGCTACGTCGCGTCGCGAGGCGGCCTGGCGAAGATTCGCTCGATCCAGACTCTCCGCCAGCAAGGGCACGCGACCGCCGGGCCGGGGCGGAACGCGGTCGTCATGCGCGAGCTGAAGCGCCCCGGCAAGACGCGCTTCGAGTTCACGCTCCAGGGGATCACCGCGGTCTTCGCGTCGGACGGGACGCGCGGCTGGCAGGTCTCGCCGTTCCAGGGCGACGTCGATGCGCATGCGCTTCCGCCGGAGGCGGTGGCCGAGGCGGTCGAGCAGGCCGACATCGAGGGACCGCTCGTCGACTGGAAGGCGAAGGGACACAAGGTCGAGCTGGCCGCGACCGAGCCGGTCGACGGCCGTCCGGCGTACAAGCTCAAGGTCACGCTCAAGAGCGGCGACATCCGCTACGACTACATCGACACGAAGACGTCCCGTCTCGTGCGCACCGACTCGACGCGGCAGCTCCGCGGGAGCCCCGTCGCCATCGTGACGACTTTTGGCGACTTCAAGATGACCGGCGGCGCGCTCTTCCCCGGTCACGTCGAGGTGGCGGCGGAAGGCCGTCCGAACCACCTCGTTCTCGACGTCGACAAGGTCGAGATCAATCCCCCGATCGCCGATTCGCGATTCACGGTTCCCAGCACGACGCCTTCGCGGTAGATTCCCGGCAACGAACAGGGTCGGCGAGCGCGCGACAAGGGGGGATCCGTGATCAACCTCATCGCTGCCGTATGGCTCATGGCTGCGTCCTCGACCGGCGACGGTGCATCGCCGGATCGCGTCGGCGATCTCGCGGCAATCGAGCGGCTCCGATTCGAGCGACGGACCTGGCCGGGAGCGAAGGACGCCACGCGGCCTCCTTTCGAGGTCGCCGTGCCGGAAGGAGTGATTCGACGACGCGTCGAGAGGACGCTCACGGAGTCGGCGCTGCTCCTCGAGCGCTACGGCCACGGGATCTCGAAGGACGACTTGCGGTCCGAGCTCGAGCGCATGATCCGAGGCTCGAAGGACCCGGCGGTGTTGCGAGCGATGTTCCGCGCGCTCGGAGACGATCCGCGCCGGATCGCCGAGACGATCGCACGGCCCGTCGTCGCGGACCGCATGCTCCGCGACGCCTTCGCTTCCGATGCGACGATCCACGCACCGCTCCGCGACCTCGCGGCCGCGGCGGTCTCGCACGCACGCGGCGCCGGCGAGGCCTGTCCCGCCGGTGCGCAGTGTGTCGACCTCGTGGTTCGAGCGGATCAAAGCGATTGGAACGCGTTCGTGAAGGACCTCTCTCATCGGCGCTTCCAGTGGCCGGGGATGTCACGACGACCGGCGTTGCTCGATCTGGCCGAGGCGACGAAAGCGCTCGCGAGCATTCCCGTGGGACCGTGGAGCGACGTCACGGACGGCGGCTCGAGATACCTGGCATGGCGCGTGACGGCGAAGGATGCTCGCGCGCTCCACCTCGCGGTCGCCGTCTGGAAGAAGCGGAGCTTCGACGAATGGCTCGACCGCGAGAGCGCGGGACGCGGTGTCGCCGACATCGCGCCGCTCGATCCGGGTGCGCTTCCCGACCTCAGCCCGGATTCCACGTGCACGCCGGACACATGGTCGCTCATGGATCCCGAGTTTCCGGCGTCGCGCACGGGCCACACCATGGTGTGGGACGGGAGCGAGGTGATCGTGTGGGGCGGCTTGGGTGTCGCGCTCTTCGACGACGGATGGAAATACAGCCCCGCGACCGACACGTGGACGCCGATCTCCCGCGTCGGCGCGCCGTCGCCTCGCGCCTGGCACGTCGCCGTGTGGAGCGGAACGGAGATGATCGTCTGGGGCGGTATCAACTACACCGACAGTACTTCCGGTCCCGGCAGCGGCGGGCGCTACAACCCGGTGACCGACAGCTGGGTCGCGACGTCCTTGACGGGCGCACCAGGTTTTCGCCAACAAGCCGCAGCGGTGTGGAGCGGAACCGAGATGATCGTATGGGGAGGGTCGGACGATTCGGGCCAGTACCTCGGCGATGGGGCGCGCTACCGCCCCGCCACCGACAGCTGGGTCGCCGTCAGCGCTACGGGGGCCCCGACTCCGCGCGCTATCCACGTCGCCGTATGGACGGGATCCGAGATGGCTGTCTGGGGCGGGTTCGGTCTGGACGACCAGGCGAACACCACCGCCTTGAGCTCGGGAGCGAGGTACAAGCCGTCGACGGACTCCTGGTCGGCGATGGCCAGCTCCGGCGCGCCGGCCGGCCGTTACTATTTCACGGGTGTCTGGAGCGGCACCGAGCTCATCGTGTGGGGCGGAGTCGATGCGAACGGCGTCGATCTCGGTGACGGAGCACGCTACAAGACTCAGAACAACCACTGGTCGACGATGGCGAGCGCCGGAGCTCCGGTCGCTCGCGATAACCATGTCGCGGTGTGGACGGGTTCGCGGATGGTCCTGTGGGGAGGCTACGGTCCCGCAGGATCGACGGCGACCGGCAGCCGTTACGATCCGGCGGCGGACAGCTGGCAGGCCATGACGACGAGCGGCGCGCCGTCGAACAGCGCGAGCACGGCGGTCTGGACCGGCACACGGATGATCACGTTCGGTGGAAGCGGTCCTCTGGGATTGAGCCACAACGGAGGACGCTACGACCCGGTCGGCGATACATGGCTTCCGGTGCGCTCGACGTGGCGGCCGGCACCGCGGTCACGTCAGGCGACCATCTGGACCGGATCCGAGATGATCGTCTGGGGCGGATATACGAACGCGTTTCCGGAGCAGCTCGACGCCGGTCGATACGAGCCGGCGACCGACACGTGGACCGCGCTCTCGATGGCCGGCGCACCGACGGATCGCTGGGACCCTTCGGCGGTCTGGACCGGCTCACGCATGGTCGTTTGGGGCGGCGGCGAGTTCGATCCGGCGGTCGGGAGCGAGCGTCCGACGAACGGGGGTGGACGGTACGACCCAGCAGGCGACAGCTGGAGTCCGATGAGCACCGTGGGACAGCCGCTACCACGGGAATGGCATACGACGGTCTGGACCGGAACCGACATGATCGTGTGGGGCGGGATCACGACGGGTAGCCAGAATCTCGGTGACGGCGGTCGATACCACCCCGCGAGCGATCTCTGGTTCCCGATGAGCGCGAGCGGGGCCCCGTCGGCTCGCGCCTACCATGTCGCCGCATGGACCGGTCGCGAGATGGTCATCGCCGGCGGGAACACCGCGTCGGCCCTGGACTTCGGCGGCGCTCGCTACGACCCCGATCGGGACCTATGGACTGGGAACCGCGATACCGGCGCGCTCCGGCTCAATAACGGCGCGGCGTCGTGGTCCGGCCGCGCTTTGATTCACGCGTTCGGCGATGTCAACGGTCTACGCGTGACCGGCGACCGCTACGATCCATATCAGGACACATGGAGCGGGCTGCCCGACTCCGACACTTGGCTCCAGGTCCGACAAGGCGTCGCGGTTTGCGGCGGCATCGCGTTCTGGGGAGACGACAACGCTTGGCCGAACCCGACCGGCGATGGACGTATCTTTGATGACACCGCGAACAGTTGGTCAGCGATGAACACGAGCGGCGCGCCGCTCGGTTGCGTTCAAAGTGGTGCGGTATCAGACGGAACGCGGCTCATCGTCTTCGGAGGAGAAGGACCGGGGGGCGGCCAGAGCGGTCTATCCGATTCCGGTGGGGTCTACTGCGGTTGCTCCGCACCGCCGCCACTGCGATTGCCCATCCTCTTCGTCGATCACACCGCGACGGGCGATCGCGTCTCTTGGTACCTGCTTCCCGAGGCCACCAGCTACGACGTCGTTCGCGGCGACCTCGGGATTCTCCGAAGCAGCGGGGGCAATTTCGCGGCGGCGACGACGGCATGCCTCGCCAACGACACGCCGGTCTCGACGTCGTTCGATCCCACGGTCCCCGCAGTCGGACAAGGGTTCTGGTATCTCGCTCGCTCGGGACGGCCCGGTGAGGCGTCCACGTTCGACTCGGGTGCACCGAGACAAGTGGCCTCGCGAGACGCCGGCATCGCGGCGTCCGGAGCCTCCTGCCCCTGAGACTCGCCGTGCGGGCCGCCGCCGCGCATGATGGGCGGATGTCCCGGAAGCGACACGCCCGCATCGACCCCATCGAGTCGGCGAAAGCCGCCGGCCTCCGTTACGTCTCCGATGCGACGCCGGGCTATCGCCGCAAGACGTGGGGCGGGGGATTCGTCTACATCGACGCGGACGGACACCCGATCCGCGACAAGAAGATCGTGAAGCGGATGCGCACGCTCGTGATCCCGCCCGCATGGAAGGACGTCTGGATCTGTCCCTCCGAGAACGGCCACATCCAGGTGACCGCGCGCGATGCGCGCGGGCGCAAGCAGTACCGCTATCACCCGAAGTGGCGCGCCGTCCGGGACGAGGACAAGTACGAGCACATGATCGCGTTCGGCGAAGCGCTCCCCGCGCTGCGCAAGCGGATCGACGAGGACCTGGCCGAGCGCAAGCTCTCGCGCGCCAAGGTGCTCGGGACCGTCGTGCGCCTCCTCGAGCTGACCTTGATCCGTGTGGGGAACGAGGAATACGCCCGGGACAACGAATCGTTCGGGCTCACGACGCTGCGCGACCGGCACGTGCGGATCTCGGGTACGAAGGTCACGTTCAAGTTCAAGGGGAAGAGCGGGAAGGAGCACGAGGTCGAGGTCGCGGATCGCCGGCTCGCGGCGATCGTCAAGCGCGTTCGCGCGCTCCCCGGCCAGGACCTCTTCCAGTACCTCGACGACGACGGCACGGTGCAGTCGATCAGCTCGTCCGACGTCAACGATTACCTGCGCGAGGTCATGGGCGGGGAGTTCACGGCCAAGGACTTCCGGACGTGGGCCGGAACGGTGATGGCGTCGCAGATCCTGAGCGGCGCCGGCGAGGAGACCGATGCGAACCGCCGCATCGTCGCCGCGGTGAAGTCGGTCGCCCAGCGCCTCGGCAACACGCCCGCAACCTGCCGCAAGCACTACATCCACCCGCTCGTCCTCGCGGCCTTCGCCGCGGGCAAGCTCGCCGGTGCCGAGGAGAAGGACGACCTCGCCTTCCACGAGGCGGCGGTTCTCAAGCTGCTCAAGGCCGGTTGAGTGGGAAGCGCCCTCCCCGCCTGGTCCAGCCCTTACGGAATTTAAATAATTTAAGCTATGGCTCTATCATCTATATAGGGAGGATCGCGGAATATGGCGATCGCGACGATCGACCCGGTCACCGGCACAACCATTGAGACGTTCTGCGAGATGGACCCCGCGCGGATCGACGGGATCGTGCGCGAGGCTCACGACCGCTCGCGGACATGGCGCACGACTCCGATCGACCGGCGAGCGGTCTTCGTCCGGAATGCGGGTCGAGCGCTTCTCGAGAGCCGGGACGAGCTCGCGCTCCTCATGGCCGAGGAGATGGGAAAGCCGGTCACGGAAGGCCGCGCCGAGATCGAGAAGTGCACGCGGGCGTGCGACCACTACGCCGAGCACGCCGAGCGTTACTTGACGCGCGAGGACGTGGCGACGCAGCACACGCGGGCGTACGTCGTCTTCGAGCCGCTCGGCGTCGTCCTGGGCGTCATGCCATGGAACTTCCCGTTCTGGCAGGTCTTCCGCTTCGCGGTCCCGGCGATCATGGCGGGGAACGTCGCCCTCCTGAAGCACGCGTCGAACGTGCCGCGCGTCGCGCTCGCGATCGAGCGCGTGTTCGCGGCGGCATCGTTTCCTCCGGGCGTCTTCCAGACTCTCATCGTGGGAAACGCGCGCGTGCGCGATCTCGTCGAGCACCCTCTCGTCGCCGCGGTCACGCTCACCGGGAGCAGCGCCGCCGGGGCCGCGGTCGCGGCCGACGCCGGCCGCATGATCAAGAAGACGGTGCTCGAGCTGGGCGGCTCCGATCCGTACCTGGTCCTCGACGACGCCGACCTCGATCGCGCGGCCGCGGTGTGCGCCGCCGCGCGTCTCGTCAATGCCGGCCAGAGCTGCATCGCCGGGAAGCGTTTCATCGTCGTCGAGCAAGTCGCCGAGGCGTTCCTTTCGCGATTCGTCGATGCGATGCGATCGAAGCGCGTCGGCGATCCCAAGGACGAGGCCACCGAGATCGGGCCGCTCGCGCGGCACGATCTCCGCGACGCGCTCCATCGCCAGGTCGAAGAGTCGGTCGCGCGCGGCGCCACGCTTGTCCTCGGGGGGAAGGTCCCCGCCGGACCGGGCGCCTTCTATCCGCCGACGGTGCTCACCCACGTCCGGCCCGGCATGCCGGTGTACGACGACGAGGTCTTCGGCCCCGTCGCCGCGGTTCTCGTGGCGAGAGACGAGGACGACGCCGTCCGCATCGCCAACGACAGCCGCTTCGGCCTCGGTGCGGCGGTCTTCACGGAGAAGCGTGCGCGCGGCGAAGCGGTCGCGCGCCAGCTCGATGCGGGAGCCGTATTCGTCAACGCGCAGGTCGTCTCGGACCCTAGGCTCCCGTTCGGCGGGATCAAGGCGTCCGGCTACGGACGCGAGCTGGGCGCCTTGGGGATCAAGGAGTTCGTGAACGCGAAGACGATCGTGGTCGCCTAGCGGGGAGGGATCCCCCAGCGCCCGTAGAGCGTCGTCAGGCTCGCCGCGATCAGCGGAGCGTCGATCGGGGCGGCCACGGTCAAGATCGAGCGCGCCTCGTGGAGCGCCGCTTCGGCTTCTTCGTAGCGGGCGAGCGACGTGAGGCACCGTCCGTGCCGGAGGAGGGCGCCGCCCAGCTCGGCCTGCGTGGGGAGGAGCGTCCGCCGCGCACCGGCCACGGCGGAGGCGAGGAGCGGCTCGGCCTCGGCCGGCCTCTCCGCATCGGTCAGGATCGCTCCGAGCTCCGTCGTCGCCATGATCGTGGTGATGCCGTCGTCGGTGAACAGCTTGCGGCTCCGTGCGACGGCGTCCCGTGCCAGCGGCTCCGCTTCGGGGAATCGCTTCTGCTCGTCGAGGACCCATGCGAGGTTGATGAGCGAGAAGATCGTCTCGAGGTGATCGTCGCCGAGCTTGGCGCGGCGCTTCGCGAGCGCGTCCCGGACGTCGCGCTCGGCTTCGGTCAGCCGCCCTTCCCGCAGCTCCAGCAGCCCGAGCGAGTTCAGGACCGTGAGCGTGCGGGGATGATCGGGGCCGAGCACCCGGCGGAGACCGTCGAGCGCCTGCGTCGTGTAGCCGCGGGACTCCGCGAGGCGCCCTTCGCTGCGAAGGCAGTCCCCGACGAACCCGGTTGAGTAGAGGGTCTGCGGATGGTCGGCGCCGAGGATGCGGCGCCTCCTGTCGAGCGCATCCCGCAGGTACGTCTCGGCCTCGGCCGGCCGTCCTTCCGCCAGGAGAAGGAGACCGAGATTGCTCACCGCGACCAGCGTGTGCGGGTCATCGTCGCCGAGCACGCGACGCGCCTTCTCGACCAGCTCGGCCAAGAGGGGCTTCGCCTCGGCGAGCTTCCCCTCGGCCTTGAGGAGCATCGCGAGATTGTTGATCGGCGGAAGGAGGTCAGGGTCGTCGGCGCGCTCCGTCTGCCGCTTTCCCCCGAGCGAGGTGCGGAAGAGAGGCTCGGCTTCCGCCAGCTTGCCGCGGGCCTGAAGGACGAGCGCGAGGTTGTTCTCCGCGTTCAGCGTGTCGCCGGCGAGCGGCCCGAGCACGCGTCGTCGCCGCTCGAGCGCTTCCCGGAAGAGCGCCTCCGCTTGGTCGAGCTTGCCCTGATTCTGGAGGAGGGTCGCGAGATCGTTGATCGACTCCATCGTCTCGGAATCGTCCGAGCCGACGAGCCGGCGTCTGAGGTCGAGCGACTTCTCGAGCAGCGGGAGCGCCGAGTCGTACAGTCCGAGGTGCTGATAGACCGTTCCCATCGTGATGAGGAGATCCGCCTGAACGAGCGGCTCGCCTTCGAGCTCGCCGATCTTCGCGGTGCCCTTGTCCAGGATCTCGCGCGCGGTGACCGTTTTTCCGTTCGTCTCGTTCGGATCGACGACCTTGAAGAGCGAGGTCAGAAAGCTCGAGACGTGCTCGGCGCGATCGCGCTGGCGCTCCGCCGCCCGCATCTCGAAAAGAGCGAACGCCAGGCTTCCCAGGACGGCGGCCGTCACGGCGGCGGCGACGCCGACGCCGACGCGATGGCGCACGGTGAACTTCGACAGCCGGTAGAGGCGCGTGTTCGGCCGCGCCTCGACCGCCTCGCCGGCGAGGAAGTGCTCGAGGTCGCGGGCGAAGGCCTCGGCCGAGGCATAGCGACGGCCCGGCGCGCGGTCGATCGCCTTCAGGAGGATGCCGTCGAGATCGCCCGCGAGCTCACGGACGCGCCGCCTTCGGTCCGGGAACCCGGCGGGCACGGCGCGGCTCGGCGGCATCGTGTCGCCGCCGGCGATCGCCGCCTGAATCTCCGCGCGCGTCCCGGTCTTGAGCCGGTAGGGGAGGGCGCCGCTCAGGAGCTCGTAGAGCATGACGCCGAGCGCGTAGACGTCGCTCGATGTCGTGATCGTGCCGCCCTCGATCTGCTCGGGGCTCGCATAGCGTGGCGTCATCGGCGAGCCGCCGAGCTCGGTCGCGTCGCTCGCCGCCGTCGCGTCGCCGCCCGCGCCCAGGAGCTTCGCGATCCCGAAGTCGAGGAGCATCGGCGTACCGCCGGCGGTGACGAGGACGTTCGACGGCTTGAGGTCGCGATGGACGACGAGGTTCCGGTGGGCGTACTGGACCGCGTCCAGGACCGGAAGGAAGAGCCGGATACGCTCGGGAACGCCGATTCCGTTCGCTTCGGCGAAGGCGGTGATCGGGACCCCGTCCACCGCCTCGAGCGCGAGGTAGGGGCGCCCTTCGGCCGTCACGCCGGCGTCGTAGAGGCGAGCGATATTGGGGTGAGCGAGCTCGGCGAGGATGTCGCGCTCCCGGTCGAACCGCTCCCGCCCGCCGCGGTCGTCGAGGCCGGCGTACGGCAGCTTCAACGCCACCGCGCGCTTGAACGCTCCGTCGGACCGTTCGGCGAGCCAAACGGTGCCCATGCCGCCGCGCCCCAGCTCCCGCGCGAGCGTATAGGGCCCGATCCTCTCACCGCCGCGGAGCGACGGCTCGACGGGCCCGCCGCCCCCGGTCTCCGTGTCGTGGAGAGTCAGGCCCGCCGCGTCGCGAAGGAACCCCTCCGATTCCGCGCTCGCATCGGCGGCGAGCAGGCCCGCGACGTGGCCGTGGATCGCGGCATCCTCGGCGGCGAGGCGCGCCAGCCACGAGGCGCGCTCCTCGCGCGGGACGCGGAGCGCCTCGTCGAGCAGCGCCTCGACGCGCTTCCAGGCTTCCGGATCGAGACCGGTCGTCATGCGCCTCTCTCCCACTCCCTCGGACGCAACGACGAGCCGCGACCCTTCATCTCAGCGACGCGAAGAGGAAGGCGCGCGCGGCGCGCCAGCGGCGCTCGACCGTGGACACGCTGGTGCCGAGCGCGGCGGCGATCTCGGGCACGGCGAGGCCGGAGAAGTACCGCATCTCGACGACCGCGGCAGCGTCGGGATCGAGACGCTCGAGGCCGTCGAGCGCTTCGTGGACGCGGAGGATCTCGTCGCTCCGCGCGGGAGCGGCCTCGACCTCGGCGGGGAGCGAGACGAGCGACACGCCGCCCCCCCGCCGCGCGGCGATGCGACGGCGCACGAAATCGACGACGACGGAGCGCATCGCCCGAGAGGCGTAGGCGAGGAACTGGCTGCGGTCGGACGCGGCGACGCGGCCGGCCTCGTGCATCCGCAGGAAGCTCTCGTGAACGACCGCGGTCGTGTCGAGGACCGCGTCGCGGCCCCCGTCGCGGAGACGCGCCCGCGCGAGCCGCCGGAGGGTCCCGTACAGCTCGTCGTAGATGCGCGCCGCGGCGTCGCGGTCGCCAGCGTGCGCCGCCCGCAGGAGCTCGGTGATTTCGCCCAACGTCGCCCTCTCCGACGTGGGCCGGATGATACGCCTAGTCGCGCATGCGTTCTGTCATCGTTCCCTCGGCTGCCGTCAAGCAGCGGTCTCGAGCAGGTTTTCGAAGAGGTCCCGGTAGTGGATCGTGGCCCGCCGCAGGTCTTCCGTGCGGGCGGTCCCGCGCTGCGCTTCGACCGCGATGGCGTGCGCCTCGCGGTAGTTCTCGACGAACCTCGGGTGATCGACGGAGATGTCGGAGGCCCGCATCTCGAAGTCGGCGACCGGGTATCCGCGCGCCCGCATGACCTCGTCGACGAGCGCCGAGGCTTCAGTCACCGCGCGAACCGGGTTGTCGACGAACGAAGCCTGGGTGGCGCGCCAGCGCTCGGCGAATCGGTCGCGGTCGCCGGGTGCGAGCGGGTGAATCGCGAGGTTCTCGACCCTGCGTGTGCGGGCGGCGAGGTCGGCCTCGGCCGCGGAGCGGCGGCCGGTGTTCTTGAGCGTGCGGTCGTATTCGGTGCCGAAGCGCCGCCGCAGCTCTTCGGTGCGGCGGTTGCGGACGACCAGATACGCCACGGCTGCGATGACGATCACGGCGATCGCGACGGCGGTGAAGATCGCGCTGGTCTGAGGGTTCATGGCGGCTCTCCTTCTCGGTTCGCTTCGGAGGCTACGCCGCGCTTCCGGCTCGCGCGATCGGGTGTTCTCCCTACGTGAAAACCGGCGGGACGATGCAGGGAGCGGCCCCGGTCAGGATCCGTTAACCTCCCGCATGGAGATGCGCACGTTCCTCGTGCTCCTGGCCGCCGCGGCGCTGGGCGCCTCGTCGGCGGAGCCGAAGAAATTCCCGAAGCCGAGTGACGAGGAACGTCTCGATCTCGTCCGGCGTGCGCACGTCTTCGCACCGACGGACGTCGCGTCGAAGGACCTCTTCCAGGGGCCGCCCGGCAAGCTGCGCATCCATCCGATGGACGACGTCACGTGCACGTTCTTCCCGAAGCAGATGAACGGCTGGACCGAGAAGTTCTCGTGCAAGCTCGAGAACGGCACCGTCGTCAAGGTCAAGTACAACGGCCCGAGCGCGTACAAGGAAGTCTTCGGCGAGGTCCTGGGCACGCGCCTCTTCTGGGCCCTCGGGTTCTACGCCGATCGCATGATCCCGGTCAGCGTCACGTGCCTTCAGTGCCCTGAGCACCCGTGGGAGTACGTCGACCATCGCAAGCGCGTGCCGCGCGACGAGAAGGGCCACATCGAAGATCTACCGCGCGACGCATTCCCCGGGACGTATCACTTCGACCTCGCCGCGATCGAGGAGCCGATCGATGCGGAGGTCATCGAGCAACAGGGCCGGCAAGGGTGGGACTGGAAGCTCCTCGACTCGGTCGACGAGGCCGCGGGCGGATCGACGAAGGCGGAGGTCGATGCGCTCAAGCTTCTCAACGCCTTCGTGCGGAACTCGGACAACAAGGCCGCGCAGAACACCCTGGCGTGCCCCCGCGACGCGATCGTCGAGGACGGCTCCGGCAACCTCTCGTGCTCGAGGCCGATCATGTACGTCGACGACCTCGGCTCGGTCTTCGGCGAGGGGGGGATCACGACGGGAGGGACCGCCCGCATCGACTACGAGGGATGGAAGGCGCACTCCGTCTGGAAGGACGCGAAGAAGTGCGAGGCGCGGCTCGCGGCGATCGGCGGCGTGTTCCGCCACTCGACCCTGCACGACCCCGTCATCGGCGAGGGCGGCCGCAGGCTGCTCGCGGCGCAGCTCGACAAGCTCACCGACGAGCAGATCGCGGACCTCTTCCGTGCGGGACGCGTCCTGCGCCTCGAGCAGAAGGTCCGGGACGGTGCCTCCGGCGAGCGGCCGGTGACGATCGACGACTGGGTGGCGCTCTTCAAGCAGAAGCGCCTCGAGATCACCGAGCACCCGGGCTGCCCGCTGCCTTGACCTCCTCGCTGCCGATCGCGCGCGGCCCGGGCCAGTCGGACTCGAAGATCGCCAGGAGCTGCCGGGTCACCGTCGGATTGCTGATGAGGAGGCCGACCTCGCGCCGGTCGTCGAGCTCGATCTTCCGGAGGCTCTGGCTCCCCACGAACGCGCGCGTTCCGTCGCGAATGACGGCGCGCACGTGGAGGCGCATCGGCGGCTTCCCGACGCGGACGCCCTCGATCGAGCCCTTGAGCGATCCGATGATCCGGATCCGGACGCCGCGGCGCGCGCGCTCCTTCAGGACCTTGATCATGAGGGGGTCCTGGACCTTGACGTCGTAGATCGCGAGGTCCTTCCTGGCGCCGGAGATGAACTTGGCGAGCGAATCGCGCGCGGTCTCGGGGCTGACGACGAGGTTCGACCGGCCCGGGTTGTAGAGCTGCCGCGTCGTGTCGGCTTCGAAGAGCTTCGAGGCCTCGTTCACGGCGCGCGTGTCCCTGGTCGCGATCGCGAAGCTGCGGCTCTTCGCGATGTCGAGCTTGGTGAAGTTGAAACCGAAGACGTAGAGCGTGCCGTCGGCGATCATGTACTTGCCGTGGTAGCGGACGAGCTCGTCCGAGGTGCGCGTGACCATGACGCCGCCCGCGAGCAGGCGCTGCTCCAGCTTCCTGAGATTCGCGTCGCCGCCGGTATTCGTGTTCGCGATGAGCGCCCGCACTTTGACCCCGCGGGTCACCGAGGCGGTGAGGGCGACCTCGATCTCCTTCCGGTCGAGACGGAAGATGCAGATGTCGATCGAGGTGCGGGCGCGCCGGATCGCGGCGACCACCGGGTTGAGGCCCGCGTCGGGCTGGACGATCGCCTTCACGATTCCGGCATGCGGCGCAGGGCGATCCCGGAGTCGACGACCTCCCCCGTCGCCGAGACGGCGTTGAAGTACATCTTGTCTCCCGAGATCTCGACCGCGAGGAACGCGTTGTCGGTGTCGAACCCCTTGGCCGTCAGACCGGTCCCCTTCTGGATGTCGCCCGCGGCGAGCTGGCCGCCCGAGCCCACGACGAAGTGCACGATCCCGTGCTGCGGCTTGATCCGCTCGTAGAAATGGTCGTGGCCCGTGAAGACCACGCTGACGTTGTACTTGATGAAGAGCGGCTCCAAGGTCTCACGGAGCTTGACGTCGGATCCGTGCCGTCCGCCCGAGGAGTAGAGCGGGTGATGGAAGACCGCGATCTTCCAGTCCTCCTTCGAGCCTTGCAGCTCCTTCTCGAGCCACGCGATCTGCTCGGGCACGGGATACGTGCTGTCGAGCACGAAGAAGCGGACGTTCTCGTGAGGGGCCTTGAACGAGTAGTAGAGCTTCCCGTCCATGTTGAACAGCTTGTAGAACCGCTGCTCCCGGGCGTCGTGATTGCCGAGGGCGCCGTAGAACTTGACGTCGGCGTCGAGGAGCGGCTTGTAGGGGGTCTCGAACTTCGACTTGAAGTCCTGCGGCCGCTCGGAGCCGTAGAGGTTGTCGCCCACCGTGATCACCATGTCGGCGGGGAACGACTCGTGGAACTTCACCATCTCGGCGGCGAGGGCGTACTCGCCCTTTCCGGCGGTGCCGAAGTCGCCGAGGACGATGAACTTGAGCGAGCCCTTCTGGTCGGGAAGGGCGACCGGCGCCGTCTCGACCTGGGCCGGTCCCGCGGTGACGGTGGTTCCAGCGCGGCAACCCGAGGCGGCGAGCACCGCGGCGAGTTCCGTCGCGAGCAGTCGGCGCCGCAAGCGGGTCACGGCAGCACGTCGTTCGTGAAGTCGACGATGACGTGCGCGTGCGTGTCGACGAGGATGAGCCGCTTGCCGATGAAGCGGTACTCCATGTCTTCCTCGAGCTTCGGCAGCGGCTCGAGCACCTGAGGCGGCATCGTCGAGAGCGGGACGTCGTCGGGGTACCGCTCGTCGATCCTGAGATCGGGGATGCCGGGATTCTCGTCCATGATCGACGCTTCGATCGTCTTCCCGCCGGGCCCGGCGAGCACGGCCTTGACGGTCCGTTTCACGAGCGCCTCGATCGCGGGCGAGAAGAGATCGCCCCGCTTCGCACCGGCGCGATTCGTCTTGATCGCGGTTCCGAGCGCGCGCTGGTTCTTGTCGAGGTCCTGCGGGCTCGCATCCTTCGCCAGTTTCGGCAGCGCGGCCTCGAGCTTCTTGTGGAGCGAGACGTAGTCCTTGAGGCGGGCCTCGAAGTCGAGCGCCGCCTTCTTCTCCGCGGGCGTCAGCGCGATGACCTGGCGTTCCGGCGGAATCGGCTCCTTCGCCGCGAAGGCGGCGGTGACGGCGAGAAGGGTGGCTCCGAGAAATCGCGACATGTGCCCCCATCGTAAGGGGGTCGGTCGCGCGTCGCATGTGCCGCAGCAATGCGGCTTCGGACCAATCGAGCGACCAGAAGCCGACAACGAGGTGAAGTTCGACGTCCGTTAGGCCACCGGGGAAATGCGCGCAAAAAAAGATGCGGCAAATCCCGCGCGCTTGTGTATTTAGAGTGTCAGGCAGCGGTTCGTGTGGGGGTGGCACGTGGTCGTGTGTTCGGGGCAGTTGCCTCATCCCCATACAAACCGATGGCTTGAGGGGTCGGAGATAACGATTCGCTCGCTCCTTTCGAAGTGGGGGTCTCAATGCAGACGGTCAGTCCATGTCGATGTATCAACTCTAGAGCTCTGTTCGCCATCCTCTCCCTCGTCTCGTGCCTCCTGCTGGGCGGCTTCGCCCTAGGGCAGGACGATCCCAAGCGCGTCGAGACGAACAACCCGGGCCAGATCGCCGGTCAGCTGGTCCTGATCTTGGGTCAGGGCTTCAGCCCGAACGAGATCGTCGAGCTGGACGTCGTCCACGCCGACGGCACCGCCGAGCCGGGCATGGGCCATACTGCGTTCACGGTCGTGGCCGGCGCCGACGGCGCCTTCGTCACCAACTGGACGATCCGCCCCGAAGACGCCCAAGGAGACCAGTTCCAGGTCTCCGCGCGTGGCGGCACGACGGGCGTCGTGACGACCGCCTCCTTCGGACGGACGGTCGCGATCGGCACCGACAAGTTCGCGTACGGACCGACCGAGAGCGCGCTCATCACCGGGACCGGCTTCCTCCCGGGTGAGGGCGTCACCCTTCAGGTCGTCCACGACAACGGCGGCGCCGAGCCCGGTGAGGGCCACGATCCTTGGGTCGTGACCGCCGACGTTTCGGGAACGATCAACTCCACGGTTCCGATGAATCCGGGCGACACCGCCGGGAACGAGTTCATCGTGACCGCCAAGGGCGGCGACACCGGCCTCGCCGCGGGCGCTGCGATCATGGATTCGCTCGCGTGCCCGCCGACGCCTCCGCCGGACCCGGTCGTACCGACCCCGCTTCCTTCGGCCCCGTGCCCGCCCAACCTGAACTCCTGCACCGCGAACGACGTCGTGACGACGGTCGTCGCCGCCGATCCGGGCAACAACGTCTGCGGAACGCGGTCTGACACGCTGGCCCTTACGTTCACGGTCAAATTCCAGACGACGGCCAGTCAGCGCTACGACCTCGGCATCTTCGTCTCGGAAGACGGCGGCACCGTCACGAACGGCTCCGGCAACACGCCTCCGACCGCGCTGGTCTGCGGCGGTCTGGCCCCGCAGGTCGGCGACGGCGACGGAAACGCGGACACGTCGGACTGCGACTCCGACCACTTCCTCGACCTCGATCCGACGGGCCACGCGCCGAACAACGCGGCCGTCGACACCTGCGGCGACCTCCAGCAGAACGCAGGCCCGGTCTTCCTGACCGTCTCGGCCGTCGTTTCGTGCGAGACGGTCGACCAGAACCTGCACCTCAAGGTCCCGTCCTGCCGTGTGTGGGAGCAGAACGCGAACCACCAGGTTGCCTGCACCTCGCTCGCCCAGGCCGGCACCGGATCGAAGTGCGACTGCACCGACCTCGACTTCACGACCGTCCTGAACCCGTGCGTCACCGCGCTGTGCGACGACGGCAACGACTGCACGACCGACAGCTGCACGGTCGAGGGCGGCGTGGCGGTGTGTCACAACGTCCCGGTCGATGACGGCACGTCCTGCAGCGACGGCAATGCGTGCACGACGGGCGACACCTGCGGCAACGGCGTTTGCCACTCCGGCACCCCCGTGGTGTGCGACGACGGGAACGCGTGCACGAACGACAGCTGCGACCCGGCGACGGGCAACTGCGTCTACACGAACAACACCAACCCCTGCAGCGACGGCAACGCCTGCACCACCGGCGACGTCTGCGGCAACGGGACCTGCAACCCCGGCACGGCGGTCGTGTGCAACGACCACAACGGCTGCACGGACGACAGCTGCGACCCGTCCTCTGGTTGCGTCTACTCTCCCAACACGGCTCCGTGCGACGACGGGAACGCCTGCACGACCGGCGACGTCTGCGGTGCCGGAAGCTGCCACGCAGGCGCCCCGCTGAACTGCAACGACGGGAATCCCTGCACGGACGACTCGTGCAATCCGGCGAGCGGCTGCGTCCACACGAACAACACGGCGCCGTGCGACGACGGGAACGCCTGCACGACGAACGACACGTGCGGCGGCGGCTCGTGTCATGGCGGGGCGGCTCCGAACTGCAACGACGGGAACCCCTGCACCGACGATAGCTGCAACCCCGCGACCGGCTGCGTGCATACCGACAACACGGCACCGTGCGACGACGGGAACGCCTGCACCACGGGCGACACCTGCGCCGGCGGCTCTTGCGTCGGCGGGCCTGCGCCCAACTGCGACGACGGAAACCCCTGCACGGACGACTCGTGCAATCCGGCGTCCGGCTGCGTCCACACCAACAACACGGCACCGTGCGACGACGGGAACGCCTGCACCACGGGCGATACCTGCGGCGGCGGAAGCTGTCACGGCGGTCCTGCGCCGAACTGCGACGACGGGAACCCCTGCACCGACGACTCGTGCAACCCCGCGTCCGGCTGCGTCCACACCAACAACACGGCACCGTGCAACGACGGGAACGCCTGCACCACGGGCGACACCTGCGGCGGCGGAAGCTGTCACGGCGGTCCGGCGCCGAACTGCGACGACGGGAATCCGTGCACGGACGACTCGTGCAACCCCTCGACCGGTTGCGTCCACACCAACAACACGGCACCGTGCGACGACGGGAACGCCTGCACCACGGGCGATACCTGCGGCGGCGGCACCTGCAACGGCGGCCCGGCGCCGAACTGCGACGACGGGAATCCGTGCACGGACGACTCGTGCAACCCCTCGACCGGTTGCGTCCACACGAACAACACGGCGCCGTGCGACGACGGTAACGCCTGCACCACGGGCGACACCTGCGGCGGCGGTACCTGCGTCGGCGGGCCGGCGCCCAACTGCGACGACGGGAACGTCTGCACCATCGACAGCTGCAACCCGGCGACGGGCTGCGTGCACGACGCCGGCGGAGCGAACGGCAACCCCTGCGACGACGGGAACGCCTGTACCGGCGTGAACGGGAACGAGGACCACTGCAACGACGGCTCGTGCCAGCCCGGCGGCACGGTGCCCTGCGACGACGGGAACGTCTGCACGACCGACACCTGCAACCCGGCGTCCGGCTGCGTCTTCACGAACAACACCGCCCCGTGCAACGACGGGAACGCCTGCACGACGGGCGACACCTGCGGCGGCGGCACCTGCCACGGCGGGCCGGCCCCGAACTGCGACGACGGCAACCCGTGCACGGACGACTCGTGCAACCCGGTCACCGGCTGCGTCCACACGAACAACACGGCCCCGTGCAACGACGGGAACGCCTGCACGACGGGCGACACCTGCGGCGGCGGGACCTGCCACGGGGGGGCCGCTCCGAACTGCGACGACGGCAACCCGTGCACCGACGACAGCTGCAACCCCTCGAGCGGTTGCGTCCACACCAACAACACGGCGCCGTGCAGCGACGGCAACGCCTGCACGACCGGCGACACCTGCGGCGGCGGGACCTGCCACGGCGGCGCTCCGCCCAACTGCAACGACGGGAACCCGTGCACCGACGATAGCTGCAACCCCTCGAGCGGTTGCGTCCACACGAACAACACGGCCCCGTGCAACGACGGGAACGCCTGCACGACGGGCGACGCCTGCTCCGGCGGTACCTGCGTCGGCGGGCCCGCCCCGAACTGCAACGACAACAACGTCTGCACGACCGATTCGTGCAACCCGGCGACGGGCTGCACGCACGTGAACAACACGGCGCCGTGCGACGACGGGAACGCGTGCACGACGAACGACACGTGCAGCGGCGGGACGTGCCACGGCGGATCCGCGCCGAACTGCAACGACGGCAACCCGTGCACCACCGACAGCTGCAATCCGGCTTCGGGGTGCGTTCACACCGGCTCGGACGGCTCGGACAACTCGTGCGGTCAGGTGACCGACACGATGTTCTGCGCGCTTCCGACCGGGCTCTGCGGGAACTCGCCTTCGACGCCGGAGTTCCGCCTGCTCGATCTCCAGAACCCGACGTTCAGCAGCGTGCTCAACAAGACGGTGATGAACGACTACATCATCAACGCCTCGAACCCCGGGCAGTTCTACTACAACGTCTTCTACTCGGGGACGCCGGGGAGCGCCGTCAACCTGACGATCGAGCTGTCCTACCCGTTCGTCACGCAGGGCGCGAATCCGATCCAGGTCCACAGCGGCGTGAGCCTGAGCGGCGGCTGCTATCAGCCGAGCCCGTCGCTCTCCGGCTTCACGATCACGACCGACGGCGGGCAGTCGTCGTCCGGCAGCCCCATCGTCGCGCTCTCCGATTACGGCGCTCAGCAGCTCGGAAGCACGACCGCGGTCTACGTCTCGGGGACGGTGCCGGCGAGCGGCCTCGTTTACGTGACGATCCACGTCGACTACGGGCTCAAGAAGGTCTCGGGGTGGCAGCAGGCGACCAACGGGACCACCGCCCAGGGTCCGGATACCAACCTCGACAACGTGCTCGACGGGTTGGGCGACGGACCGATCTACATCAACAGCCCGCAGCCGTACACGTTCGACTTCAGCGGCGGCGGTCCGACCCACACGTACACACCGTCCTCCTGCAACACGTTCAAGAAGAACTCGGGGGTGAACGGCAACACGCTCAAGGCGTCGACCGGCAACCCCGTGACGGGTGTCCGGGTCCAGTTCTTCGATCCGAAGGGTGTCCTCATCGCGACGACGACGACCGATGCGGACGGCTTCTACAACTTCATCTACAAGGCGAAGGGCAAGGCACAGAGCTACACCGTCAAGCTACCGGATTACGGGAAGCAACAGACGGTGACGCTCAAGGCGAACGGTTACTCGCGTGCCGACTTCGTGGACCTTCCCTGACGGGCGGGTCCTAGCGTTCGAGGACTGACTCGACCGGGCGGCGGGCTTCGGCCCGTCGCCCGGTCGAACTTTTTCGAGGGTGGACGATGGGCACGAGGGCGCGCGCGTCACGACTGCTGGTTGCGACGCTCTTCGTGTTCACCCTCGCCTCCGCCGCCACGGACCGTTCCTTCGATCTCGCGCTCTCGGGGGCGGACACCTGGACGGCAGCGAACGCGAGTCAGGGGTACCGCCTGACGCTGTCAGCCGGCGGTGCTTCGGTCGTGACGCGCAAGGGCGCGTTCACGATGTCGCTCCGGCGCGACGATGGCGCGCCGATGGCCTCCGGGCCGCGGCTCGACGTCCTTCACAATGATCTCGACGAGTCGTTCGTCAACGACCGATCCGGCTTGCTGTACGGAATCCGTCTCATCGACGGCGACGCACACGGGACGACCGTGCTCGCCTACGCCTTCGGCGGCGACCTGAGGCCGAAGCTTCGCGACGATGGCAGGGAGATCGCGCTTTCGCGCGTGCTCGTCCTCGGCGATCTTCGCGCGGCCGATGCGGAGGGCCGCGACGTCGATCTCGCGTGGCGCGACGGGACGAAGCTCGTCGTTCAGACCCAGGATCACGTCTTTCCCGTCACGATCTCGATGCGCCTCACGACGGCGAAGTCGGCGGAGCCCGCGGCGTCGCCGGCGGGACCGCTCGTCGTCCCGCCGAACGATCAGTGCACGGGGGCCGAGGTCATTCCCGCGGCGGGTCCTTTCCCGTACACGTCGGGCGCCTACGACATCACCGACGCGACGTCGACCGGCGACCCGGCTTTGCCGAGCTGCCAGAGCGACGTCTCGCGCAGCATCTGGTTCAAGTTCACACCCTCTGCGAGCGGCAACTTCACCTTCGCGACGTGCAGCGACGCGCCGAGCGCGACCACCGTGCCGGATACCGTCCTCGCGGTGTACGCGGCGACCGGCTCCTGCACCGGCCTCAGCGAGGTGACGGGCGGCTGCGACGACGATTCCTGCGTCTCCGGATCGCAGCAGTCGGTGATCAGCGCCATCCGGTTGACGGCCGGACAGACCTACTACGTCGTCGCGTGGCAATTCAGCTCGACCCCGCCGTCTCCGGGCGCCTCGACGATCCAGCTCGTCGTCAGCCAGAACTCGTCCGGAAGCGCGCCACCGAACGATCAGTGCGGCGGCGCCGAGGTCATTCCCGCGGCGGGTCCGTTCCCGTACACGACGGCGCTGACGGCCGACATCACGAACGCGACGGAGACCGGCGACCCGGCGGCACCGTCCTGTCAGCCGCTCGTCTCGCGCAGCATCTGGTACGTCTTCACGCCGTCGGCGTCCGGGAATTACACCTTCTCGAGCTGCGCCGATGCGCCGACGGGAACGACGGTCGACGACACGGTGATCGCCGTCTACTCGAGCGCCGGAGTCTGCTCGGCCCTCAATGAAGTGGCCGGCGGCTGCGACGACGACTCCTGCGGTGTCGAGGATGCGCAGGCGGTGGTGAGCGGGCTCCCGCTCGTCGCCGGGCAGACCTATTACGTCGTCGTCTGGAAGTACGACACGATCGCACCGACGGTCGGCAACACCGCCGTTCAGCTCCGCGTCGACAAGGGAACCGGCCCATCGAACGATTTCTGCAGCGGGGCGATTCCGCTGGCCCTGGATACCCCGCTCGCCGGCACCACGCTGAACACGACCGACGACTACGAGCTCTCCGGAACGGCGTGCTTCACCGGGATCGGTCAGACGCCGATGTCCGCCGTCGGGGGCGATGCGGTCTACCGTTACGCGGCCGCCGTCGCCGGAAGCTACTCGTTCCGCGTCAACGCCTACGATCCGACGAAGAACGTCATCCTCTACGTCGCCTCCGACTGTCCGGGCGGCACATCTCCCGCGACGATCGGAAGCTGTCTCGCCGCGGCGAACCGGAACAGCGGCAATCCGGCGGAAGAGGTGAATTGCCTGCCCCTCACCGCCGGCCAAAACGTCTACGTCTACGTCGACGAGGCGGTGGCGGGCGGGGGAAGCACCTTCAACCTGGAGGTCAACCGGTGTACCCCGGAGGCCGAGCCGGACGACTCGGTCGCGACCGCGTCGACGTTGGCCTGCGGTGTCGAGGGCGGTATCGGGGTGAACGGCGACGCGGACTTCTTCTCGCTCGGGGCTCCGGACTCGGGCTCGCGGGTCTTCGCCATCGCCGACGGCGTCGCGGCGAGCAGCACCGATTTCGACATGCGGGTGACGACGGCGACCGATACCCTCGAGTTCGACGACGCGAACGACGACACGCCGTTCGGCGCGCTCTCACCCAACGTGGCGGGGACACCGCTCACCGGCGTGCCCGGCTACCTCCGGCTCAGTCTCCACAGCGCGATCATGACCTCGGAGCCTTACCGTCTCTACGCCGCGATCCAGCCGCCGTCCTCGAGCGCGACGCCGGAGGTCGAGCCGAACGGCACGACCGCGGCGGCGACCGCGGGAACGAACCTCTACTGGAGCGGCTCGCTCAGCAGCACGAGCGACGTCGACATCTTCAAGTTCACGGCGACCGCCGGCGATCTCGTGTCGATCGGCCTCGACGCGGATCCGGCACGCGACAATACCCCGTTCAACGCGATCCTGGCGCTCCTCGACTCGGGCGGCGCCGCGCTCGTCACGGTGAACGACAGCGGAGCGACGTCGTCCACGACGTCCGGGGCCGGGACGCTCACCGCGACGACGCCGAACTCGCCGGGAGAGGCGCTCACGTATCGCATCCGGACGAGCGGCACGTACTACGCCCGCGTGACGTACTCGAGCGGGACGACCCCCGCGGACTACCTCCTGTCGGTCGCCCGCAACTGCAAGATCAGCCCCGCGACCGACGTGTCGGTGACGCAGTCCGATTCGCCGGATCCCGCCGCGCTCGGAGCGAGCGTCACGTACACGATCACGGTGCACGACCTCGGCGCGGCGCCGGCTTCCGTCATCGAGCTGCGCGACGATCTTCCTGCCGGCAGCAGCTTCGTCTCGGCGACCCCGTCGCACGGCACCTGCAACGGTACCGGCCCCGTGTTCTGTCACCTCGGGACGCTCGCGGCGAGCGGCACCGCGACCGTCGCGCTCGTCGTCACGGCGCCCAACGCGAACGCGACGATGGTCAATACGGCGCGGGTCCAGACCGCGGTCATCGACACGAACGCGGCGAACGACACCTCGACCGAGTCGACGACCGTCGGTGCCGCCGACAGCGACGGGGACGGCGTCCCAGACACGTCCGACTGCGCGCCGAACAACGCGGCGGCCTGGGCGATCCCGGGCGAGGCGACCGCGCTCATTTTTCCCACCGCGGGAAATAAGGCGTCGATGCAGTGGACGGCCCCCGCGATACCCGGCGGGACAACCGTCCTCTACGATCTCGTGCGCGCCACCGCCCCAGGCGGCTTCGCGACGCCTTCATGCCTCGCGACCGGGATCTCCGCGACGAGCGCTTCGGATCCGGCGAGCCCTGCCGCCGGCTTCTATTACCTCGTTCGATCGGAAAATGTCTGCGGCGGCAACGTGGGCACCGGCGTGAACGGAGCGCCGCGCACCGTCGGATCCTGCCCCTAGCTTCGCCCCTGACCGGCCCCCTGGCACGTCCCCTGCTCTTCCCGATCTCCGCCCGAGCGACGACGGTCGTTCGGCGGGAGATCCATGAACGCGACCGTCCGGCGGGCCGTTTTGGTCATCGCGATGACGCTCCCGTGCTTGCGCGCTGCACGCGCGGCGAGCTCGGTGTATTTGCCGCTCGACCGGCTCGCCGCAGCGGCGACCCTGGTCGTGGAAGGACAGGTCGTCCGCACCGCGTCGGGGCTCGACCCCGCCATGGGGGCCCTGGCGACGTACGTGACGATCGACGTCTCCTTCGTCCACAGAGGACCCGCGACGCTCACGCGCATCGTCGTCCGCGAGCCCGGTGGCCACGTCGGCGACCTCGTGAACGCGATCGATGCCGTACCGGTCTTCGAGGCGGGGGAGAACGTCCTCCTCTTCCTCGAGCCCGCGCGCGATCGCGCGCTGCGCGTCGCAGGGCTCTTCTTCGGCAAGTTCACGCTCGTCGAGACCGCGTGGGGCGGCCGCGCGGCGCGCCGCGACCTCTCCGGTCAAGGATTGATCTTCGGGCGCGCACCGGCCGAGACCGAGGAGTTCCCGGCCTCCGAGATCGAATCGCTCGTCGCCGCCGTTCCCGGCCGGTCCGCGAGGGACTGGTCGGCGGTTCCACCGGAGCTCGACCGGCTCGTCTGGGACGATGTCCGCGAGGCGTCGAGCACCGTCATCGGCGGAAAAGCGCCGGTCGCGAGCGGACCGTCCGCCGATTTCACCACGATGTCGACGAACTACCCGGTGCGCTGGATGGAGTCGGACAGCGCGACTCCGGTGAGCATCAACATCCAGCCGGGCGGCAACCCGTTGAACGACGATGTCGCGGCGGTCGGAGCGATCCGGCGCGGGATGGCGGCGTGGACGAACGTGCCCGAAGCCCGCATCGTCCTGCAGTCGGGGAACGAGAGCTACGCGTTCACCGCGAGCAACGCGCAGAGCCCGACGACGGTGATGCCGCCGGTCAACATCATCCTCTTCGGCGACCCGTACAACGAGATCACCGATCCTTCCGGGTGCACCGGCACGCTCGCCATGGGCGGTTACTGGCGGTCGGGCACGGGAACCAAGACCGTCAACGGCGTCACCTTCTATCCGACGCTGCGCCAGTACGTCGTCTTCAACAACAACTTCCAGTGCTTCCTCGGGAACGCGGACAATCTCGCGGAGGTCGCCGCACACGAGCTGGGCCACGGCCTCGGCTTCGGTCACTCGACCGTCGCCGACGCGATCATGCGTGCGACCGCCTACGGCAACGGGCGCGGCCCGAGGCTGGGGGACGACGATCGCGACGCCGCTCACTGCGACTACCCGCACACGCTGACGCTCACCTCGCCGAACGGCGGCGAATCCTGGAGCGCGAACACCGTTCACGCCGTGACATGGACGGCGACCGCCGAGGTGGGTCCCGACCCCGGAACGGTCGACATCGAGCTGTCGCAGGACGGCGGCACGACATGGACGCCGATCGCGACCGGCGAGCCGAACGACGGCTCGTTCGCGTGGACGATCGGCGTAGCACCGGGGACGCAGAATCTCGTGCGCGTCATCCGTCACAACCGGGTGTCGCCGACTCCGGCTCCGTACCCCGAGGCGTGCAGCCAGGATGCGTCGGACGGGGTCTTCACGATTGCGGCGCCGCAACCGGTCGCCGGATGTGTTCCCGACGGAAGCAACGGTCCGGCCCTGCGGATCGATCGCGGCAGCGGAGGTGCGCTGGTCCTGACGTGGGGCGCATCCTGCTCGTCGGGTGCCACGAACTATGCCGTGTACCAGGGGACGCTCGCGGCGCTTCGTTCGGGCACGTGGGACCACGCCCCGGTGACGTGCGCCGGTGGGACGGACCTCACCGAGACGATCGTTCCCGGGGCCGTGTCGGCGTACTACCTCGTCGCACCGACGGCGTCGGGGCAGGAAGGCATCCTCGGGAATCTGTCGTCGGGTGCCCCGCGACCCTCATCGACCGCCGCGTGCGCGCCGCGCGAGCCCTCGTCCTGCCCTTAGTCGGCGGAAGGCTCGCGCGCGACCTCCGGGGCGAACGAGATCAGCCATCCGCAGCGCGGGCAACGGAACGTCACGGTGTCGAGCTGGCGGCGGTTCTTGATCCGCACGCCTTCGAAGAAAGACTTCTCCGGCGGCCCCTCGACCCACTTCGCACGACCGGGGCGGCTGTTGTGGGCGAAGTCGACGAGGAAGCCGGGCTCCATGCGCTCGCGGCACGCGGGGCATTCGGGAATCGGGGTCGTCATCGCGTACGTCCTTCCGTGCCGTCGTCCCGCCGCTTACGCCGCACGGGACGGCCGCTCTCCGCCAGCTTCTGGCGGAGGAGAAACTCGATCTGACCGTTCAGGCTGCGCAGCTCGTCTTCCGCCCATCGCGCCAGCGCGTCGTACAGATCGGGATCCATACGTAGCAGGAACGATTTGCGCTCGGCCATCCGCCCGTCCTCAGTGGTAGAGCGATCCGGTGTTGACGACGGGCTGCGTGTTCTGCTCGCTGCACAGGACGACGAGCAGGTTGCTCACCATCGCGGCCTTCCGCTCCTCGTCGAGGTCGATGACCTTCTTCTGCGCCAGCATCTCGAGCGCCGTCTCGACCATGCCGACGGCACCGTCGACGATCGTGCGGCGCGCCGCCACGACCGCGGCGGCCTGCTGCCGGCGCAGCATCGCGGCCGCGATCTCCGGTGCGTAGGCGAGGTGGCTCACGCGCGTCTCCAAGACCTCGACCCCCGCCTTATCGAGGCGGTCCTGGATCTCGGTCCTGAGCTGCGTCGAGACCTCGGCGGTATGGCTCGACAGCGCGATGTCGTCGTCCTTGTGCGCGTCGTAGGGATAGCCGGTCGCGAGGTTGCGGAGGGCGGCCTCGCTCTGCACGTGGACGTAGTTCTCGTAGTTATCGACCTGGAACGCGGCCTCGGCGGTGTCGACGACCCGCCAGACGACCACGGCCGCGATCTCGATCGGATTGCCGCGCTTGTCGTTGACCTTGAGCTTGCCGGTCTCGAAATTGCGGATTCTGAGCGAGAGGCGCCGCTTCGTGTAGAACGGATTGGCCCAGCGCAGGCCGGGCTCCCGCGCGGTGCCCCGGTAGGCGCCGAAGAGCTGGAGGACGCGCCCCTGATTCGGGCCCACGGTGAAGGCGCCGCCGAGCATCACCAGGAGCAGGATCATCGCGCCGACCGCCGCGAGGATCTCGGCGACCGCCGCTCTCCGCGCCGCGGACACCAGCCAGGCGACGGCGGCGACGAAACCCACCAGAATCAGCAGCAGCATCGGAATTCCCGGAAGAGAGTCCCGCTTGACCTCGCGCATCATGGCTTCGACCTCCTTGATCGATGTCGATACTAATATGATATCACTCTGATGCCATGTCAAGAGCCATCCCGGTCGGCGTCGAGGCGAATCCCTGGAGGCCGCTATCGCGCGAGAGTAGAAGAAACGCCGGAGCGACTCAGCCGGAGCGGCGCGTGAAGCGGAGGTCGCCGGCCCGCAGCTCGCCACCGACGAGGCGCAGGGTGAACTCGATCGAGGCGGACGGGCAGCAATCGCGATCGCCTGCCGCCCACGCGGAACCCTTTCCTCTGAGCGCGAGCAGATCGATCGCCGGGTTCATCCGGAGATCGAACCGCGGCGGCAGCTTCGCGCGGATATCGGCGACGGTGAGGTCGCGGACGGGAACCATGTGGCCTGCCGCCCACGCGGCCAGCTCGCGCCCGCACTCGCCGGTCTCGGGGACGCAGACGAGCGATTCGATCACCGGCTGACCGGCCACGATGAAGATGTGCAACGGCGCCGGACGGACGTGCGCTTCGTCGTCCTGAACGGCGTAGAGCCGGCGCACGACCCCGGTGCCACGGCGCCCTTCGAAGAGAACCTCGGACAGGACGCGCAACGGCGCCTTCGCGGGTGACGGGCTCGGCCACGCGTAGCGTGCGCTGTAGAGGACGCGGCCGTCGCGCTCGGCCAGGACCTTCCACGCCATCTCGCACTCGGGGTGAGCGGGAGACGTCCAGTTCGGCAGCTCGCCCGTCGGGGCGATGCACCACGTGCGCGCGGTGTTGATCGGCATCTCCGCGCCGTCGAGCACGCGCCCCGCCGCGCGCGCGGAGGATGCCGCGGCGAACCCGAGTACGAGGACGAACGCGGAGCGACGCATGGGGGCAATGTGGGGCGCGGCGGGCGCGCCGTCAAAAGGGCGATTCAGTCGCGGCCGGGCGGCCTGATCGAGGGGAGATGCTCGTCCCGTACCGCCGCGGCGAGCGCGCGCTCGCAGGTCTCGCACGATCGTCCGAGCGTGGGGCAGGGGACGCCGTCGCACTGCGCCTCGGGACAGCAGAGCGTGAGATCGACCCGATTCGTCATGACGGCATTGTGCAGGCGCGGCGCCCTCACACGCTCGCTTCATTCCGGACAAAAGCGTTCTCTTCGGATCGGAACGCCGTCACCGATCGCGCTAGCTTGATCGACCAGCAGGGAGAAAGGAGTCGCCGCATGACCGAGCTCCGCGAGCGACCGAAGCCGTTCCTCCTTCCACAGTTCTGCAAGGGATGCGGCCGGTGCTTGGACGCGTGTCCGAAGCACTGCATCACGCTCGGGACCAAGATCCATCCCGAGACCGGATTGGCGCCGGTCGTCCTGAGCCTCGAAGCGTGCAACGGCTGCGGACTCTGCCTGTCCGCCTGCCCCGAGCCGTACGGTCTCGCCGCGACTCCCGCGGGGACCACCGACCACGAGGTGCAGGATCCCGCACGACTGTTCGGGCCACGGACCGCGGCGCCGGCGGCCGCACCCGACGTCCCCGATCTCGGGATGGCGTTTCCGGCTGCCGAGCCGCTGGTCGTCAAGGGCACGTACGCATCCGCGATCGGCGCGCTGCTCGCCGGCTGCCGTCACTTCTTCGGCTATCCGATCACGCCGTCAACGGAGGGCGCCGAGCTGATGGCGAAGATCCTGCCGAAGCTCGACGGCGTCTTCCTGCAGGCGGTCAGCGAGACCGCCACCGTGAACATGATGTACGGCTGCTCCGGCGCCGGGCTCCGCTGCATGACGTTCACGTCGTCCCCGGGGTTCTCGCTCATGCTCGAGGGGATCTCCTACATGATCGGCGCCGAGCTACCCGGCGTCTTCGTGAACGTCATGCGCGGAGGCCCGGGGCTCGGCAACATCGCCCCGGAGCAATCGGACATCAAGCTCGCGTGCCGGGGGCTCGGGCACGGGAACACGTTCGCCATCGTCCTCGCTCCTTCGACCCCGCAGGAGATGCTCGACGTCACGATGCTCGCGTTCCACCTCTCGTTCCGCTACCGGAATCCGGTCGTCATCCTGGGCGACGGGTACCTGGGACAGATGACCGGGAAGGTCTCGCTGCCGGCCGAGGTGCTAACGCCGGGACTGCCGTCGTGGGCCGTCTGGGGCGACGCGGGCCACCGGGGCAACTTGAACTGCTCGATCTTCCTCGCCGAGTCGGATCTCGAGGCGCACAACGCGCGGCTCAACGAGAAGTACGCCCTCATGACGGCGCGCGAGCAGCGCGCCGACCTGTTTCTGTGCGACGACGCGGAGGTCGTCCTCGTCGCCTGCAACACGCCCGCGCAGATGGCGAAGGGCGCCGTGCGCGATCTCCGGGCGCGCGGCCTTCGCGCGGGGCTGTTTCGGCCGATCACGCTGTGGCCGTTTCCGATCGACGCGCTCAGCCCGGTGGCCGAGCGGATCCGGCGCCTCGTCGTCGTCGAGGCGAGCGCCGGCCAGCTCGAGGACGAGCTGCGCCTCGCCTTGAGCAAGACCGGAGTGTCGACGGCAGCGGAGATCTCGAGCGTGCGCCGCATGGGCGGCGTGCTCCCGCAGCAGCGCGAGATCGTCGATCGCGTGCTGGCCCTGGAAGGAGCGGCCCGATGAGCACGATCTTCTACGAGCGCTTTACGCGGCACGCGCACGGCGAGGGCTTGAAGGGCCAATCGACGCACTACTGCCCCGGCTGCGGCCACGGACTCGCGCACAAGTACCTCGCGGAGGCGATCGACGAGCTCGGGATCCAGGACCGGACCGTCGCGGTCTCCCCGGTCGGGTGCAGCGTCTTCCTCTACTACTACTTCGACGTCGGCAACACGCAAGCCGCTCATGGACGCGCGCCGGCGGTCGCGATCGGGCACAAGGTCGCCAATCCCGAGGCGATCGTGGTGAGCTACCAGGGCGACGGCGATCTCGCGTCGATCGGACTCGCCGAGATCGTCAGCACGGCGCAGACGGGGATCCCCATCTCGGTCATCTTCATCAACAACGCCATCTACGGCATGACCGGCGGTCAGCTCGCGCCGACGACCCTCGTGGGCCAGTCGACGTCGACGACGCCTTCGGGGCGCCCCCTCGGGATGGGGCAGCCGCTCAAGGTCGCCGAGATGATGGCGGGCCTCGACGGTCCGATCTACGTCGAGCGGGTCGCGCTGTACGACAACAAGCAGCGCACGCGCGCGAAGAAGGCGATCAAGAAAGCGCTCACGCTGCAGGTCGAGAACCGCGGCTTCTCGTTCGTCGAGGTCCTCGCCGAGTGCCCGACGCATCTCGGGATGACCGCGGTCGAGTCCGAGGCGTGGGTGCGCGAACGGATGACCGAGGTCTTCCCGCTCGGGGTCAAGAAGGACGTCGCGACCCCGTCGCATCCGGTGCCCGTTCGGCCGAGCCACGACATCGCCCGCCTCTTCGCGGCGGTCGAGGCGAGCGACGAGCGTCCGGCTCGGTTCTGCACCGGCTTCCCGGTGCACCTCGACCCGTCCGACGTCGCGCTCAAGCTGGCGGGGGCGGGGGGCGACGGCGCCCAGACCGCAGCCCTCCTGCTCGCGCGCGCAGCGATCAACGAAGGCTTCGACGCGACCCACATCCCGAGCTACGGTCCCGAGTCCCGCGGCGGGACGTCTTACGCGGACGTCCACGTGGCGCGGGAGGACGTGCTGAATCCGGCGTCGCCGCACCCGCACGTCCTCGTCGCCTTCAACGCGCCGAGCCTGGCGAAGTTCGGTCCGGAGGTCGCTCCCGGCGGGATCGCCCTCTACGACAGCTCCGTCATCGCCGAGCCCCCAGAGCTCCCGGAAGGGGTGCGGCTCGTCGGCGTTCCGATGACGGGCATCGCTTTGGACCTCGGCCGCGCGCTCGTCAAGAACGTCGTCGCCCTGGGAGCGCTCCAAGCGGCGACGACCATCTTCCCGGGCGAGACGTTCCTCACCGCGATCCGGCACGCGCTCAAAGCGAAATGCGCCATGATTCCGCTCAACGAGGAAGCATTCCGCTGGGGGGCGCGCGCGGTCGCGGAGCGCTGACCATGGCTCCGCTCCTCCCCGTCCTCCTGCTCGCGGCGGCGGCCGCGTCGGCTCCGGCTCCTGCGGTCACGCCGATCGAGCAGGAGGTCGATCTGTGCATGAGCTGCCACGGCGACAAGGACGCGCGCGTCGAGCTGCCGGGAGGAGAGAAGTTGCCGCTCTTCGTCGATCGCGCCGCCTTCGCCTCCTCGATCCACGCGCGCGACCTGCGCTGCACGGACTGCCACGCGGGGATGGACGAGATCCCGCATCCGGAGCGAAACGTGAAATCCACGGCGGAGTTCCACGCCGGGTTTCGCGACGCCTGCAAGGCCTGCCACTTCGACAAGTACGCGCTCTCGCAAGGCGGCGTGCATTACAAGCAGTTCGCGATGGGGAACGATGCGGCCCCGGGGTGCGTCGATTGCCACGGGGCGCACGACGTCTTCCCAGCCGCGAAGCCGCGGTCCCGGATTTCCGACACCTGCTCCGGCTGCCACCCCGACGTCGCCGACACCTACCTGAAGAGCGTCCACGGCAAGGCGATGGCGGATGGCAATCCCGACGTCCCGGTGTGCACCGACTGCCACCGCGCGCACGACATCTCGGATCCGCGCGTGGAATCGTGGATCGTCAAGACGCCGGAGCTGTGCGCGCACTGCCACACCGACAAGACGATGATGGCCAAGTACGGCCTGTCGACCGCCGTCGTCGACACGTACCTCTCCGATTTCCACGGCGTGACGTCGACGCTCAGCCGCGCGCGCGGAAGCTCGGCCGAGAGGCGCGCACCCGTCACCGCGCTCTGCATCGACTGTCACGGCGTCCACGACATCACGAAGACCGGTGACGCCCGGTCTCCGGTGCTGCGCGCGAACCTCGTGAAGACGTGCCGCAAGTGCCATCCCGACGCCTCGGAGTCGTTTCCCGACGCGTGGCTCTCGCATTACGAGCCGAGCTTTGCGAAGACCCCGCTCGTCTACGGCGTGAAGATCTTCTACGGAGTCTTCATCCCGTTCATCATCGGAGGATTGGTTCTCCAGGTGCTCCTCCACCTCTGGCGCGTCGTGGTGAACCGATGAAGGAGACATTCCTCCGTTTCTCGCTGCGTCAGCGCCTCGAGCACCTCTCGGTGATGATCCTGTTCCTCGTGCTCGCGGTCACCGGATTCCCGCAGAAGTTCGCGGGTGCGGCGTGGGCGCAGACGACGATCCGGCTCATGGGAGGCGTCGAGATCGCCCGCTTCGTGCACCGATTGGCGGGGATCCTCTTCGCGGTGCTGACCGCGGTGCACCTCGGCACCGCGATCGCGCTCGTGCTGAGCGGCAAGTCCCGGCCGAGCATGGTCCCCGGGCGTAAGGACTTCGCCGACGCGATCAAGACGCTCCGGTACTACCTCGGCCTCTCCGACGCCGAGGCACGGTTCGACCGGTTCGACTACCGCCAGAAGTTCGAATACTGGGGGCTCGTCATGGGCGGGCTCCTCATGGTCGGAACGGGGCTCGTCCTGTACATGCCCCTCCAGGTCACCTCGTTCCTGCCGGGGGTCGTCATCCCGGTCGCGAAGGTCGCGCACAGCAACGAGGGGCTCATGGCCTTCCTCGTCGTCATCACCTGGCACATCTACAACGCGCACCTGAACCCCGACGTCTTCCCGTTCGACCTCACCATCTTCAACGGGAAGATCAGCCGTCACCGCATGGAGCACGAGCATCCGCTCGAGCTCGCGCGCTTGGCCGGAGAGCGGCCGCACACCGAGCACGAGCCGGAGCTCGTCCACGATGGAAAGGACGCCTGAAGCTCCGCACGAGCCCGCGGTCGACCGGGGGATCCAGACCCGGGTGGCGATCCTCGTCCTCGTCGCGGCATTGGCCCCCGTCGTCCTCCTCGGGTCGGCGAGCTTCGCCAGCCTCGCCGCGATGCGGGACGCGCTGCTCCGCGAGCGCGAGGCGTTGGTGGCGAGCGCGACGCAAAAGGTCGAGCGCGGCGTGCGCGAGATGTTGGAAGCGCTCGCCGCCGTCCCGGCCGGCCCCGACGGATCGGGCCGCCTCCGGGCGGCGCAACGGGACGCGCTGCGCGAAGCGGGACTCCGCTCGCGGCTCCTCTCCGGCGCCCTCGTGATCGATGCCGGCGGAGAGATCCTCTCCGAGAGCGGGATCGCCGATCCCGCCGCGAGCGAGGCCGCCGCCCGCTGTGCCCAAGTGCGCGAGGCGATCCGGACCGGAATGCCTGTGGTCTGCTCCGCGGGCGGGGACGAGCACCCGCGCCACGTCGCCGTCGTGCCCCTGCGCGGCACGAGCGGGCGGACGACCGCGGCGGCGGTCGGCCTCATCGACACGCAAGCGGCGGCATGGACGGCGCTGACGCCGCGCGTCGCGCTCTCCGGCTCGGCGCACCTGGCGCTCTTGGATGCCGACGGCGGCGTCATGGCGGGGACGCCGGGCCGCGCGGGTGAGCTCGTCGTCGAGCGGCCGTTGACCATTCTTCCGTGGCGGGTCGTGCTCTCGCAGCCGGAGTCCGAGGTCTTCGCGCCGGTCCACGCGCTCGAGCGTCGCCTGGCGATCCTCACGCCGGCGCTCGCGGCGTTCGCGGTCGTCTTCGCGTGGGGGATCGCCCGCAGCGTCAAGCGGCCGCTCGCCCAGCTGGAGAACGCCGCCGCGCGCATCGAGGCCGGCGATCTCCTCCATCCGGTCCCGACGCTGAGTCGTGACGAGATCGGTCGGCTCGGCCGCTCGTTCGAGGCGATGCGCGTCGCGCTCGCCAGAGACGAGACCCGTCGCAAGCTCCTGCGGAAGGTCATCTCGGCGCAAGAGGACGAGCGCAAGCGCCTCGCGCGCGAGCTCCACGACGAGACCTGCCAGACGATCACCGCGCTCAAGATGAGGCTCGACCCGAAGGCTCAGCCAGACGCCGCCGCGATGGCGGATCGCTCGCTCGACGAGCTGCACCGGATCATCTACGACCTCAGGCCGTCGATCTTGGACGACCTCGGGCTCGTCGCCGCGATCCGGTGGATGGCACAGCGCCACCTCGCGGCGCAGGGAATCCAGGTCCGCTGCGAATTCGACGACGTGCCCGAGCATCTGCCGCCCGAGGTCGAGATCGCCGTGTTCCGAGCCGTCCAGGAGGCGATGAGCAACGTCGCCCGGCACGCCCAGGCCGACAAGGTGCTCCTCGAGATCGCTTCCTCGGACCACGTGCTGGAGGTCGACGTCGAGGACGACGGCGAGGGATTCGACACGCAATCGGTGGGCGAGCCGTCGGCCTCGGGGCGCGGACTGGGAATCCTCGGCATGCACGAGCGGATGGAGCTGATCGGCGGGACGGCGCACGTCGCGTCATCGCCGGGTGGAGGGACCCGCGTGACCCTCCGCGTCCCGATCCCCGAGGCGGCCTGAGATGCCCAAGATCCGCGTCGTCGTCGCCGACGATCACGGCCTCATGCGCGAGGGGGTCAAGGCGCTGCTGCGGGTGACCGACGACATCGAGGTCGTCGGCGAGGCCGAGGACGGGGAAGAAGCGATCCGCGAGGTCCGCCGCCTCGATCCCGACGTCGTGCTCATGGACGTCGCGATGCCGGGCCTCGGAGGCCTGGAGGCGACGCTCGCCATCCGCAAGGAAAAGCCGGCGGTCAAGGTGCTCGTCCTGACGCAGTACGACGATCGCGAGTACGTGGCCCGCTTCCTGAAGGCAGGCGTCGCCGGCTACGTGCTCAAGAGGGCGGCGGCGTCCGAGCTGACCGCCGCGATCCGCGCGGCTCATCGCGGGGGGCTCGTGCTCGACCCCGAGATCGCGCGCGAGGCCTGGGGCGACGCGCACGGAACGGATCGGGCCGAAGGCGATCCCTACGACGCGCTGACCGATCGCGAGAAGCAGGTCCTGAAGCTCGTCGCGGAGGGACGGTCCAACAAGGACATCGCGGAGACGCTCGACATCAGCGTCAAGACCGCGATGGCCCACCGCGAGCACCTCATGGAGAAGCTCGACGTCCACAACCGGACCGAGCTCATCCGCTTCGCGCTCAAGCGCGGCGTGATCCGGGTCTAACGGCTCACCGGCTTGGGCTTGACCTCGGCCTTCCGTCCCAAGAGGGCCAGCGCACGGCGACCGATCTCGCGAGCCACGAGCGCGAAGCCGATCAACGGAAGGAAGATCACGAAGAAGAAGCCCATGACCGGGCCCAGGAGCAGCAGGGCCACCGCGGGGATCCGTGTATAGCGCTCGTCCGGGCTGCCCGGCAACGCGTCGCCGCTCGTCTTGTGGAGGTGGATCTCCCAGGTCCGGAAATTGAAGTAGAAGCCCGCCTTCACCGCATCGCCCGCTCTCTTCGTGCTCATCGGAACCTCCTCGCGTCCGTTCGTTCTTTCTCGCAAGAGGAGGTTACGATCGCAACGGTCGCATCCCCATCGGGCGTCCGCCCCGGTAGGCCGGGAGCGATTCCCTAGTCGCCGGGAACGGTTACCGGAGGCGGGACTTGAACGCGTCGACCACCGCCGCCTCGGCCGGTACGTCGCCGAGGCGCGCGTACGAAGCGCGGAAGTCGCCGAGCGTCGTGCCGGCGAAGCCGGCGACGTCGCGGTCGAGCGTCTCCGCGGAGCCGTCGAAGTAACGCTGGCCGAAGATCGTGTGCGTCTCGTTGTCGACGAACATGGCGACCGCACGCCGCTCTCCGATCCGCATCGTCACCGCCGACACCGTCAGCGTCCGCGTGGCGCCCACGGGCGTGCGCACGCGGAACGTCGCCTCGTCGATCGCCCGCGGAATCGCGGCGAGACGCGCCCGCTCCTCCCTCTCGAGGAAGCGGAACGGCGCGTACTCCGGGAACGACGTCGCCAGCTTGGCTTGAAGCTCCTGGAACGGGGCGCCGTCCGACTCGCCCCAGAGGAAGAGGGCGTGCGCGGGATCGTAGAGTTTCGCCGCTTCGTCGAGCCGTGTGGCACCGGGGACGGGAACGGGCTCGCGGATCGCGGCGAGCGCCCGCACGTTGTCTCCCATGATCTCCGCCACGCCCATCGAGCGCGGGGCCGAGAACTCGAGTGCGAGGTTGTCGTCGGTGTTGACGCGCCCCGCGGCGGCGAACGCGCGCGCGCCGCGGTCGCCGGCGAGGAAGAAGCTCAGGAAGTCGTCGACCGTGCCCATCTCGACTGCAGCGAGATCCTGGGCCACCGCCGGAACGGCGAGGCGCCGGGCCAGGGCTTCCTCGTCGAGGACGATCGGCGCGTTCGCCCCGACGATCTCCGCATCGTAGTGGGTGAGCCAGATCATCGTGTGAGGGAAGCTCTCGGTGAACGTGCGCACGACCATCGCGAGGTCGGCCGGCGTCAGCTCGTAGATCGGCAGCCACTGGCACGCAATGCCGCCCGGGTTCAGGTGCCGCGCCACGGTGCGGAAATACTCCGCGGTGTAGAGGTACGCCGCACCGCCGGACCAGGGATGGATCGGGTCGGCGGTGACGACATCGAAGGTCTCGGCGGTCGTCGCGAGGTAATTGCGGCCGTCGTTCAAGACGATGCGGAGCCTCGGATCGTCGAGAACGCGGTGGTTCCAGGCAGCGAACGTGCGTGCGGCCACGAGGGCCTTCGGCTCGATCTCGGCGAGCACGATCGATTCGACTCCCGGGTGGACCGACGTCGCGCCGAGGGTCATTCCGGTGCCGGTGCCGAGGACGAACACGCGCCGCGGGTGCGGGTGGAGGAGCATCGGAAGATGTCCGAGCGTGCGCTGGCACTGCATGTCCATCGGCGATGTCGTCGCTTCCGGCCGGCCGTTGACGATGAACGATTGCCAGCCGCCGCGTGGCTGGATGACGCTGATGATCTCGTTCGCGCCCTCAGCGTAGTAGAGGACGTCGGTGTTCTCGAGGGCGTCTTCGATCCGCTCGGCCGAGTCGAAGGCGTTGCGCTGCGTATTGCGAAAGATCGCGAAGTACTTTTCGTTCCACGCTCGGCCCCAGCCAGGGACGATGGCGAGCGCGGCCACGACCGCCGCCGTCGCGAGGGTCGCCGCGCGCGCCGCCGGCCTGCCGCGCCAGGCGTGGGTCAGCACCACGGCGCCGACGCCCAGGTTGACGGTCACGAGCATCTGGAGCGCGCGCTCGATGCCGAACGCCGGGATCAAGACGAATCCGCTCGCCGCGGCTCCGAGGATCGCGCCGACCGTGTTCACGGTGAGCACGCGCCTCACCGGCGCATTCTCCGCCGCAAGCGGGAACGCGACGCCCATGAAGAACGCGGGGACCGACATGGTGGCGAACGCGATCGCGAAGCTCGCCGCCTGGCGCGCGGCGAATTCCGTCGAGACGGTCCCCGAGAAGGCGCCCTGCAGGCGGACGGCGTGCGACGGCAGGTCGCGCATGAGGAAGGTGACGCCGAGCGCCGACACTCCGATCACGAGCTGAACGATCCCGAACGCCCTCAGCGGCCTCGCCTTGAACCACGCTTCGGCATGGCTGCCGAGGCCGATGCCGAACAGGAACGCCGCGAGCATGATCGTGAAGGCGTAGACCGACGTCCCCAGGACGAGCGTGAGCATCCGCGTCCACAGAACCTCGTACCCGAGCGCGCAGAAGCCGCTGACACCGATCCCGACGACGACGGGAGTCAGCTCGAGTTCCGCAAGAGCATGTGACGGAGCCGCAACCCCGGTCCTGAACCGCGCGGCGAGCGCGATCGCGGCGAGGCCGACGGCGGCGTTCGTGGCGACCGCGGCGAAGATCGTCGCCCGGACCCCGAGGACCGGAAGGAGGAGAAAGCCGGAGCCGAGGGCGCCCGCGACCGCGCCGAGCGTGTTGATCCCGTAGATCGCGGCGAGCCGACCCGGCGCGGCACGCTCGAGCGCCGGCAGCGTCCCGCCCATGAGCGTCGTCGGAACCAGGAGCGCTGCCGAGGAGAACAGCGTGCGAAGGAACGTCAGCCACGCGCGATCGGTCTCGGCGAGGCGCGCGAGCGGCTCGTAGAGAAACGGATAGGCCATGAGCAGGCCGAGCACCGCGACGGCGGAGATCCCGATGCCCAGCTCGAGGAGGCCGAAGAGCCGAAGCGGACGCGTGGCGCTCTCGGCACGGCGGCCGAGGAGCCATCCTCCGAGCGCGATGCCTCCCATGTACACGGACAGCACGACCGTCACGGCGAGGTGCGAGCCGCCGAACACCAGACTCAGCGATCGCACCCAGGCGACCTCGTAGATCAACGCGGCCGCGCCCGAGAAGAACACGAGGAGGTAGAGGAGAGGCGTCATGGCGGCGGCCGGATGCTAGCGCACGCGCCCCGCGCCGATTCCGGACAAATCCGGGCCGGAATTCGATTCATGCGGGGTATCGCGCAGCGCGGTGGGGCATATCACGCAGGGTCTCCGCGACGGGGGCCCGAAACACTCGAATCCGTCTCCGTCGCGATGTGTTTTCGTGGCATCGCGGTTGCTGTGAAGAAGGGCATGAGATGCCGCCCAATGCACGCCGCCGCCGCCATCCTCCTCGGGGCGGTGTGCTCGGTCGGGCGGGCTGCGGGACCCGTGGAAGCCGGAAGACTCTACGAACTGTCGGACTTCACCGGCCCGGTGCCGTGCTCCGACGCCCTCGTGGTCGCCGACGCGGCCCACGACGAGACGTACACGATCTTCGCGAACGAGGTCCGGATCTTCAACGCATCCGGGATGCAGGTCTACCGGTTCGTCGTCGATCCCTCCGCCTGGCAGCTCACGAGCCTGGCGGTCGACGCCCGCGGCGATCTATTGCTCCTCGTTCACCGCCAGGGCGTCGACGGCGCTCCTTGGTCGATCGTTCGCGCCGACTACCGCGGCCGGATGCAAGATCCGCTCACGCTCGCCGTTCCGGCGGAGCTGGCCGGGTTCCACCCCAACCGCATGTCGCTCCGGGCCGGAGCGATCTGGCTCGTCAGCACCGATCAGATGCTCGCCGCCTCCTTCAGCCCCGATGGAGCCTGGATCCGCACGCTGGATCTGGCCGCGGTCGCCGGAATTCCCTCCGGCGATCGCGGCAGCTTCGGGCTCGGCGGATTCGCGTTCGAAGCGTCCGGCTCGGTGCTCTTCGCGGTGCCGACGCAATTCAAGGTCTACCAGGTCGCGGCGGATGGCACGGTCGCGACGTTCGGCCGCGTCGGTTCGAGCGCCGGCGGCTTCGGGATCGTCTCCGGGCTGGCAGCGGACGATCGCGGGAACATCTTCGTCGCCGACCGCCTGCGCAACGTCGTCATGGTCTTCGACGAGTCGTTTCGGTTCGTCCGCGAGTTCGGGCAGAGCGGAGCGGCCGCGAAGCGTCTCGTCCGCCCCGGCGATCTCGCCGTCGGCGCGTCCGGCAAGGTGTACGTCTCCCAGCTAGGGAACGGCGGCGTCGCGGTCTTCGCGACCGCCGCCGCGTCATGATCAAGGAGGAAGCGATGAGATCCGTCCGATTCGGTCTAGTGGCCCTCACCGCGGCGGTGGCGCTCGTTGCCTTCGGCAACGTCTATGCGTTCCACTCCGGCGGCGTGGCCGAGTGCGGAGGGTGCCACAGCATGCACTCTCCGGATCCCGCGGGCACCCACCTGCTCATCGGGCCCGACACGAGCTCGACCTGCCTGAGCTGCCACCAGCAGTCGGGGCTCACGACGCCGAGCAGCTACCACATCAGCACCGCGGATGCCGACATGCCGTCGGGGACTGCGCCGCGTCAGCGCACGCCCGGCGGTGACTTCGGTTGGCTCAAGAAGACGTACACGTTCACGGTTCGCGGGACGACAACGACCGAGGCCGGGCAGACCCACGGACACAACATCGTCGCGTCGGGTACCGGTTTCGGCTACACCGTCGACACCGATAACCCGACCTCGCCGGGCGGAACGTACCCCTCCGCTCAACTCGGGTGCGCGAGCTGCCATAACCCGCACGGCAAGTACCGCCGCCTGAGCGACGGCACGATCTCGCCGACCGGCGCCGCCATCATCGGATCGGGCTCCTACAACAACAGCGTCACCCCGGCCGCCGGCCAGGCAGTGGGCGTCTACCGCCTCCTGAACGGTAACGGCTACACGACCGATGGCGTGACCTTCCAGGGCAACCCGCCGGCCGTCACCCCCGCAACCTACAACCAGTCCGAAGCGACGAACATGGTCCGCACCGCGTACGGGTCGACCGCCGGCATCACCCAGTCGGGCCACGAGAACTGGGGCACCTGGTGCGCGACCTGCCACGGCGACATGCACTCGAGCGGCAACTACGTTCACCCGACGGACGTGGCCCTCTCCGGCGTCGCCGACACCTACAACGCCTACGTGATGAGCGGTAATCTCACCGGCACGAGCGCGAGCTCGTTCAACTCGCTCGTTCCGTTCGCGGAGGGGTCGACCGTCACGAGCTATGCACTCCTGGCGACCCTTGCGAAGAACGACAACACGGCGGTCGGCGGTCCGTTGGGAAGCGACCAGGTCACCTGCCTCTCCTGCCACCGCGCGCACGCGTCGGGTTTCCCCGAGATGCTCCGATGGAACATGGAAGGCGAGTTCATGGTCTACAACGGCCAGTATCCGGGCACCGATACGACCCCGACGGTTCCGCAGTTCTCGCGCGGCCGCTTGGGCGCCGAGATGCAGGCTGCCTACTACGATCGGCCCGTGACGCAGTTCGCCACGTATCAGCGCGTGCTCTGCAACAAGTGCCACGCTCAAGACTAGGCCGCTGACGCCCGAGGGCGTCGTGACCCGAAGGGGGGCCGATCTCGATCGGCCCCCTTTTTGCTTTTGTCGATCCCCTATGATGCGCGGCGGGAGAAAGCGGGTGCGGTTACGCTCTGCGGTCGGCGCGGCGGCGTTCGCGTGTGCGCTCGCGGGATGCGCGGGCGCGCATCGCGGGACGGGAGACGCCCATCCCGCGAGGGCGCCGGGCGCTGCGAGCTTGTTCGTGTTCGCGCGCGGCGGCGCGCCGCCGGCGGACGCCGTGTTCGCTCGCCGCGAAGACGGTGGCCTGGCACCGCTCGAGGTCGCCTCGATCCCGGCCGGATCCCGGCCCGACGCGGAGCACGCATGGCTCACGGGCTGGATCCCGCCCGGCCCGTATGCCGGCCTCGAGCTGCACACCGGTCCCGAGACGGCGGTCGACGTTCCGTTCCCGTTCCTCGCGATCGCGGACATGGGAACCGTCCTCCTCGCCGGCGCGCCGCCCGCGGCGACGCCCGGCGCTCCCGCGCCGCCTCTGGTGCTCGCCAAACCTCCAGCGATCGCGAGCGGCCTTCTCGGGCTCGTCAGCGTGGCCTCCTGGGATGCGCTCGAGCTGTTCGACAAGCGTTCCGGCCGCGTCGCCCAAGTCCTCCCCGTGGGGCGCGGACCCGGAGGCATCGCGATCGACGTTGCGCACCTCCGTGCCTACGTCGCCCTCAGGGGGGACGACGGTGTCGCGGTGGTCGACCTCCTCGAGGAGCGCGTGCGCGAGCGCGTCATCCTCCGGGGTGGCGACGCCCCTGCCGACGTCGCCGTGACCCCTGACGGTCGCACGCTCCTCGTCGCCAATGCCGGCTCCGACACCGTGAGTTTCGTCGACACGATCGCGGCGGTCGAGACCGAGCGTGTCGCCGTCGGCGCGCGCCCGGTGAGCGTCGTGATCGCGCCGGACGGCCGCAAAGCCTACGTCGTCGCCGAGCGCGGCACGGCGGTCACCGTCGTCGACGTGAACGCGCGCACCGTGGCGGGGACGATCGCAACCGACGCGGGGCCCGTCCAGGCGCGGCTCGGCGGACGCTCGAGCGAATTCCTCTACGTCGCGCACGGCGACTCGCCGTATCTCCTGGTCGTCGATGCGCCGTCGCTCTCGGTCCTTCGGCGGGTGTACGTCGGCAACGGCGCCCGAGCGCTCGAGGTCGAGCCGAAGACGGGACGCGTGCTTCTCGCGCGTGCCGGCCAGCGAAAGGTCGAGGTCTTCGATCCCGGCTCGTTCCTCCCGGTCGACGAGATCACCCTCTCCGGCGACGCCGTCTACCTCGCCCTCGAGAACGAAGGAAACGCCCTCGGCGTTCTGGTCGCCGGACCCCGGGAAGCCGACCTCTTCGGCAACTCCGGGCGGCGGCTCCAGACGCGTGCGGCGGTTGGTCCCGATCCGGTCGCTTTGCGGTTCGTGGATGCGCAATGACCCGGAGGCGGACGGTTGCCGTCGTCCTCGTCGCCGCGGGAGCCTTTCTGAGGCCGTCCTTCGCCGGCGATCTCACCGGGTACGTCGAGCTTTCCTATTCCGACTCGGCGTTCACCTTTCAGCCACCCGCGGCGTTGTCCGTGGAGGAGAACGGCACGGCGTTCACGCGGCGGGCGAACGCCACGTGGACACGCCGTCTGTTCCCCAACCTCCTCATGCAGATCGGCGGATTCTACGAGCGCACCGACGGCACCCTCGCCGACTCGGGATTCTCGCGCGACGTCGCCACGACCCGGCTCCGGCCGTTCGCGCGTTTCGCGCTCCGCTCGCAATACGTGATCGGCGAGCTGTCGTGGTACCGGAACGAGGACACGCTGCGCGCCGAGGGGCTGGCGACCTTTCAACTCACGCGTGACACCTTCCTCGGGGTCGCCGGCTGGTATCCCGCGGAACTTCCGTCGCTGCGCGCGGAGCTTTCGCGCACCGAGGATCGCGACGCGACGAAGACCTTGGTGGACGTCACCCAGGACATATTTCGGCTCACCTCCGACTACACTCCCGTGCCTTCGACCCGCCTCTACTATCGCGGGCTGCTCGAGCGCGACGACGATCGGATCCGCTCCACCGAGTTCACGACGATGACGCATTCGGGCGAAGCGCGTTTCGGCGACCTCTTCTTCGACGACCGCTGGGACGTGAGCGCGAACTGGAACGGAGCTTGGCGGAAGGTGACCGTCGACTCGGCCGGTACCGGCGAGCTTCTGATTCCGATCTTCCCGGTCACGGGCGGCTTCGTCATCGACGACACGCCGGCCGACGGAACCCTCGCACCCCTCCCGGCCCTCATCGACGGGAACACGCTGGTCGGAACGGGCATCAACCTCGGACTGCCGCCGCCGGCCGGGGACTCGCGGCCGCGCAATTTCGGCGCCGACCTCGGCCTTCCGGTCGGCATCAACGTGGCGCGCGTCTGGGTCGACCGCGACCTGCCGCCCGAGATCTCCTCCCGCTTCTCGTGGGGGATCTGGACGAGCGACGACGGGACGAACTGGCTGCCTCGGGCGACGGTCGCCACGGCACCGTTCGGGCCGTTCGACACCCGGTTCGAGCTGCGCTTCCCGGCGGTCAACACGCGCTACCTGAAGGTCGTCGTCCGGCCGCTGATCCCGTCGGTCCCCTCGGCTTCGTCGTACCCAACCATCCTGGTCACCGAGCTCGAGCTCTTCCTCGCGCAACCCTCCGGATCGGCGAGCAGCACGACGACCCGCACACGGAATCTGCTCCAGGCGAATTCGCGTCTGCGTCTACTCAAGGACGTGGGATTTTATTACGAGACGGGGCTCTACGCCGCGACGACCACCGGAAGCCCAACGATCTGGACCTTCTCGAACGGGCTCTCGTTCCAGAGGCAGTTCACGGACGTCTGGTCGCTCTTCTCGCGCGTGACCCGCGAGGACGGGGAAGACCAGGGCGGCCGACGGTCCGCGTACGTTTACACGGCGTCCGTGTACGCCAATCCCCTGGACACGCTCCGGAACAGCCTCACCCTGAGCGGGACGAACGAAGACCGGAGCGGCCTCGCGACCGACAGCATCGGGGTCTTCCTGAACTCGGACGCCGCGATCTACCACGGGGTCGATCTCAACGTGAGCCTGGGGCAGTCCCACAACCAGGTGACCAACGGACCTTCGACCGATACGACCCAGTATCACGTCGGCTGGATGTTCGTGCCGCATCCGACCCTGACGGTCAACTTGAACTTCGACGATCGGGACTCGACGATCCACGCCGCCGGCGTGCCCGACCGTCCCCAGGTCGTTCGCTACGAGGAAGTCGCGGTAGCCTACGACCCGGTGCCTTCGATCTACCTGTTCGCCTCGCGTCGCTTCGAGCAGCGCACCCTCGAAGCGGACCGGACCATCGACGCCTTCGCCGCGAGCTGGTCGCCGTTTCCGGGAGGAACGTTCCGCTTGAGTCTGAATTACAGCGAAAATCGAGATACGTTCAGCGACGAGGTCGATCGCACCTTCACGCCGAACCTCCGCTGGAACGTCAACGGCGCAACCTATGTCGAAGCCTCGTACCAGGACCTGACGACCGACTCGACCGTAGGCCGGACCCACCAGTCGATCCTGGCCGCAACCTTGCATTTCGGATTCTAGGGGGAAGAGATGAGAACGAGCTGGACGGCACGCGCGACGGCGGTCTTGATCGTGTTCGGGGTCTCCGCTTGCTCGTCCCACCGGAAGGCCGAGGTCACCTTTCACGACCCGAAGATGGACTTCAGCCTCGTCCAGAAGGTCGGCGTGCTCCCCTTCACGAATCTGGCCCAGACGCCTGCGGCCGGGGAGCGCGTCCGCGACGTTTTCAGCACGATGCTCCAAGCGGGGGGCTCGATCTACGTCCTCCCTCCGGGTGAAGTCGCGCGCGGGATCGACCGAGCGGGGCTCACCAAGCCGCAGACGCCGACCGCCGAGGACTGTACGAATCTGGGGAAGCTGCTCCAGGTCGACGCCGTGATCACCGGGGTCGTCCGGGAGTACGGTGAGGTGAGATCGGGAACGGCGTCGGCGAACGTCGTCTCGATCAGCGTCGAGATGATGGAGACGCAGACCGGCCGCGTCGTCTGGAGCGCGGCCTCGACGAGAGGCGGCGTCTCCGCGGCCGACCGGTTGTTCGGCGGCGGCGGTGAGCCGATGGACGAGATCACCACCGAGGCGGTCCGTGACCTGCTGGACAAGCTCTTCAAGTAGGACCGGCCTACTCGCCGGACTCCTCTTCCTCCTCGCGGCCGAAGTCCACGCCGCGGAGGGCCATGTGCCGATCGCGCTCCTCCCCGCGTCGGACACGTTGAACGCCGGGGTGCCGGTCGACCGCATCACGGACGCCCTCGCGGCCGCGCTCGTCGCGCGCGGTTTCGCGCTCGTGCCTGCCGAGCGGGTCCAGGCGGTCCTCCGGGCGCGTCGGGAGCGATCGGTGTCCGGCGTGTCGGGGCCGATCGCCGCGGCGCTCGGCACGGAGGCGGGCGCGGGGGCGATCCTCGTGACCGCGGTGGACGACTGGCACGAAGGCGAGATGCCGCGCGTCGCGCTCACCGCGCGTCTCGTCGGGGCCACGCCGGAGGCGCCGATCTTGTGGGCCGACGGCACGGCGCATCATGCGCTCGAGAAGCCGGGTGCCTTCGGGCTCGGACTCGGCAAGAACGCCGACGACCTGCTCGCGATGGCGGCGGAGGAATTGGCCGTCTCGATCGCGCGCGGCCGGCCGTCCTCGTCGAGGAAGGTCGAGAAGCGGTTCCTCCCGCGCTCGCTGGCGGCGACGGCTCCGCGCGACGTCCCCGCGCGGCGGCGGGTCGCGGTGCTCCCGTTCTTCACGGACGGTCCCGACCGCGGGCTCGGCGATCTGCTCGCCCTCCAGTTCGTACGCCACCTTTCCGAGGACCCCGCGTACGAGATCGTCGAGCCCGGGGTGGTTCGCCAGGCGCTCCTCGATACCCGCGTCATCCAGGAGGACGGAGTCTCCCTCGCCCAGGTCGATACGGTGCGCGCCCTCCTCGACGTCGACATCGTCGTGTCCGGCCGCATCACGCAGTACGACCCGCTCGGCCTCTCGCCGGGCAGCCCATCCTCCGGTTTCTCGGCGCGTGCGATCGACGCACGTACACGCCGGGTCGTCTGGTCGTCGTTCAGCTACGCGGCAGGCGACGACGGCCTTCGCTGGTTCGACACGCGCTGGGTCCGCTCCGGCGTCCTCCTGACCTCCGACCTCGTCCGCGGCGTCCTCGTCCAACTGGAGAAAGCTCACCCATGAACCGCTCCGTCCCGTCCGCGCTCGTCGGCCTCGTGCTCGCGCTCCCCGCAGCCTCGGCGACCGCCCCCGTGGACCGCAAGCTCGCAACCGTCAACGGTGACGCGATCACGCTCCATCAACTGGCGTCCGATCTCGACGGCGCGTCCGATCCCGATCCCTGGCGTGGTCTCGACCGGCGAATCAAGGTGACCCTCGTCGTGCAGGAGGCGGACCGCATGGGTCTCGACGACGCCCTCGAGGTCAAGGATCAGCTCGGCGTCTTCGAACGGGACACGTTGCGCGACGGCCTGTTCGCCACGCGGATCGCCGCCATCAAGCCCGACCCGAAGGCGGTGGCGGCGATGGAGCGCGCGATGGCGACCGAAGTGCGGATGCGGTCGATCCTCGTGGCCAAAGAGGGGGACGCGAAGCAGCTCGTCGCGGCGAAGGACTTCGAGGCCGCGATCAAAGAAGCCGCCGCCAAGGGCCAAGGGCAGATCGACGAGGGCGAGGGGTTCATCAAGATGTCCGAGCTGAAGCCGGAGGTGATCGACGTCCTCGCCAAGCTCCAGCCGGGGCAGGTCTCGGCGCCGTACGCGATGGGTGAGCAGTTCGCCGTGACGCGGCTCGTCGAGCGGCGCCAAGTGAACGACCCGGGGCTCCATGAGCAGGCCGAGGCCGAGGTGGCGAAGCGAGCACAGACCGCGACGATTTCCGCCTACGTCGACGAGCTGCGCGCGAAATACGCGAAGGTCGATCGGAAGATGCTGCAGGTCGATTTCGATGCGAAGGAGCCCGGTTTCGAGGCTCTCCTCAAGGACCAGCGCACCGTCGCGACGATCCAGGGCGAGGTGCCGATCACGATCGGCGAGATCGCGGGCGCGCTCCGCAAACGGCTGTTCCACGGCACCGAGAACGCCGGCGGTCGTGGGAAGCTCAACCGTCGTAAGTCGGAGATCCTCGACGACCTGATCGCCAAGCGCGTCGTCATCAAGGAGGCCAAGCGGCTCGGGCTCGACAAGAAGCCTGCCTATCTCGCCCTGCTCGAGGAGAAGCGGCGCGAGCTGCTCTTCGGCGCGTTCGTCGGGAAGGTCTTGGCGACCGATGTGAGCGTCACCGATGCCGAGGTCCAGGCCTATTACACCTCGCACAAGAAGGAGTTCACGGAGCCGGAGATGATCCGGCTCGACGCCGTCGCGTTCGATTCTCGCCCCGCGGCGGAGGCCGCGCTCGCGAAGCTCCGCGCGGGCGCCGACGTCGCGTGGATGAAGGGGAACGCGAACGGGAGGCTCGACCCCTCCGCCGTGCCCGCGGACGCTCGCATCCCCGTCACGCCGGTCATCCGTGACGAGTTGCCTCCGGCGCTCAAGGAGTCGCTCGCCGGAGCGCACGCGGGGGAATACCGGCTGGTCGCGCCGCCGACGGGGCCGCCTACGGTCGTGCTCGTGCGCGATCTCTTCACGGGCAACACCCAACCCCTCGCCGACGTCGCAGGTGGCATCCGAGGAAAGCTCTCCGGCGAGAAGCGACAGGCGGCGTTCGAAGCCTATGTCGCGAAGCTACGCGCCGCGTCCCAGGTGAAGATGCTCGTGACGGAGCCGGAGCTGAAGGCGCTGGTTCACTCTCCGACGGTAAAGACCTCGACGCGCTGATTCTCGCGGTCCGCGACGACGACCGTCTTGCCGCTTACGCAGAGTCCGGAGGGCCAGCGTAGGTAGCCGTCCTTCCACCCGAAGGCGGACTGCCTGCCCCGGAACGACCCGTCTGCGCCGACGATGACGATGCCGCCGCCGTCCTGATCGGCGACGAATAGGCGGCCGCCGCCGTCGGTCGCGAGGGCCCCGGGGAAGTCGAGATCTTCGACGAGCGACTTCCCGAGCGGCGCGAACTCCTTGTCCTCGGCTCGAGCGCCGTAAACGCGCTTCGTCACCGCGTCGACGACGTACGCTGTCTCGTGGGAGCCGAGAGCGACGTCGACCGGGAAACGCGCGTCGGCGGGAAGCGCGATCGTGCGCGCCCCCGCACCGGCCGGGTCGAGGACGACGACGCGGTGGCCCGCGAGATCGAGGGCGTAGACGTTCCCGGATGGCGCTAGGGCGAAACCGATCACCGCCCCTTCCAGCTCGATCCAGCCACCGAACGATCCGTCGGCCTTGATCTTTCCGATCCGCCTCGACTTCCCGTCGAGGACGAACAGCGTGCCGTCCTTTCCGCGGTCCGCGCGGATCGGGTAGGCGATCTCCTTGACGGCGAACGCGGTGGTCGTCCGCACGAGGGCGCCCGAAATCTCGAACTCGATCACGCGGCCGTTTCCGCTGTCCGCGACGACGAACGCGCCGACGCCGCACCCGACCCCCTGGGGCTTGCTCAGCGCGACCCCCGCAGCATCGGCGTAGAGGACCCCGGTCGGACGCAGCTTCAGGACTTCGGCCGCCCGTAAATTGCCGAAGGCGAGCAACGCTACCCAAGCGGCTTTCCTCATCGCGCTCACCTCGCGAGCTCGATGTGGCACTGGGTGCAGAGCTCGTTCTTCGGGTCGGCATGGAGGAACGACTTGAACGCGGTGCCGTGCGAGCGGTGACAACTCAGGCAGCTCACCGTCAGGTTCGGGTTGCGCTTGTCGATCGCCTTCTCCCCGATCGGATGGGCCGAGTGGTTCTTCCAGTCGTGGCAGGCGCCGCAGAGGTCCATGACGTTCGCCTGCTCGAAGAGGAACGTCTCGTCGGCGGCGTGCGGTGCATGGCAGGTCGAGCACTGGCCTTCGTCGACGGGGGGATGCTTGACGAGCGACTTGGCCTGCCGCGCCACGGAATCAGCGTGGCAAGTTCCGCACAGCGCCTTCTGCGGGGCGAGCAGGAGCTTGTCGGCCTTGGAGGCATGCGGCGTGTGGCAGTTCGCGCACGACTTCGGCTCGAGGACCGGTGCGTGGACGCGCTTCTTCCCCTCGATCTCGACGAAGAGAGCGTTGTGGCACCCGCGGCAAAGCTCCGGCGCTTGCCGTTTGGCGACGACGGGACCCGCGGCCGGAGGAGCGCCGTGACATTGGACGCACTGCTTGTTCGCCACCGGCGCGTGGACGCTCGCCCAGAGGATCCCCTTGTTCGGCGAGCCGTGAGGATCGTGGCACGACAGGCAGTTCGACGCCGCCACCGGATACCCCATGTGCGCCTTGCCGAACCCGGGCTGCGAGGGGTTGTGGCACCCGGTGCAGAGCGCCGGCGGTGCCTTCGCGAGGAGCGACGGCGCGGTCTTCGACGCGTGCGGGTCGTGGCAGTTGAGGCAGCTCTCTGTGACCGGCCCGTGCTTGTGTGTCGCCGCGTCGAGGCCGGCCTTGATGTCCGCATGGCACCCGAGGCACAGCTCGTTCCCCGCGCGGACGAGGTTCGCCTTGTTCGGCGATCCGTGCGGGTCGTGGCAGGAGACGCACTTGCCTTCCACCACGGCGGCGTGCGTGCTCTTCGCCCCTTCGGGGATCATCGACCCGTGGCAGGAGGCGCAGATCTTCGAGGGGTCGTCCTCGAGGAGCTTGCCGTGCGTCGAGGCGTGCGGGTCGTGACATCCGGCGCAATTGCCGGCCTTCACGGGTGTGTGGACGTGGGGCCTCTTGAGAACGTCCTGGAAATCGGCGTGGCAGCCGAGGCAGATCGTTCCCGCCGCCCCGGGCTTGAGGTGGAACTTCGCCGTCGGGTCGTCGGCCGCGAGCGCCGCGGCCGGGAGCATCATCGCGAGCGCGACCGCGAGCCTAGCGCTTGACGACATGGCATTCCTCGCACGAGCGCGCGGCGAACGGCGCGTGGACCTCGGGCTTGAACAGCTTCGGGTCCTTCGAGCCGTGAGGATCGTGGCAGCGGACGCAATTCATGACCGACGGGTCGATGCCGAGGTGGGCCTTCGTGAACGCGGCCTCCTTCACGTCGTGACACCCGGCGCAGAGCGATTGCTGGCGATCGACGAGCAGTCGCGGCTCGGACGCGAAGTGAGGCTGGTGGCACGTCGTGCACTGGCTCTCCGCCGGTGGGTGGGTGTTTCCGGCCTTGAGCGCCTCGCCGATCGGGCCGTGACAGCTCAGACAGAGATCGGGCTCTTGCGCGAGGAGCAGCTTCGGGAGCTTGGCCTTGTGCGGACTGTGACACGACGTGCACTTGCCCTGGGTGAACGCCGCGTGCCGGCTCTTGACCCCCCTGGCCGACGGGTCGAGCTCCGAGTGGCACGCGAGACAGAGCGTCTCCTGCGCGTCCACGACCATGCCCGGTTGGCTCGAGGCGTGCGGGTCGTGACAGGTCGCGCAATCGCCCGAGGCGAACGGAGGATGGGTCGTCTCGCTCTTGTCTTCCTTCATGAGCGCGGCGTGGCACGTCGCGCACAGGTCCGCACCGGTCTTCTTGACGAGCTTCGGCTCGGGGCCGCCGTGGACGAGGTGGCAGGAGGCGCACTCGCCGGCGAGGACCGGCTGATGGACGGAGCTCTTCGCGAAAGCGACCTCGGCATCGCCGTGACAGCCGTAGCACAACCGGTCGGCACGGTCCTTCAGGAGCTTGGGGATTTCGGCACCGTGCGGGTTGTGGCACGCCGTGCAGTCGCCCGCGGCGACCGGCGCGTGTTGGACCTTCGCCCGGCGCGCCGTCCCGATGTCTTCGTGACAGGCGATACACGTGTCGGCGACGGGCTTGTCGAGCAGCTTCTCTTGCCTCGCGGCGTGGGGCCGATGGCAAGTGATGCAGCCACCGTCGACGGCGGCGTGTGGGAACGGGAATTTCTTCGTCTCGTCGGCGTGGCAGGCGCCGCAGAGCTCGGCGCCCGGGCGCGCGAGCAGCTTCTCCTGCTGCGAGGCGTGCGGATCGTGGCACGAGGCGCAGTCGCCGGCCTCGAACGGTGCGTGAAGGTGCGTTCCCCCCCCCTTCAGGTCGTCGAGGTCATGGCATTGCGTGCACAGCTCGGCGCCTTTCTTGACCACCTCGAACGGCTTCGGAGCATCCGCCGCCGCATGGCAGGAGTCGCACGATCCGGAGACGACCGGCGCGTGCGCGGAGCCCTTCATGAGCTTGGGCTGATCGGAGGAATGCGGATCGTGGCACACCATGCAGTCGGCGGAGGCGACCGGGTAGTCGGCGTGGGCCTTCTTGAAGCTCGCGTCTTCGGGCTTGTGGCACGAGATGCACAGGTCCTTCTTGGGCCGCGTCAGGAGTGCGGGCTCGGCGGAGCTGTGGGCGTCGTGGCAGGCCTTGCATCCCGTGGTCTTCAGGACGGCGTGGACGTCCTTCCGCTCGAACGGCTTGCGGTCGTGACACGTGTAGCAGGTCTCCGCTCCTTCGGCGCGGAGCAGCGCCGGGGCCTTCGAGCCGTGAGGTTCGTGACAGGTCGTGCACTTCTCACCGCCCTTGAGCGCCGAATGGATGTGCGGCTTGTCGAGGCCGATCGACTCCTTCGAGTGACAGGACACGCAGAGCGCGCTCCCGTCCTTCTTGAGGAGAAGCTTGCCGACGAGCCCGTGCCTCAGATGGCAGGTCTCGCACTGGGCGTCCTTGACCCCCGGGTGGAAGACGGAGAGCGGCTTCAGCGTCTCGGCGAAGGCGGAGTGGCAATCGAGGCAGGCCTTGGCTTCGAATTTTCGCGGGGCGGCGGCGAAGGCGGGAGGCAGCACGAACATGACCGCCATCGCGACGAACGCCGCGCGGCCGCGGATGGTGCGCACGAGGATCCTCCCGCCGGACGCGGGACTATAACAAAGGAAAAGGGTCGAAATCGTCCTAACCCAGTCCGAAAGTCTTCATCCGGTAGCGCAGGGCGTCGCGACTGATCCGGAGTAGGCGCGCCGCCTTCGACTGATTGCCGCCGGTGCGCTCGAGCGCCTGGCGCACGAGCTCGAACTGGACGTCCTGGAGGGAGACCCCCTCCTCGGGGAGACGGATGACCTGCGCCGCGCTCGCCGGCGGCGGGCCGGTCGATTCCGCCGGGGACTGGAGGATCTCCTCCGGGAGGTCCGTGACGTCGAGCTCCTCGCGGCTCTCGAGGATCATCACCCGCTCGATGACGTTCCGGAGCTCCCTCACGTTTCCGGGCCAATCGTGCCGGACGAGGCACGCCATCGCCTCGGGGGTCACGCGCTTCGTCTGCTTCTTGAACTCGCGGTTGAAGGTCTCCAGGAAGTGCGTGACGAGGTCGGGGATGTCGTCCTTCCTCTCGCGCAGGGGCGGGAGATCGATCGGGACGACGTTGAGACGATAGAAGAGATCCTCGCGAAACGTCCCCGTCCGCGCCATCTTCTCGAGGTCGCGGTTCGTCGCGGCGATGACGCGTACGTCGACCCGGATGTCGGCGGAGCCGCCGACCCGCTTGAACGTCTTCTCCTCGAGAAAGCGGAGGACCTTCGACTGGAGCTGCGCGCCCATGTCGCCGATCTCGTCGAGAAAGACGGTGCCGCCGTTCGCCACCTCGAGCAGGCCCTTCTTCAGCGTCTTCGCATCGGTGAAGGCGCCGCGCTCGTGCCCGAACATCTCGGACTCGAGGAGCGTCTCGGTGAGCGCCGTGCAGGTGATGTTCATGAACGGTTTCGCGGCACGGCTCGACGCGTAGTGGATCGCCTTCGCGACGACGTCCTTCCCGGTCCCCGACTCCCCGCGGATCAGGACGGTCGAGGCCGCGGAATCGGCGACCTTGCGGACCATCGCCAGGATCTGCTCGGTGGCCCTCGAGCGGCCGACGATGTTGGTGATGCCGTACTGGCGCACGAGATCGGTGCGGTGCCGGCGGACCTCGCGCTTGAGACGCGTCGTCTCGAGCGCCTTGGCGATCGTCGCGAGCAGCTCCTCGTAGTCGACCGGCTTGTTCAAGTAGTCGTGGGCGCCGAGCTTCATCGCCTCGACCGCGCTCCCGATCGACGAGAACGCCGTCAGCAGGATCGCGGAGGTGTCGAGGTGCAGCTCGCGCACGCGCCTCAGCACGTCGATCCCGGTCATGTCCGGCAGCCTGAAATCGAGGAGCAGGAGGTCGGCCTGCCCCTCATCGTCCCCGATCAGCTCGAGCGCCGCGCGGCCGGTCTCCGCCTCGAAGACCTGGTAGCCAGCGTCCTCGAGGCGCTTGCGCAGGGTCATGCGGAGGAGCTTCTCGTCCTCCAGGATCAGGATCTTCTCGCGGATGTCAGTCGTCATCATGCCTCGCGCGGCAATGTCACGGTGAACACCGCGCCGGACCCGCCCGGCGAAGCGGCGTCGATCCGCCCTCCGTGCGCCTCGACGATCTTCTTGACGATCGCGAGCCCGAGGCCGGTGCCCTTGGATCGCGTCGTGAAGAATGGCTGGAAGATCTGCTCGAGCTTGTCGGGCCGGATCCCGGGGCCGGTGTCGGCGACCGAGAGGAGGAGCTCGTCGCCCGTGGCCGCCGTGGTGATCGTGACCCGGCCGCGGTACTTCATCGCCTGGATCGAGTTCAAGACGAGGTTGAGCACGACCTGCTCGATCTGCCGCCCGTCAATCTGCATCACCAGGGGCTCCTCGGCGAAGTCTCGCACGACCTCGATCCCGGCGTTCGCCGGATCGTCCCGGAGATTCTGGAGGATCCGGTCGATGAGGGCGTGGAGATCGATCGGCACCCTGTCGAGGGCGCGCGGCCGTGCGAACGTCAGGAGGTCGTGGACCGTCCGCGACAGTCGGTCGACCTGGTGGATGATCTCGACGCCGATGTCGTGGCGCGTGTCGCCCTCGGGGTAGCCTTCGAGGAGGATCTCGCACCCCCCTCGGATCCCCGCGAGCGGATTCCGGACCTCGTGCGCGACCATCGCCGCCAGCTCGCCGACCGCGGCGAGCCGCTCCCGCTCGAGGTAGTGGCGCTCCATCTGCTTGAGCGCCGTGATGTCGCGGACAATCCCGGTCGTTCCCGTGAACGCCCCCGCGGCGTCTCGGAGCGGCGCGACGGTCAGCGCGAAGGTGACCGGTGAGCCGTCTTTCCGGACGCCGTTCGCCTCGAGGTTTCGGAGGGTGCGGCCCTCGCGGAGGTCCGCGTCGATCCGAGTCGCCTCGCCCGCCTGAACGACGAGACGCTCGAGGGTCTGTCCCTCCATCTCCGCCTCGGTCCAACCGAACATCGCCTCCGCAGCCGGGTTCCACGACCTGACCCTCCCGTCGGCGTCCCGCACGACGATCCCGTCGGCGGTCGACTCGATGATGCGGGTGAGAAAGTCGCGGGTTTCCTCGAGCGCCTCCTCGTAGCCGGTCCGGTACCGGATCACGAGGACCGCGATGACGGAGGCCATGGAGACGCTGATCAGGACCGTGCGAGCCGTGTGGTACGCCTCGCCCGGCACGGCCCCGGCAGGGAGCACGGCGCGATCGATCAGGCGGAACACGCCGAGGACCGCCGCCATCGCCACGGGCGGAACGACGAGGAAGTGCCAGAACTTGACCGGCCGGAGGAGCGCCACCACCGGAAATCGTAGCGCCATATCCCGCAGGAGTGCGTGAGAACCCGCAGAACCCGGCGGCACAAGTGTGGTCGGCGGCGCACATCGCGATGGCGCGGGTCTTGCCTTCTCTCATTCCCATGGACCACCCGCGAATCCTGCTCGTCGAGGACGACCGGCTGGTGCGGATGAACCTCGTCCTGGTCTTGGAGCGCGACGGGTACCGGCTGGACACCGCCGCCTGCGCCGCGGAGGCCTACGACCGGCTCGGTCGGGGCCACTACGACCTCGTCCTCGCCGACATCGGGCTCCCCGACTCCGACGGCTTCGACGTTCTCCGGGCGGTCAAGCGCGCCGATCCTTCGACGAAGGTGGTCCTCGTCACCGGATCGCAGACGGATTTGACCGCGGAGCAAGCGATCGGAGAGGGGGCGGAGGACCTTCTCCTGAAGCCGTTCGCGCTCGCCGACCTCATGGCGACGGTCCACCGCTACACGCGAGCGTGACCTACCCGGACGTCTCCTCGGGCGCCTCCATCGGCGGGAGGAGCTTCACCAGGACCGTCAAGATGACGAGCGGGAGGACCATGATCGCGAGGGCCGGCAAGAGTCCCTCGCGGGTCGCGAAGCCCATCTTGTACGTGGTGTAGCCGAGGAAGCTCTTCGAGAAGAGCTGTCCGCCGATCACGACGTTCCATCGCATGGCGAAGATCCCCGCCAGCGTCGCGATCCCGGCGACGACGTAGAGCGATTTCCGCGCGCGGTCGCTCATCCGGATGAGCTGGACCAGGGCGAGGATCGCGATCGGCAGCAGCGTACCGAGGAAGATCTGAAGGACGACCTGTGACAGGAACAGCCGCGACTTGACCATGAAGTCGAGGCTCTTGAACGACTCGTCCGACTCGTATACGCGGTGGATCAGGTCGAGCATCTCCAGCGAGAAGTCGATGAGGAAGGCGTACATGAGGTAGCGCGCCATCGTGTCGACGCACCGCATGTCGATCGCGATGCGTTTGAGGACGCACACCGCCATGTAGAGGAGGAGCACCGCCGCGATCCCCGAGACGACCGCCGAGAAGAGGAAGACGATCGGCATGAGCGGCGTCGACCACCAGGGGTTCGCCTTGATCGAGCCGAAGATGAAGCCGACGTAGCCGTGAAGGAGGAACGCCGACGGGATCCCGACGATCGTCACGAACCGGCCGACCTTGTCGTCGATCGCGAGCGCCGCCGGCGAGACGTTGTAGGAGCCGAGCGACATGAGCTTGTAGACGCGACCCCGCCATCCGGGGACCGTCTGCGCGAAACGGACGATGTCAGTCCGGTAGTCGAGCCAGATCTCGATGACGAGGACCGCGAGGAGATACCAGAGGTAGACGAAGCCGAACATCGCCATCGCCGAGGTCGTGTGCGGGGTCAGATACATCTCGAACGAACGCTCGGGATGCCCCAGGTGCATCTGGAGCGGGAGCGGGGCGACGATCATGAACGCGAGCGCGACGAGGAGCGCCAACCGGTAGGTGGGTTTCACCGCCTCGACGTTGAAGACCCTCTCGAGCGACGCGAGGATGAAGGCGCCCGCGACGAGGCCCGTGATGAAGGGGTAGAGGACGATGAGGATGCTCCACTGCAGCTCGATCTCGTTGGGATACATGAACCCGTCGACGCCCATCGCCTCCTCTTACCGGACCGAGCCGTCGAGCTCGGCGTAGTAGACCTTGGCGCCGGTCGCGAGCTGGGGCTTGAGCACCTGCACGGGGTGGGTCCGCAGCACCGTGTGGAACGGGTCGCTCGGATTCTTGAGGTCGCCGAGCTGTCGCGCACCCGTGGGGCACGCCTCGCAGCAGGCGGTCGTCAGTCCCTTCGTGATGCGGTGGTAGCAGAGCGAGCACTTGTCCACGGTGTTCGTCCGTGGATCGATGAAGCGGCATCCGTACGGGCAGGCCTGCACGCAGTAGCGGCAGCCCAGGCAGTAGGTCTTGTCCACGAGCACGACACCGTCCGGGCTCTCGAACGTGGCGCCGACGGGACAGACCTGGACGCAGGGCGAGTGCGCGCAGTGATTGCACATCTTCGGGACGAAGAACGCCTTGGCGCCGGCCTCGATCCTGTACCGCTCGGGGAAGCCGTCGTAGCCCCCGTTCGGCGAGTCGACGATGGGGAAGTCCTCCGCCGTCGGATTCGCGGGGTCCCGCTCGGGGACGTAGTACCGCTCGACCCACGTCCGGAAGTAGTAGGGCTCCCTGGGCACGTCGTTCTCGGCCTTGCAGGCGCGCACGCAGTTCCCGCAGCCGATGCATTTCCCGACGTCGATGAGCATTGCCCACCAGTGGCGCGTCGCGTCGTAGTTCGGTGCCTTCTCGGGAGCGTCCGCCATCACGTACTCGTAGGCCGCGGCGGCGGCGCCGGTGAGGACGAGGAGCTTCGCGAACTCGCGGCGAGTCGACTCCATGACGCCTCCTACGCGTCCGGATGGTGCGGATCGTGGCAGTCCTTGCACGCGTTGCCGTCCGCGTGCGCCTTGATGTCGACCTGGGGGAAGGTCTTCGGCTTCGCGGCGTTCCGCGCGTGGCAGACCGGGCAGAGCTCGCGGGTGTCGGGCATGGACGCGGAAGCCGACGTCGGATCCGCCGCGTGCGCGGCCTGCGCGCCGTGACACGCTTCGCAGCCCACGCCGGCGTGCTTCCCGTCGTGGAGCTTCGCGGCGCTATCGTCGTGACAGTCGGTGCACGCCCCGCGTCCGGCGAACGCGACGGGGCGTGACGCGACGTCGGCCAGCGCTCCCGAGCGGTAATGCCCGAGGTCCCCGAAGCCCTTCGGGACGAGCGCCGCGCGCGCGAGAAGGAAAACGAGGAACGCCCCCAAGAACAGGGCGGCGAGCCGGATCAAATGCTCCCGGTCCTCGAGGAGATGTCTCATCGCATGTCCTCTGGAGACGGGGCGAGTGTACGGGCCGATTCAACGGACAAACCGGACCCTCGCGGTCTTGAGCCGGACGAGGTGGCGTGCGAAATTCCTCCACCGCATGAGCGTGCCTCTGTGGAGATTCGCGGCAGTCCTGACGGCCTCGGTCGCCGCCGCAACGCTCGCCCTCGCGGCGCCGGCGAACGACGATTGCCTCGCGTGCCACGACGACGCTGGGATCACCGCCGGCGACGGCCGATCGGTGACCGTCTCGGCGAAACCGTTCGCCGATTCCGTCCACGGACCCCTCTCCTGCATCGACTGTCACGCCGATCTCGCCCATGCGGACCTTCCGCATCCGGAGAAGCTCGCGAAAGTCGATTGCGCCGTCTGCCACGCGGATCCGGTCTCGGCGTACGGAAAGAGCGTCCACGCCGAGGCTCGGCGGAACGGGAACTCGGTGGCGGCGACGTGCATCGATTGCCACGGAAAACACGACATTCGCCCGTCCACCGACCCGGCGTCTCCCACGTACGGGCTCCACCTTCCCGCGACGTGCGGCAAGTGCCACGGCGATCCCAAGGTCATCGCCGCGGGGAAGATCCGGATCGGCGACGTCGTGACGACCTACCACGACAGCATCCACGGGAAGGCGCTCGAGAAGAGCGGCCTCGTCGTCTCCGCGAAGTGCACCGACTGTCACGGCAACCACGAGATCCGGCGAAAGTCGGATCCGGGAAGCGGCGTTTTTCGCGCCAACGTACCCGCGACCTGCGGGAAGTGTCACGAAGGCATCCGGGCGCAGTACGCGTCCGGGGTCCACGGGACGAAGCTCGCGGCCGGCAACCCGAACGTTCCCGTCTGCTCCGACTGCCACACCGCGCACCACATCGAGCGCACCGACGCCGACCGCTGGAAGCTCGACGTCCTCGCCGAGTGCGGCTCGTGCCACGCGCAGTCGCTCAAGACCTACCGCGACACCTTCCACGGCCAGGTGACGAGCCTCGGATTCGCGCGCGTCGCGAGCTGCGCCGACTGCCACGGCGCGCACGCGATCTTCCCGAAGACCGATCCGCGCTCGACGATCTCGGGCGAGCACCGCGTCGAGACGTGCCGGAAATGCCACGCGGGCGCCGGCGCGAGCTTCGCGCGCTATGACCCCCACGCGGACAAGCGCGACGCCGATCGCAATCCGCCTCTCTACTGGACCGCCCGTTTCATGCAGCTTCTGCTCGGCGGCGTCTTCGTGTTCTTCGGGCTCCACACGAGCCTCTGGTTCCAGCGGTTGCTCCGCGGGGACCCGCCGCCGAAGCCGCCGAAGCCGCTGAAGCCGCCGAAGCGGAAGGACGCACGATGACCGGCCGCCACATCCGGCGGTTCGATAAGGCTCAGCGCGCGACGCACCTCGCGATGATGGTGAGCTTCCTCGGGCTCGCCTTCACCGGGAGCCCGCTCCTCTTCCACGACGCGCCTTGGGCGGCTCGGCTCGCGCGGCTGCTCGGGGGTCTTCCGGTGGCGGGCCGCCTCCACCGGTTCTTCGCGGTCGTGCTGATCCTCGTCTTCGCGGTCCATGTGGGACGGATCGTCCGCCGGCTCTTCATCGACCGCGATCTCGGGGTGCTGTGGGGGCCATCGTCGATGGTCCCGCAGCCGCGCGATCTCCGCGAGCTGTCGCAGCACGTCCGCTGGTTCGTCGGCCGTGGCCCGCGTCCCCGCTTCGATCATTTCACCTACTGGGAAAAGTTCGACTACTGGGCGGTGTTCTGGGGGATGTTCATCATCGGGGGGTCGGGGCTGCTCCTCTGGTTCCCGGCGTTCTTCGCGCATGTCCTCCCGGGGTGGGTCTACAACGTCGCCCTTCTGATTCACGGCGAGGAAGCGCTCCTCGCCGTGGCGTTCATCTTCACGATCCATTTCTTCAACGGCCACTTGAGGCCCGACAAATTCCCCATGGACACGGTGATTTTCACCGGCACCGTGGACGAGGACGAGTTCCGGAAGGAGCGTCCCGACGAGTACGAGCGCCTGGTCCGCGAGGGGGGGCTCGACGCCCTGACCGTCCCGCCCCCGAAGGCGCGGGTCGTCCGTCGCGGACGGATCGTCGGCACGATCGCGGTCCTGTTCGGATTGATGCTGTTCTGCCTTATCATCCACGCCGTGGTCCATCATCCATGACGGAACGGCACAACCCGTTCACGACATTTTTCCACGCAATCACCCGGAACGGCATCAGTCTGGCCGGGGCGGCGCTGACGACCGCCTCCGCCCTCCTCTTCCTGTCGCTGTTCACGATCGAATCGCTCGGCTTCGAGGGCGGACCGTATCTCGGCATCGTCAACTTCGTCGTCGTTCCGGCGCTCTTCGTCCTCGGCCTCGTCCTGATCCCGGTGGGGCTCGCCATCCAGCGCCGGCGGACGCGCAATGCCGCCGCGCACGGCCAGGCGCCGCCGCGCCTCCCGATCGTCGACCTCAACGTCGATCGCACGCGCGCGATGGTCGTCATGTTCTCGGGCGCGACGATGCTCAACCTCGTCATCCTCGCGGTCGCCACCTACAAGGCCGTCGAGGTCATGGACACGACGAAGTTCTGCGGCGCCTCGTGCCATTCGGTCATGGCCCCCGAGTACACGACCTATCAGCGGTCCCCTCATTCGCGCGTCGCCTGCGTGAGCTGCCACATCGGCCCGGGCGCCGGCTGGTTCGTCAAGTCGAAGCTCTCGGGATCGTGGCAGCTCATCTCGGTGAACCTCAAGCTCTACCCGAAGCCGATCCCGACGCCGGTCCACAACCTGCGCCCGGCGCGCGACACGTGCGAGCAGTGCCATTGGCCCACGAAGTTCGTCGGCGACCGTCTCCGGGTCATCACGCACTACGCCGAGGACGAGCCGAACACCGAGACGAAGACGGTCGTCCTCCTCAAGGTGGGCGGGCTTCAGGGTCGCACGTCACGCGGCATCCACTGGCACGTCGACCCCGGCGTCCGGATCCGCTACCGGTCCGACGAGAAGCGCGAGACGATCGGCACGATCGAGTTGACGCGTTCGGACGGCACGGTCACGACCTATGCGCCGAAGGAGGACAAGGGCGGAGAGTGGCGGACGATGGATTGCCTCGACTGCCACAACCGCCCGAGCCACATCTACCGGATGCCGGAGGCCGAGATCGATCGGGCCTTGGCGGAGGGCGCGCTCGACAAGTCGGTCCCGTTCCTGCGGCGGGAAGGGCTGAAGGCCATCAAGGCCGAGTACGCCTCCCAGGACGAGGCGCGCCAGAAGATCGCCGGCACCCTCGAGGCGTTCTACGGGAAGGAGCAGCCCTCGGTCGATCGCGCCAAGGTCGACGCTGCGGCGCACGAGCTGGGAAACATCTACGCGACGAACGTCTGGCCCTCGATGAACATCAAGTGGGGGACGTACCCGAGCCACCTCGGCCACACGGACTCGCCGGGCTGCTTCCGATGCCATGACGGCGAGCACGCCGACCCGGGCGGCCGCGCGATTCCCCAAGACTGCGATCTCTGCCACACCGTCCTGGCGCAGGACGAGCCGAACCCCGAGGTCTTGAAGACCCTCCAGCCCTGAGCGGACGTTGCGGCGATGAGACGCGCGGTCGCGATCGCCCTCCTCCTGGCTCTGGGCGCGTGCGGGAAGAGCGAGGCCCCGGCCCCGCCGCCGGCGAAGACCGCCGTCGCCGAGGCGAAGTACGTCGGCGGCGAGGCCTGCCGGTCGTGCCACGCCGAGATCTGGTCGACCTTCGCGAAGACCGGGATGGGTCGCTCGTGGTACCCGATGGCGGGCGCCCCCGTCATCGAGGACTGGACGAAGCACAACTCGTTCACGGTCCCGTCGACCGGCCTCCACTACACGATGACGCGCCGCGACGGGAAGTTCTGGGTCAAGCAATCGATCGCGGACGGCAAGGGCGGTCAGACGGCGATCGACGAGCGCGAGCTCGTCTGGGCGGTCGGCTCCGCGAACCACAGCCGCCAGTACCTCCTCGTCCAGGACGGCAAGCTCTTCCAGGCCCCCGTGTGCTGGCACACGACGGATCCGGTGTGGGACCTCTGCCCCGGATACGAGTACAACAACTTCTACTTCGCGCGCGACACCGGTCCGCAGTGCGTCTCCTGCCACAACGATCCGATGAAGCTCGTCGCCGGCACGCACAACCAGTTCGAGGACCCGATCCCGCACGGGATCAGCTGCGAGCGGTGTCACGGCCCCGGGAGCGCGCACGTCGCGAAGTGGGATCAGGGCGCGACCCCCACGGGCCAGCCCGACCCGACGATCGTCGACCCACGGCGCCTGACGCCGTCACTCCGGATGCAGGTCTGCTTCCGTTGCCACCTCGGGGACGCGAAGGCGTCCGAGCGCGTCTCGCGTTATCAGGCCGCGCTCGAGGATTGGCGGCCGGGCACCCCGATCACGACCGCGATCATCCCGTACCGCTACGTCGAGAAGACCGTCCACGACTTCGGCCTGTCGGGGCAGGCCGACCGGATGTTCCTCTCGCGCTGCTTCACCGAGAGCGGCGGCAAGATGGAATGCCTGACCTGCCACAACCCTCATAAGACGATCTTCCGCGACGACCGTCCGGCGGATTTCTTCAACGCGAAGTGCCTCGGTTGCCACGACGCCTCGGCGTGCAAGGCGCCCGCCGCGGCACGGCAGAAGACGAAGCCGAAGGACGACTGCGTCTCGTGCCACATGAGGAAGGGCGAGCCCGACGATCAGCGCCACGTTCTCTACACCGACCATTTCATCCGTGCGCGGATCGACCAGCCCGAGCAGGCGCGCACGCGGTTCGACCTCGAGCTTTTCCCCGAGCTGCCCGTCGATCTTCCGGCGCCCGAGAGCGCGTTCTACGCCGGCCGCGCGATCTCGCTCCGGGCGAAGATGGCGCCGCGGGAGGTGCGTCCGGCCATGTACCCGCAGGCGGAAGCCAAGCTCAGGGAGGCGATGAGCCTCGGCTTCGCGCAGGCGGACGGACCGTACTTCCTCGGACTCGCCCTGCAAGATCAGGGGAAGCACGGCGAAGCCGCGCAGCAGTTCGCGGCGGCGTACGCGAAGAACCCCGCCGACTTCGACATCGCGTTCGCCTACGGGCAGTCGCTCCTGCGCGCGAATCGCGTCCCCGAAGCCGAGCCGGTCTTCACGACCCTCGCGCGCGACAACCCCACCGCGGCCGGGCCGCTCGCCGAGCTCGCTCGCATCAAGACGATGTCGAACGACTTCGCCGGAGCGCTCGCGCTCTTCCAGAAGGCGATCGTGCTCGAGCCGTGGAATCCCGCTCTCCACGCGAACGCGGCCAACATGCTCTCCGCGCTCGAGCATCACCCCGAGGCGATCGCCGAAGCGGAGAACGCGGTGCGCCTCGATCCCGAGGGCGCGCGCACCTGGAACGCCTACGCGATGCTGCTCGGGAGGGCCGGACGCGGCGCCGACGCGGAGGTCGCGCAGCGTCGCGCGCGCGAGCTGTCGAAGGCGCCGGGGCTGCGTCTGAGCGACGTCGCGGACAAGACTATCGGTCGGTGACGCGCCGGTGTGCGCCCGGCGGAGGCGCGGGCGCGGTACTGCGCTCGATCGCCGCGCGGTCGCCGTCGGCCCAGAGGGTCGCGTAGCGCGTGAGCGCGGTCGACGTCGCCAGCTCGAGCTTCGCCTTGATGTTCTCGCGGTGGGCCTGGACCGTCTTGGCGCTGATGTGGAGGCGCCGCGCGATCTCGGAGGCGGTGAAGCCGCGGCCGAACATCTCGAAGATCTCGAGCTCGCGGTCGGAGAGAACGGTCGGAACGGGCGTCGGTGACGTCACGGCGTGGAGGCCCGCCGCACGGCGGACGAGCCGCTCGGTCACGTGCGGCGAGAGCGCCAGCTCGCCGCGCAGCACCTGGCGAATCGCGCTGATGAGCCGCTCGGAAGGCGCGCTCTTCGCGACGTAGCCTTGCGCGCCCGCGCGGATGACCCGCTCCGCGAACATCGTTTCCTCGCGCATCGAGAGGACCAGGATCGGCACGCGGCTTCCGAGGCCGCGGATGTCGCGAATCAGCTCGATCCCGTTCCCTTCGCGAAGCGTGAGATCCGCGATGACCAGATCGGGGTGCTCGGACTTGAAGAGAGCGACCGCCTCGGCGCCGGTCGTGGCCTCGCCGCACACGGAGAGGTCGGCCTCGTGCGCGAGCATTTCGATGATGCCTCTCCTGACGAGGGGATGATCTTCGACGACGAGGATGCGCGTCGATTTGCTCGCGGAGGGACCCGAGGGCTTCGTGGCTTGTTCTCTCATCACGTGCTCCCGGTCTGAAGTTACACCGCGCCGGCCGCAGCGGACATAGGGCATTTCCCTAAGGTTCGATCGGCCCGTCTCCCGGGGGCGGATCGTCCCTCCTCCGATTGTATTCGCCTGCGCTCCCGTTAACCTTGTGCCGGCTTCGGGTTGAAAGAGGAGACGGCAGCCGCATGTGGCAAACGGAACGGTCGGACCGCGTTTCTCCGGTGCGCCGGCACCTGCCGCGCCCGGTCCCGCGCCGTCGTTGGGCCGCCCTCCCGAGCCTCGAGCGGACCAAGCGCTCGGACCATCCTTGGACGCTTCTCCTCGCGTCTGGCGAGGGTCGCGGTTTCGGCGATTTCTCGATTCGCCTCTCGGGCAAGAACATCCCCAAGCAGTTCTGGTCGCTCGACGGCAGCGGCGGGATGCTCGATTGGGCCGTCGCCCGCGCCGCCAGGATCTCGCCTCCGGATCGAACGCTCGCGATCGTGCGCACCGAGCACCTGCGTTGGTCCGAGTGCGCTCTCCGCGCCGTTCCGACGGCGAACGTCATCCTCGAGCCCGCCGATCGCGGCACCGCGCCGGGAATCCTCCTCGCGCTCATGCATCTCGGGCACCTGGAGCCGGACGCGACCGTCGTCCTCTTGCCCTGCGATCACCACGTGGAGGGGGAGGGGATGCTCGCCGAGGCGATGGGCGCCGCGGCGGCCGTGGCCGAGCGGCGTCCCGAGCTCGTGGTCGTCCTCGGTGCCGCGGCACACACACGGGTGCCGGGGTGCCCTTGGCTCGTACCCGGCGCGCTCGCGAGCACCGGCATCGCGGTCGCGAAGCGCTCGGCGCTCATCGCGCTCTTCACCGCCACCGTTCCCGACCTGGTCGCCGACTGCGTGACCTGGTCGATCGACGGAGAGCGGAGCCGGAGCGCGCTGCGGTCGCTCTACGAAACCATTCCGACTCGCGATTTCAACCGGCAGGTGCTCTACAAGGCGCCGACGTCGCTCGCGGTCGCGGAGATTCCCTCCTGCGGCTTCACCGACCTCGGATCGCCGGGAAAGCTGTCCCGGTTCCTCCGGGCTCAGACGGAGCCCGCCACGCCGGATTTCTTGCGCCGCTCCCTCGGCTCCACCACGAGGGTGTCGGCATGAACCATTGGTGGGCGCGATGCCGCGGTTCGTCGCGGCTACCCCTCAACCCGAGCTCACGGTGTCGCGCCCTCCAAAGCCCTTTCCCTTCGAACGCGTGAGGACGGCGCCGGCCGGGACCCCCTCGAAGTTCTGCTAGACTCGGGCTGCTGGCCGGAACGATGACATCCGGAGGTCTCGTTGGCTCCGCGTGATGCATCCAAACGCTCCCGGACCCGGCGCGAGGGAAGCGGCGGCCCCGAGGTCGAGCACCACAAGAAATCGGGCGCCAAGAACCACAAAGGCGCGCGCGCGTTCTCCTCGTCGTCGAAGGAAGAACTGCAATCGCTCAACGAGGAGCTGCTCACCGTCAACCACCAGCTCCAGACGAAGCTCGGGGAGCTCGAGCAGCGGAACGACGACCTCGACAACCTTCTACAGAGCACCGATCTCGCCGCGATCTTCCTCGACCGCAACTTCTGCATCAAGTGGTTCTCCCCGGCGATGACACCGCTCCTCTCCCTCATCCCGTCGGACGTGGGCCGGCCGCTCTCCGACTTCGCGCAGCGGTTCACCGATCCCGACCTCCTCGCCGAGGCGGAAGCGGTCCTCCGCGATCTCGTCCCGGTCTCGCGCGAGATCCAGACGCGCGAGGGACGCTGGTACCTGCGGCGGCTCCTCCCTTACCGCACGCGCGCGGACAGCATCAACGGGATCGTCATCACCTTCACCGACGTCCACGCGCTCCGGAACGCGGAGCGGGCCTTGAAGGAGCGCAACGAGTCGCTCGAGCGGCGGATCGCCGAGCGCACCGCGACGCTCAAGGTCCTCCAGGACGTCGCGGGCGCGGCCAACCGGGCCTCGAGCCTGGACGAGGCGATCCGGATGGCGATCCAGCTCGTCTGCGTCCACGCGCAGTTCGATCTCGGCCACGCGTGGCGGATCGACGAGGCGACGCACACCGTCCTCCCGCTGGACGTCTGGTACGTTGCGCCGGGGCGCGACTTCAGCGCCTTCATCGACATCACGATGCGGACGGTCCTGGGCCCGGGGGACGGCATCATCCGCCGGACGCTGGCGCTCGGCGAGCCGCAGTGGATGGAGGACGTCCACGGCCAAAGGTTCGTCCGCGGTTCGTTCGAGAAGTTCGGGATCCACTCGGTCGCGACCTTGCCCGTCATCGTCGAGGGGAAGCCGATCGTCGTCCTCGAGATGTTCGCCTCGTCGAATCTCGCGATCCCGGGGAGCACCTTCCTCCCGTCGCTCAAGAACGTCGGCATCCACATCGGGCACGTCATCGAGCGGCAGACGCTCGAGAAGCAGGTCGCCGACCAGACCGATCGCGAGCGCCGGAGCATCGGCCAGGAGCTGCACGACTCGGTCGGCCAATCGCTCGCGGGGCTCGCCATGATGACGCGCGAGCTGATCTCCGATCCCGAGGCCGGCTCCAAGCGCTCGTCCGTGCCGACGATCAACGCCCTGCACCGCGGGATCGAGGGGGCGAAGATCGAGCTCCGGAACGTCATCCGCGGGATGCTGCCGGTCGAGTTCGACGGGAACGGGCTCATGAACGCGCTCCTCGACCTCGCCGAGACGACCGAGACGATGCACTCGATCAAGTGCCGCTTCGTCTCCGACGAGCCCGATCTCGTCGCGATCGACGACGGCTTCGTCGGTGCCCAGCTGTATCGCATCGCGCAAGAGGCGGTCCGCAACGCGGTGACGCACGGCGAGGCGACCGGGATCGAGATCGCGCTCCGCGGTCGGCGGCGGATCGAGCTCGAGGTCGGCGACAACGGCCACGGCGACTGGTCGAAGGCCGACACACGGGGGAGCGGCGTGCGCATCATGCGCTACCGCGCCGACCTGATCGGCGGACGCATCGAGGTCATCGCCGAGCGCGGCGTCGGGACACGCGTGCTCTGCATCGTTCCGCGCGGTCCTCATCCGGCCGGCGGACACGGCGAACGCTAGCCCGGCCGGTATTCCTCGAACTTCACCGCGACGAGGTGGCCGGGAGGCGCGCCGACGACGGCGATCGTCGCCAGGTGGTGGGGAAGCAGCCGCACGGTCGCGATGTGCGGCTCGGAGCCGACGACACCGAATCGCGGCCGCGTCGCCCGCGCCATCGCCTCCTTGAACGTCCAGATCTCGAGGAGGCGCTCGGTCCGTAGGACGGCCGGGAGCGCCGAGATCTCGTCCAGCTCGACGCGCGTGCAGAACACCTGCGCGAAGCCGCGTGGGTCGAGCCCGACGTTGCGCTCGCTCTCGACGTCGGCGCCGACCGAGCAACCCGACGCGACTGCGCAGAGCGCGATCCCGTCGGCGTGAGACAGCGAAAAGCCGATGCCGCGCGGGGCGCCGGGCAGGAGCGCCTCGGAGCGCCCGTCCTTGCTCGTGCGGATCTGGAGTTGCTCGCCGGGGCAGCCGGTCATCTCGGCGATCATGGAGCGGACGAGTGCGTGCGCGGCGAGGTAGTCGAGGCGCGAGGCGTCGGGCTCGAGACGTGTCAGGAGCTGACGCTCCTCGGCGCTCAGCAACGAAGCCGCACGCAGCGCGAGCGCCGGATCCTCGTAGCACGCGCTCCGGACGAACCGGACGACGACGTCGCGCCAAGGGGAATCGAAGCCGCTCGTACTCATCTCGTCCTCCTCTCGCTCTGCCCCACGGCGACGTTCAGCAAGAGGCGCGCCAAGCGGCTCACGCCGAAAAACAAAGGGTTTCGCGACGAGCCGCAGCGCCGTCGCGCGGAACGGATGACACGATCCTCCGGAATATCGGACACGGCGGCGAACGAAGCCGGGGCGTACGATCGAACCGATCGTCAGCGAAGACGGCGCACCATCTCGGCGTCGGCGCCGTCCATGAGGGTGCCGTAGGCGACCGTGTAGGTGCCGCGCGTGCCGTCGCCGCGGAGCGCGAAGATCACCGACTCGTCCGAAGGATCGCTCTCGCCTTCGAAGCGCACGATCTCGTCCACACGGAACGACTCCGGCGGTGTGATCGTCCCGGTGGAACGGCTGCGCAGGCCGTCCCCGTCGGCGCTGAACTCATCGACGTAGCCCGAGCGGGCCAACCGGTCGAGCGCCTCACGGATCGTCTCCATCGCCATCCCTTCCATCCTACGGCGGCGTTGACGCGCGCGCCTTCCCGGGAGTACTAAGGGGGAATGGCGACGAGGAAGAAGAAGCGCACCAAAGCGGAGGCGCGCTCGCGCGGGCTCACGCCCGCGACGCTGACCTCCGGGAACGTCCCCGCCGCCGTCGACGCCCTGCGCCGCCAGGTCGACGAGGACGGCGGCGAGGTGCTCGCCACGTACAAGGACCCGGTCGGCGGTCGGTGGCAGATCCTCGCCGCGCTCCCGATCGATGCCGTCCAGCCCACGCCGTTCCAGCGTGACCTCTCGGAGACGCACGCCGCACGCCTCGCGAACGTCATCGACCAGATCGACCGCTTCCTCGATCCGATCATCGCGGTGAAGAGTCCCGAAGTCGGCTACTGGACGCCGAACGGCAACCACCGCCTCGCCGCGCTGCGCACGATCGGCGCGAAGGCGGTCGTCGCGCTTCTCCTTCCCGAGGCCGAGACCGCTTACCGGATCCTCGCGCTCAACACCGAGAAGGCGCACAACGTGCGCGAGAAGTCGCTCGAGGTCATCCGGATGGCGCGCTCGCTCGCCGATCTCGACCCGCGCGCCGAGAAGGAGTTCGCGCTCGAGTTCGAGGAGCCGTCGCTCCTCACCCTGGGCGCAACCTACGAGAAGAAGGGCCGCTTCTCCGGCGGCGCCTACGCGCCGATGCTCAAGCGCGTCGAGACATTCCTCGCATCGAAGCTGCCCGCCGCCCTCGCCGTACGCGACGAGCGCGCGGCCGCTCTCCTGGAGCTCGACGAGGCCGTCGTCGCCGCCGTCGCCGAGCTCAAGGAGCGCGGCTTCGTCAGCCCGTACTTGAAAGCGTTCGTCATCGCCCGCATCAACCCGCTGCGCTTCCAGAAGGGCGGCGACCCGAAGTTCGACGAGACGGTCGCGAAGATGCTCGCGTCGGCGAAGAAGTTCGACGCGGCGAAGATCAAGGCCGACCAGGTCGCGGCGGCGTCGGGGCCGCCGGAGGACTAGTCGGGCGACCGCACGCTCGTCGCGATTTCGTGGGTCGTTCGATCCCAGAATTCACCGCCCTCGAGACCCTCGAAATGGAGGATGACGACGTGATGTCCGGCGACGGTTGCCAGAGTGCGCACGACCGAGCGCCCCGCGATTTGATAGTCCGCCGCAGCGAACTTCCGGCCGGCGATCTCTTCGATGCGCGGCGCGCCGACGATCGTCGCACTCTCCATTGGCGGCTTGCGCATCTTGTCCTGGAACACCTTGAAGGCTTCTTGAACGTCGGGAGGGCCCGAGATGTCATGGAGTCTGATCTCGACGGTCAAAGGCGCGCGCGGCATCGATCCACAGTGGAAGATCGTCCATGTGCCCGACGCCTGGGGCGGCCCCGCATCCATCGACGACGGGAGCTCGATCGAGACCTCCGATGGCTCAAGAACGTGACGCGTGCGCTTCGGGTGGTCGAGCTCCCATGGCCGTAGCATCGCGATGGAGACGGCGAGGGAGCCGAGGCAAGCGACCGCGCAAGCGGCCGACATCACACGCCAGGTCTGCGCGGGCGCCGGCACGATTGGCTCGCCAGCTCGATCCTGAGCGAACTCGGGGCGCAGACCGCGGGTGAGGACACCCGTGGCCATGAGCGCGAACCCGGCTGCGCCGCCGCCGAAGTGGGCGATGAAGTCGATTCCTTTTTGAAACGAGTACAGGAAGTTGACGGCGACGGGAGTGATGGCTTGGCGCTTGAATACGTCGAGCGTCATGGGCGGCAGCAATCCTCGCGGCTTCCATGCGAGGCCAGCACCGGCCGCCATGAGACCCCAGATCGCCCCGGAGGCCCCGACCGCGATCCCGCCGCGTCGCATGAGCGCGCTCGCGAGAGAGCCGACAATTCCCGACACCGTATAGAGGACGAGAAAGCGGTGAGGGCCGAGAAGTCGTTCGAGGAACACGCCGAAACTCGCGAGGGCCAGCATGTTCACGAAGAGATGCATGAAGCTTCCGTGGAGGAAGGCCGCCGACAGGAGGCGCCACCACTCGCCCTGGATGATCCTCTCGTGGTCGATGGCGCCGAGATGCCACAGCGCGGATGGGAAGTGACCGCCTCCCCAATAGAGGGTCAGGCCATAGAAGGCGACGCAGATCAGGCCGATGGCGGCGGTAACCACCGGAAAGCGAGATCGGAGAGACGCGACGAACCGCGACTCCTGCTCGGCGTCCGCCTGCGCGGCACGAATCCACCCGTCGAGTTGCTCGCGGTTGAGCACGCGCTCGCCGTGCAGCGAGGCGAGCCGGTCGCGGAGGCTGCGCGCTGCCATCAGAAGCGCCTGCGACTTTCGACCGGAGACCTTTCGAAGCCGACCATCGTCGTCGAACTGATAGGCGATGATTCGGCCGCTCAACTGGAAGAATGGGATAGCGGACTTGAGCGCCTTCGCGAACCCTGACCCTCCTCCGGCGACGATGAGCAGAAGTGGTGCCCGGCGATGCGCTCCGATGATCTCGCTCGCACGTTGTCGCAGGGCGTCGGGATCGAGCGGGGCTGTCAGCAGCCAGCATCTCTCGCCTCCGGCGAGGATCAGCTCAGCTTCGTCATCCGTGGCCGCGAGGAGCGATGCGCTCGGCGCGCTCGCCGCCGACGGCTCGACGAGCTCGGTGAGAAGCCGGTCCCTCAGGACCAGCCGCGACGATCGGTCGTTCAAGTGGCTCCCCCAGTACCTGAGGGCACCCTAACACAGTGTAGGATCCGCCGAATGGATGCCTCGAGTCGTCAATCCACTGCCGTCGCACGCTTTCGCCGTCTGCATGAAGACGGCTGTTTCGTCATTCCGAATCCCTGGGACGCAGGGAGCGCGATCTTCCTCGAGAATCTCGGCTTCGAGGCGCTTGCGACTACCTCGGCGGGGTTCGCGTTCTCGCGAGGGCTCCCCGACGATCCGAGCGTCTTGCCGCGCGACGTCATGCTCGATCACATCGCGGAGATCGCGGGGGCGACGAAGCTTCCGGTCAACGGCGACTTCCAATCGGCGTATGCCGACGATCCCGAGCAGGTCGCGACGAACGTGGGCCTCTGCGTGCTCACCGGCGCGGCCGGCCTCTCGATCGAGGACGCGACGGGGCTGCGGGATCGGCCGCTCTACGACGAGCCCATCGCGATCGAGCGCGTGAAGGCCGCGCGCGCCGCGATCGATGCGTCGGGGGTTCCGGTCGTGCTCACGGCGCGGTGCGAGTCGTTCTTGGTCGGGGCCGCCGAGCCGGAGAGGGTCGCGTTGTCGCGCCTCGCGGCATTCGCGGAGGCCGGCGCCGATTGCCTCTTCGCACCCGGCGTGATCGAGCCGGCGGCGATCGCGCGCATGGTCAAGGAGGTCGCACCGAAGCCGGTCAACGTGCTCGTCTCGACGATGAATCGCACGCTCACGGTGGCGCAGCTCCGCGACCTCGGCGTGCGGCGGATCTCGGTGGGAGGGGCGCTGGCGCGCGTCGCGTGGGGCGCGTTCATGCGCGCGGCACGGTCGATCGCGGAGGACGGTTCGTTCGCTTCGTTCGGGGACGCGGCTCCGTTCGACGAGCTGAACGCGCTCTTCGAGCGCTAGCAAAAGAAACCGTGGACGGTCGCCTGGCGGGGCGCCATCCACGGCTTCGAGAATGGTCGAAGGTCGAGCCGGCTCTAGGCGGCGGGCTCGATGCCGATCGAGACGGCCATGTTCTTCCCGCCGACCGTGCGGTAGTTCACCGTCACGTGGTCGCCGCTGGCCACCTCGGACAGCGAGGACTTCTTGCTGCCCTTGAGGATCTTGGTGTCGGGGCCGACGACGAACGACATGTCCTCGGCGCTCGGGATCGTGCCCATGTTGCTACCGGTCGAGCCTGTGCTCCCCATCGCGGTCTTGCTGTCGACCTTGACGACGAGCGTATTCGAGCGGGAATCCGACGAGACGACCTGGCCCTTCGTCATGGTGAGGCCGGAATAGTCTTGGTTCGGATCCGGATTCGGGGTCGGAGTGGGCTGCGCCAGGGCGACCGATCCCACCACCAGCGCGGCTGCAATCATTGGAACTCCCAACTTCATGATGCTCTCCTCGCGCGTACGACCCGACCTGGATTGAGGGACTGGCCGCGTCTACCGTCGCGCTCGCTCTTGATGAGGAGCAACCACCGTGCCCATCGTGAAAAGGCACGAGATCGCCTACCGATGAGCAATCCCGCAGGAAACACGCGGATGGCACGAGGCAAATCGTCGTCAGGGATCACCCCCAGGCACGTAAACGCACCGGCGTGATCCGGCTCTCTTCTCTCACATTGTCGGCGCGCGCCGACGATGCGCTACATGCACAGCCTGAGAATTCCGCGTCATCGTCGTCGTCTGGTTCCGTGCCGCGTACGTTTGCCGCGAGCGCGAAAGAATGAGCCGCCACTTTTCGTCTCATGCACGGAACAGCGCGCGATCTCGCATTGGCATCCACCTTGCGGCAGGTGAGCGTGCGGGCAGCGTGCATTGTGTCGCCGTCCTGCGTATGGAGGATCGAGAATGAAAGCACTCGTTCGCATGACGATCACGGCGGCGGTAGCGACCGCGCTCGTTGCGGCGCCCGTGCTCGCCGCCGATCACGACAACGACAAGACCGTCAATCAAGGCGGTAAGGAAGCGACGAAGGACGTCGAGAAGCTGCAGAAGGCCGAGCAGGTGCTTCGCGCGTCGCTCGAAGCTCCCGACAAGGGGATTCCGAAGGATGCGCTCGAGAAGGCCCAGTGCGTCGGCGTGTTTCCCGACGTCACCAAGGGCGCGTTCATCATCGGCGGCCAGGGCGGTAGCGGCGTGATCACCTGCCGCGACTCCAGCGGCAAGATGGGCGCCCCCGCGTTCTTCAAGATCGGCGGCGGCAGCGTCGGCTGGCAGTTCGGCGGTCAGCAGACCGATCTCGTCATGCTCATCATGAACGAGAGCGGGATGCGGCATCTCCTCGCCGACAAGTTCACGATCGGCGCGGAAGCCACAGCGACCGCGGGCCCGGTCGGCCGCACCGCCAAGGCGGCGACCGACGCGGAGCTCCATGCGGAGATCCTCGCCTGGTCGCGCTCGCAGGGCGCGTTCCTCGGTGCGGCGCTCGACGGCACCGTGATCAAGCCCGACGAGGAGAAGAACAAGGCGATGTACGGCGACAGAGGCCGTACGGCGCGCGACATCCTCTTCGACAAGAAGGTCGAGCCGAAGGGCGAGGCCAGCGCGTATCTGAATTATCTCAACCGGAACGCGGAAAGGACTCAGGGCTGAAACCGATGATGCAGAGCGGCCAAGGGGCAAACGCCCGAGCCGCCGCGCGTCATCGTCGAAGCGAAGCCCTCCGGGCGCGCGCGAAAGCGGGCCCGGAGGGTTTCGTCATAGTGCTGTGAACTGTGAACTGCCGACTGTGAACTTGTCTTCCAGTTGCATCTCCCCGGCGCGCCCCGTCACGATGAGGAGCAGCGTGAGCCAGTCGCGGAGCTGCCGCGTCAGCAGGAACTTGTAGCGGACCAGCTCGCGCCCCTCGCGGCCCATCTCCTGAGCGAGCGGGCGGCGGTTCAAGAGGTAGCGGAGGCGGAACGCGAGCCCCTCCTCCGAGTGCACGAGGAAGCCGGTGCGATGGTCGTGGACCTGGAGGGTGATCCCTCCCGCCGCGCCCGCGACGACCGGTTTCGCCTTCCACATCGCTTCGGTCACGGTGAGGCCGAAGCCCTCCTTCGTCGAGTTCTGGATGACGATCGCCGCGGCGCGCTGCAGCGCGTTGATGTCGCGGTGGCTGTCCGGCGGAATGGCGAGGACGTCGATGTCCGGATCGCCGTCGACCTCGTCCAGGACCTCGCGGAGCACCTCGGCGCCTTCCGGATCGTCGTCGGCGCTGCCGCCCGCGAGCACGAGACGGCATGGGTCGCGGCGCTTGACGCGACGGAACGCGCGGACGACGCCGACCGGGTTCTTGAAGCGATCGAAGCGGGAGACCTGCACGAGGAGCGGCTCGCTGCGGTCGATCTTGAGCGCCGCGAGCCGGCGGTCGATCTCGTCGTCCGTCATCTCGGCGTTCTTGTCCGAAAGCGGATCGATCGACGGCGGGATCAGGAACTGCGGGTGGCGGAGCGGGCGCGTGAACGAGGAGAGCGAGAAGACGCTCGCGTCGTAGAGGCGGACCCACTCGTGGAGGAACTTCCAGACCGGACGGAAAGGCCGCGACGCGTCGATGTGGCAACGCCAGATCCACGGGCAGACCTTCGGCGCGAACGAGATGAGGGCGGCGGGCTGCGGGTCATGGATCGCGACGACGTCGGCGTCGTCGAGCGCGAGACGCGCCGCCTCGCGCTGGTTCGCCGCGATGTAGGCCTCGCGCTGGGCCGCGGTCAGGTCGCCCGGAAAGCCCTGCAACGCGTTGTGCATCCGCTTCGTCGCGACGAAGAATTCCGGCCCGCCGACGATGACCTCCCACCTCGGCTTCAGGCCGAGCTCCTCGAAGAGCGGCACGTGCCGCGTGAGCAGCTCCGCGACGCCGCCGCCGACCCGCGTCGAGTTGACGATGACGAGGCGCAGGCCCTTGAGGCGCGTCGCGAGCCGCCGCATGACGTCGATGCGTCCCTTGCCGACGATCTCGGCGTACTCGTCGAGCGTCGCGCCCTGGCTCATGGAAGCTCCGGATTGAGGATCGTCACGATCCGTTGACGCAGCTCCTCGAGGCTGAACAGGTAGAAGTCGATCCGGCGAAGCCGCTCGGCGACGTCGACGCGCCCCAGCTCGTCCTCGATCCAGCGCGAGAAGTCGTCGGCGTCGTCGGTCCCGCGAAGGCGTGCTTCGTGGAAGTGGAAGTAGAGCGAGCTCAAGGGGATCTCGGTGATCGCGTCCCTCAGCTCGGGGAGGGTGTAGGCCGCGCGTTCTCCGGGGAGCGCGAAGTAGATGCCGGAGGCGAAGTGGAAGCCGAAGCCGGGGCGGGCCCACGGCACCGTCGCCACCTCGTCGAGGTGCTCCTCCAAGATCTCGACGATCGCCGCGCGCGTGTCCTCGATGTCGCCTCGGCGGAAGAGGTCGAGGCTCGAGAGCTTCTCCGCGAGGACCGGGTCGCCGAGCGCGTTCGCCGCCCAGGCGCCGAAATCGTTCGGGTGGTCCCACGTCCCGTATCGATGCTCGAGCGCCGCGCGGAAGACGTGGTGATGGATGACGTCGGGGGGTGCGCGCCGGACGATCTCGGTCAGCTCGCGGAGGTTCCTCGCCTCCCATCCGGTCGCGACGACGAGGCCTTCGTAATCGGCAAAGAGGAACGGCTTCGCCGCGCGTGTCTCGACGATGCTCATCGGCTGGTCTCCGCCCGGGCGAGGAGGGAAAGGAAACGTCCGACCGCCGAGGACGACGGGAGGCGCGATCGCGCGGCGGTGTGCACCCGCGCACCGCCCACCCGGATCGTGACGCCGCGGCCGGCGAACGCCTCGAGCAGCTCCTCGTCGCTCCGGTCGTCGCCGATGACGACGAAGGAGCGATCGGCGCGCGGGAGACGGCGCGCCGGCGGCCAGACGCGCGCGACGATTCCCTTGCCGAACCCCGCGGGCCGGATCTCGAGGACCCGTTTGCCCGGAACGATCTCGAGCCCGTGGAGATCGTACCCCTCGAGCCGGCGGTCGAGCGCGCGCCGCCAGCGGCCGCGGACGCGCGACGTCGCGGCGCGGTCGTGAAAGGCGACCCCGATCGGCTTCCGCTCGACGCGGATCCCCGGGAATCGCCGTGCGAAGGCGGCGATCTCGCGACCGATGCGCGCGAGACGAACGCCGAGCGTCTGGAGCCCGTGCGGGATCTTGCGGCCCTCGCGCTCGACGCCGTGACATCCGTAGATCGCGATCCCGGACACCGGCACCATCGCGCGCGCCTGGGCCGCGGGCCGTCCGCTGACGACGGCGATGCGCCACCCGCCGTGGACGAGGCTCTCGAGCGACGACAGCACCCGCCGCGGCACGCGCGCCACCTCCGGCGTGCGCGCGATCGGCGCCAGCGTGCCGTCGATGTCGAGGATCATCGAGCGCGCGGCACGCGGCCGGCGGGCCGCGCGGGCGACCTCCGCCGCGAGCGCGGTCACGCCGTGGCCCACGGATCCGCCCCGACGGCGGTCGTCCCCGCGGGACGGGCGGCCTCGCGCGGCGAGCCGAGGCCGAGACAGCGGCCGGCCCACGACTGGGCCGAATTCGACAGGATGCGCGGCCGCAGGCGATCCATCCTCTCGCGCCTCTCGTCGGCCGGCATCGCGAGCGCCTGCGAGACGGCGGTCGCGAGCGCGTCGACGTCGTTCGGGTTCACGAGGACCGCGCCGTCGACGACCTCCGAGATCCCCGCGAACTCGCTGAGCACGAGGACGCCGCCGCCGTCGATGCGCGACGCGACGAACTCCGCAGCGACCAGGTTCATGCCGTCGCGCAGCGGTGTCACGAGCGCGACCGACGCCGCGAGGTAGTGGGCGACGAGCTCCGCCCGGTCGAGCGAGCGGTAGCCGTAGTGGATCGGCTGCCAGCCGTCGATTCCGAACTCGCCGTTGATGCGGCCGACCTCGCGGTCGATGTCGCGCTTCATGCGGCGGTATTCCTCGACGACGTGGCGGCTTGGCACGACGACCTGCACGAACACGAACGAGCCGATCGTCTCGGGACGAAGGCGCAGCAGCCGCTCGACGCCGTAGAGGCGCTCCAGGATCCCCTTCGTGTAGTCGAGCCGCTCGGCGCCGAAGACGATCGGGCGCTCCCCGTACGCCGCGCGGATCCGCCGCGCGCGCGCTTGAACGGGACGGCTGCCCGCGAGCGACGTGATCGCGGGAACGTCGATCCCGATCGGCTCCGCCGCGATCCGCGTCGCGCCCTCCGCGTGGGTGAGATCGAGGCTGTTCGCGCCCGCCGGTGAGGCCGTCGCCGAGACGAGCGCCGCCGCGGCGCCGGCGAAGTTGTCGCGATAGCGCGGGATGTGGAACGCCGCGGTGTCGCAGGCGAGGAGGCCGCGCACGATCTCCTCGCGCCACGGGATCGTGCGGAAGATCTCCGACGGGGGAAACGGCGTGTGCAGGAAGAAGTCGATCCGGCCGCGGAACCCGCCCTCACGGAGGAAGCGAGGGACGAGGAAGAGCTGGAAGTCGTGGACCCAGATCCGGTCGCCCGCTCGTGAGCGTGCGAGCACGACGTCCGCGAAGCGGCGGTTGACGCGGACGTAGCGCTCCCAATCGTCGGGATCGAAGACGCCCTTGCCGGTGAAGTCGTGGAGGATCGGCCAGAGCGAGCGGTTGCAGAGGCCGTTGTAGTAGCGGGCCACGTCGCGCTCGCTGAGCGGCACGCCGCACAGGTCGACGCCGGAAGGGAGCCGGAAGGCGTGCGGCGAGGCGAGGGCGTCCTCGACCGCGCGCGCGTTCGGAAGGCTGATGCCGTCCCAGCCGAACCACGTCCCCCCGCGCGAGAGGAACGCGGGCTCGAGCGCGTTGACGAGGCCGCCGACGTTGCGATGCTTGGGGCCGCTGCCGCGGCCGATGTCGTACGGGAGCCTGTTCGAGACGACGAGGAGAGTGGCCGCGGCGGCGCCTGCGGGACGGATCGAAGAGCGCGCGGGAACCGCTTGAAGCTGGTCCGGACTCTTCATGAGCACCTCCGCGCCGGTGTCCGGCGCGACCGCTCTCTCATCGTCGACGGTGCGGATCGCCGGCCTCAGGCGGCTCGGCGGCGGGTCTTGGCCTCTTCGATCTCCGACGTGATCTTGTTCGCCGCATCGACCGCGGCCTGGGCCTTCGTCTTGGCGCCCAGGAAATCGCCCGCGTCGTACGCCCGCTGGGCGTCTTGGATCTGGCCGTCGATGCCGGCGGTGTCGGACTTGAGGCTCGCGAGATCCGCCTCGGTGCCCTTCCCGTGCGGCGCCGTCGTGAGCGCCGTCTGCGCGTTCTGGTACGCGGACTTCGCCTGCGCGATCAGATCGCCGGCGTCGCCCTTGGCCTTCTCTTTCCCGGCCGTCGCTTCCTTCGTGGCGCGGTCCGCCTCGCTCTTCGCGACCTGCGCGAGCTGCTTCGTCTGCTCGTACGACCGGAGCGGCGTCCATTTCTTGCTCTGGACCTCGAGCTCGGTCTGCAGCTTCGCGTCGGCATCCTTCGCCGCCGTCCACGCCTCGGAGGCGTAGTCGCTCGCTTGAGCCTGCTGGGCGCCGTCCAGGGCCTGCTTCGCGGCGTCGATGTCGGCTTTCGGAGCCTGCGCGCACGCCGCGAGCCCGAGGCCGAGTGCGGCGGCCATCATGACTTGCATCGATCTCATCGTTACCTCCTTGGCTGGTTGGGAGCGCCGGCGCCCCATGCGCTCTTCGACGAAGACGCATGAAGACGGGTGCAAGGGCCCGGTGCCCGCTGCGGCGGAATTCAGCAAGCGAAGTGCCACGGGCGATTGCGTGCGGTTTTCCCGCATGAGGGGAATTCCTACCGCGTCGAAACGCTTCGAAACACACCCCAGGTGGTGAGGCGGCGTCGTTGCAGTAAGAAATTCAAGAATAGCGAAACCGTCACGATGCACTGCCGTAAACGAACGGCATGAAGACAATCGTGACGGCACTCGTGCTCACAAGTGCGATCACGCACGCGGGCGCTCAAGCCACGTTCCACGGCGGCGTCACGCGCGCCGGAGTCTACGAAGGCGGCGGCCCCGCATCCACTCCGGCGCTCGTGTGGAAGTTCAAGACCGGCGGCCCCGTCGTGGGATCGGCGGCGGTCGACGGCGGCGTCGTCTACGTCACCAGTCTCGACACCTACCTCTACGCGATCGACCAGGAGACCGGCAAGGAGAAATGGAAGTTCAAGTCGCGCATGCCGATCGCATCGTCGCCCGCCGTATCCTCTGGAACGCTCTATTTCGTCTCGGGAACGGGCGCGCTCGCCGCGATCGACGTCGCCACCGGCCAGCCCAAGTGGGTCTTCGTCGCCGAGCACGAGCGCAAATTCGAAGCGAAGAACCTCCACGGGTATCCGTCGACCGCGCAGACGATCCCCGACGCGTGGGACATCTTCACGTCGTCGCCGGCGGTCGTGAACGGCAAGGTCTACTTCGGTAGCGGCGACGGCAACGTCTACGCCGTCGACGCGGCGACCGGCATCCTCCAATGGAAGTACGCCACGAGGGACGTCGTCCACGCGTCGCCCGCCGTCGCGAACGGCGTCGTCTACGTCGGGAGCTGGGACAGCACGCTCTACGCGCTCGACGCCGAGAACGGCCAGCTCAAGTGGACCTTCGACGCCGGCCAGGACCCCGCGATCCACAACCAGGTCGGCTTCCAGTCGTCGCCCGCCGTCGTCGACGGCACCGTCTACGTCGGCTGCCGCGACGCCCACGTCTACGCGCTCGACGCCGGGACCGGCAAGAAGAAGTGGGACTACCCGACGAGCAAGTCGTGGGTCATCGGCACGCCGGCGGTGCGGGACGGCGTCGTCTACGTCGGCACGTCCGACAGCGCGCGCTTCCTGGCGCTCGACGCGAAGACCGGGCGCCTGAAGTTCAACTTCAAGGCGAAGGCGTACGTCTTCTCGTCGGCCGCGATCTCGGGCGGCCTCGTCTACTTCGGCAACCACGCCGGCCGCCTCTTCGCCGTCGACGCGAAGACCGGCGACGCCGCGTGGGAATTCCAGACCGACGCCTCGAAGGTCGACCCGATGAAGGTCGTCAACGACGACGGCACGCTCCGCCAGGAAGCGTTCACGCCGCTCTTCAACGACTTCGAGGACATGTACCTCGACATCTACCGCTTCGCCTCGGTGGGCGCGATCATGTCGTCGCCCGTCGTCGACCACGGCGCGATCTACGTCGGCAGCATGGATGGGAACGTCTACGCCCTGAAATGAAGAGGGGACAGCTTCCAAAACTCTCAGTGCCGAGTTTCGGAAGCTGTCCCCTCTGAATCCCCTATAATCGGCCGCTTGAGCACGACGAACCAGGCCGATGGCGATTTCCAGCGGAAGCTGGATGCCCTCAAGATCGACCGCGACGAGAGGCCGCGTGAGCGCCGCGGTGCGCCGTGGGTCGTCATCGGCGCGCTCGTCCTCATCCTCGTCGCCGCGGGCGCGTGGTGGGCGCTGCGTCCGCGCGCGGCGCTCGTCACGACCGTGCCCGTCGAAGAGGTCGCCTCGACCGCGAAGGGCGGCGGTACCACGGTCCTCAACGCGTCGGGCTACGTCACCGCGCGGCGGCAGGCGACCGTCTCGTCGAAGATCACCGGCAAGGTCGTCGAGGTGATGGTCGAAGAGGGGATGAAGGTCGAGAAGGACCAGATCCTGGCGCGGCTCGACGCCACGCAGATCGCGCCCGCGCTCCAGCTCGCCGAGGCTCAGCTCGAGGCGGCCCGCCGCGGCGTCAAGGAAACCGACGCGCAGATCAACGACGCGTACGTTCGCAAGAGGCGCATCGACGAGCTCTTCAAGGGTGGTGTGACCTCGAGCGCCGACAGGGATGCGATCGCAGCGGAGGTGGCTGTCCTCGAGGCTCATCGCGCGACGGAAGACCAGCAGGTGCACGCCCAGGAGCGCGCCGTCGACATCGCGCGGCAGAACTTGGCCGACACGGTCATCCGCGCGCCGTTCGCCGGTGTCGCGATCTCGAAGAACGCGCAGCCGGGGGAGATCATCTCGCCGATGTCGGCGGGGGGCGGGTTCACGCGCACGGGGATCTCGACGATCGTCGACATGACGTCGCTCGAGATCGAGGTCGACGTCAACGAGGCGTACATCCAGCGCGTGCAGCCGGGGCAGAAGGTCGAGGCGACGCTCGACGCCTACCGCGACTGGGCGATCCCCGCGCACGTCATCACGACGATCCCCGCCGCCGACCGTCAGAAGGCGACGGTGACGGTGCGCATCGCCTTCGACCAGCTCGACCCGCGAATCCTTCCGGACATGGGGATCAAGGTCGCCTTCCTGGGCAGCGCTGCCGAGGGCGCGACCGAGAAGCGCGTCGTGCGCGTCCCGCGCGCCGCGGTGCGCGGATCGACGGGAAGCGAGTTCGTCTTCGTCGTCGGAGTCGACAACAAGCTCGAGCACCGCGCGGTGACGATGGGGCCGGGTGGTGACGATCCCGCCGAGGTCATGGCGGGGCTGACCGCGGGGGAGCGCGTCGTCACGGGGGGGCCGGACGATCTGGCCGCAGGAATGGCCGTGAAGGAAACGAGGGCACGATGAGCACGTTGGTCGACGTGAGAGGCATCCACAAGACGTTCTTCCGGGGCGGCGAGAAGATCGACGTGCTCCAGGGCCTGAGCGTCGCCGTCGCGAAGGGCGAGTTCCTCGCGCTCATGGGGCCGTCGGGCTCGGGGAAGTCGACGCTCCTGAATCTCATCGGCGGGCTCGACCGGCCCACGTCGGGATCGGTCGACGTCGACGGCGTCACGATCTCGGGTCTCTCCGACGGCAAGCTCACGGCGTGGCGCGCGCGTCACGTCGGCTTCGTCTTCCAGATGTACAACCTGCTTCCCGCGCTCACGGCCGAGCGGAACGTCGAGCTGCCCCTGCTCCTCACGTCGCTTTCGGGCGCGCGGCGCAAGCAGCAGGTCGCGACGGCGCTCTCGCTCGTCGGCCTGTCGGACCGGACGAAGCACTACCCGCGCCAGCTCTCCGGCGGCCAGGAGCAGCGCGTCGGGATCGCGCGCGCGATCGTCACCGACCCGACGCTCCTCCTCTGCGACGAGCCGACCGGCGACCTCGACCGCAAGGCGGGGGACGAGATCCTGGACCTCCTCCAGGCATTGAACCGCGAGCACGGCAAGACGGTGATCATGGTCACGCACGACCCGCGGGCCGCCGAGCGCGCCACGCGCGTGCTCCACCTCGAGAAGGGCGTTCTCGTCGGGACGGCCGCATGAAGTTCTGGCCGCTCCTCTGGAGCAACCTCAAGAGGCGCAAGGCGCGGACGATCTTCACGCTCCTCTCGATCGTGGTCGCGTTCATCCTCTTCGCGTACCTCGCCGCCGTGCGGATCGCGTTCTCGGCGGGCGTGGAGGTGGCGGGCGCCGACCGGCTGTTCACGACGCACAAGACGTCGATCATCCAGCCGCTCCCGAAGAGCTACCAGGACCAGATCGCCCGCACGCCGGGTGTGGTGTCGGTGACGCACGCCTCCTGGTTCGGCGGGATTTACCAGAATCCGAACACCGGCTTCCAGGGCGTGTTTCAGGCGCCCGTCGAGCCGGAGAGCTATCTCGCGATGTACCCCGAGTTCAAGGTGACCGTCGCCGAGAAGAAGGCGTGGGCCGACGATCGCGAAGGCGTCCTCGTCGGCGAGACGACCGCGCGGCGCTACGGCTGGAAGGTCGGCGACCGCGTTCCCGTGCAGGGGACGATCTGGCGCAAGAAGGACGGCTCGAAGGTCTGGGAGTTCAACGTCCGGGGGATCTACACCGGCGACAAGACGGTCGACAAGACGCAGTTCCTGTTCCACTACGATTACTTCGACGAGGCGCGTCAGTACGGCCAGGGGATCGTCGGCTGGTACATCGTCCGCATCGCGGACCCGAAGCAGGCGGCGGACATCGGCAAGAAGATCGACGCGAACTTCGCGAACTCGCCGGCGGAGACGAAGACCGTCACCGAGAAGGCGCTCGCCCAGGGGTTCGCCGATCAGATCGGCAACATCGGCGCGATCATCCAGTGGATTCTCGCGGCCGTCTTCTTCACCCTCCTCCTCGTCACGGGGAACACGATCGCCCAGTCGGTGCGCGAGCGAACCGCCGAGCTGGCGGTCTTGAAGACCGTGGGCTTCTCGAACGGCGCGGTCCTCGCGCTCGTCCTCGTCGAAGCGCTGGTGCTCACGATCGTGGGCGGCGGGCTCGGCCTCGCGATCGGCGCCGCGGCGATCGCCGCGGGCGACCCGACCCACGGCTTCCTCCCGATCTTCTATCTCCCCTCGCGCGACGCGATCGTCGGAATTCTGTTCGTCGTGCTCCTCGGGCTCGTCGCGGGAATCCTCCCCGCGGTTCAGGCGATGCGTCTCAGAATCGTCGACGCGCTCAGGAGGGCATGAACATGCTCAAGTGGCTCTCGCAGGTCTTCGCCGTGACCGGCACCGCGCTCCGCACGATCCCGCAGCGCCGCGGGCCCTCCCTCGCGACGGTCGTGGGGATCGCGGGCGTCGTCGCCGTGCTGATCGCCGTCCTCTCGATCGGGGAGGGGTTCCGCAAGACGCTCCAGACCGCCGGCTCGCCCCAGAACGCGCTCGTCATGAGAGCGGGCAGCGACAGCGAGATGATGAGCGTGCTCGTCGGCGACTCCGTCGACATCATCGCGCAGGCGAAGGGCATCGCCCGAGGCTCCGTCCGCGCCGGCGAGGCGGCGGTGCCGCTCTCGTCCGCGGAGCTGTTCGTCGTCGTCGACTGTCCCAAGAAGACGACGGGGACTCCCGCCAACGTGCCCCTGCGCGGCGTCCAGCCGGCGGCGTTCGCGGCACGGCCCGAGCTCAAGATCATCGAGGGGCGGCCGTTCGAGTGGGGGAAGAACGAGATCCTCGTCGGCGACGGTGCGCGCAAGCAGTTCCGCGGCCTGGACGTCGGCTCGCAGGTCAAGTGGGGCGAGAACGTGTGGACCGTCACCGGGATCTTCACCGCCGGAGGCGCGGTCTGGGAGTCGGAGATCTGGACCGACGCGCGCGTCCTCCAGCCGTCGTACCGGCGCGGGAACTCGTTCCAGACGGTCGTCGCGCGCCTCGAGTCCCCGGAGGCGTTCGACGCCTTCAAGGACAGCCTGACGAAGGACCCGCGCCTCGACGTCATGGTCCAGCGCGAGAGCGAGTACTTCGGGAACCAGGGGCGCACGCTCCAGGCGATCATCCGCGGGCTCGGGTTCATCCTCGCGATCCTGATGGGGATCGGTGCCGTGTTCGGCGCGCTCAACACGATGTACTCCGCGGTCGCGGCGCGGACCCGCGAGGTCGCGACGCTCCGTGCGCTCGGCTTCGGCCGTGTCGCCGTCGTCGTCTCGGTCATGGCGGAGAGCCTCGTGCTGGCGCTCGTCGGCTCGGCGGTGGGCGCCGCCCTCGCGTGGCTGATCTTCGACGGCTACCGTACCTCGACGCTCAACTTCGACACCTTCAGCCAGGTGACGTTCGCGTTCGACGTCACGCCGTCGCTCGTCGTCCAGGGGATCGTCTTCGCGCTCGTCCTCGGGTTCGTGGGCGGCGTGTTCCCCGCGATCCGCGCGGCCCGGCTGCCCGTGACCGCCGCGCTCCGCGAAGCATAGGGGCGCAAAGCTCTGTGAGAAAATGGGGACTGTCCCCATTTCCCGCCCCCTTATTTGCCTTCATCCCTCCGCGGCCTATGTTTTTTCCGGCAGGGGAATTCGTGGAGGGGAGTGCCATGAGCGCGGACGGGATCTTGAAAGCGCTCGACGACGAGCGCCGGAACGGGGCGACGTTCGAGAGCTTGCTCACGAGCGCTGTGTCGCGCTTGCACGAGTCGCATCCGAAGTTCCACTGGACCGGGATCTACGAGCTGTTTCCCGACGAGGTGCTCCGCCTCGGCCCGTTCATCGGCTCGCCGACCGATCACGTGTTCATCGCGGTGGGGCAAGGGGTGTGCGGCACGGCGGTCGCCGAGCGCCGCAACATCAACGTCCCCGACGTCACGAAGGTCGCGAACTATCTCGCGTGCTCCACGTCGACGAAGTCGGAGCTCGTCGTCCTCATCCGGCAGGGCGACCGGATCTTCGGACAGATCGACATCGATAGCCACGAGCACGACGCGTTCGATCACGCCGCCGTCCTGCGCGTCGAGCGCGTCGCCGACTGGCTCGCGCAGGTCTACGCGCAGCACGAGCGCGCCGAGATGGCCCACGCCCGGGGCAAGGTCTAGCCGCCCGCTCCATGGCCTCGCCGTCGTCCCCCGAGACCACGAAGTCCGACGGAGAGCTGCTCCGGCGCCTCCAGCACTACGAACGTTGGGTTCGTATGCTCGACGGGCAGATCCGCGTCCTCGAGCGCGAGCGGCAGAAGCTGTCGGCGGTCGTCAACCACACCGACGCGGGGTTCCTCGTCTTCGATCCATCGCTGTGCGTCGTGTGGGCGAACGCGGTCGCCTCCGAGGGACGCGCCGGCTGCGTGACGCCGGCGGCGATGGTCGGGAAGGCCTGTCATGAGGTCCTCTGCGGCTCCGCGGCCACCTGCGCCGATTGCCCCGCGGCGTCGACGTTCCGCACGCGCACCGTCGCGCACCACGAGATGGCGAAGCCCGGCGACGAGGGAAATCGAACGCTCTACGCGACGTCGATGCCGGTCCTCTCGCCGCGCGGCGAGGTCGACCAGACGATGGTCATGGTGCAGGACATCTCCGACCTCACCGTGCTGCGCCGCTCGGAGCAGCTCATCCGCGAGAGCGAGGGGAGGCTCCGCGTCCTCGTCAGCCAGATGCCCGCCATCCTCTGGTCGACCGACCGCGACCTGCGCTTCACCTCGTCGGTCGGCGCGGGGCTCGGCCACCTCGAGCTGAAGGCGAACGAGGTCGTCGGCAAGACGCTCCAAGAGTACTTCGGTACCGGCGATCCTCGCGCTCTTCCGATCGCGACGCACCTCCGCGCGCTCGGCGGCGAGCCCTCCACCTACGAGATGGACTGGAAGGGACGGACGTTCCACTCCCACGTCGAGCCGCTCTACGACGCCGGCCGCCAGATCGTGGGCACGATCGGCGCCGCGATCGACCTCACCGACCGCAAGGCGGCCGAGGAGGCGCTCAAGCAGAGCGAGGCCCGGAAGGACGCCGTCGTCCGCACCGCGCTCGACGCGGTGATCGGGATGAGCCACGACGGTCTCGTCACCGAGTTCAACCCGGCCGCCGAAGAGATGTTCGGCTGGAGCCGTGACGAGGCAATCGACAGGCCGCTCGACAGGCTCATCGCCCGAATCGGCAACGGCCCCGCGGACGTCATCGGGCGGCGGATCGAGACGATGGCGCTCCGCAAGGACGGCGGCGAATTCCCCGTCGAAGTCGCGATCACGCGCGTTCCCATCGTCGGCCCGCCGGTCTACACCGGCTACATCCGCGACCTCTCCGAGCGGAAGTGCGCGGAGGAGCGCCTCCGGCTGAGCGAGGAGCAGCTCCGCCAGTCGCAGAAGCTCGAGGCGATCGGCACGCTCGCCGGCGGCGTCGCCCACGACTTCAACAACATGCTCACCGCGATCCTCGGCTACACCGCGCTCCTGAAGCGGGGCGTCGAGTCCGGGGAGTCGGTGACGCGGGCCGCGGAGGTGATCGAGAAGGCGGCGCAGCGCGGCGCCGCGCTCACGCGCCAGCTCCTCGGCTTCGCGCGCAAGGGAAAGAACCAGACCGTCGCCGTCGATCTCGACGCGACGATCCGCGAGGTCTTGGAGCTCCTGAGCCGCACGATCGACAAGCGGATCCGGATCCGCCATGTCCCGGGCGGTGTTTCCCCGATCGTCAGCGGCGATCCTTCTCAGATCGAGCAGGTCATCTTGAACCTTGCGGTCAACGCGCGCGATGCGATGCCGGACGGGGGCGAGCTGGCGTTCGCGATCGACGAGACGATGCTCGACGGGGAGCGCGCCGAGAGGTATCCGGGGACGCAGCCGGGTCCGCACTGGCGCCTCAGGATCTCGGACACCGGTTGCGGGATCCCGGCGGAGATCGTCGGCCGCATCTTCGAGCCGTTCTTCACGACGAAGGACCGCGACAAGGGCACCGGCATGGGCCTCGCGATGGTCTACGGCATCGTGCAGAACCACGGCGGCGGCATCCGCGTCGAAAGCGCGGTCGGAGCGGGGACGACGGTCGAGATCCTGCTGCCGCGCGGTGCCTGCGCCCTCGCCGAGACCGCCGCAGCGGCCGACGACGGGGTGCGCGGGCACGGACGCATCCTCGTGGTCGACGACGAGGAAGCGGTGCGCGACGTGACCGCCGACCTCCTGCGCGAGCTGGGGTACGACGTCGCGACCGCCTTCGACGGACAGGATGCGGTCGAGTACTACGAGCGCCACGCCGCCGAGATCGACCTGATCCTCATCGACCTCGTCATGCCACGGATGGGCGGGCGCGAGTGCTTCCGCGCGCTCAAGGCGCTGAACCCCGACGTGCGCACGGTGCTCTGCACCGGTTACGGCTTCAACATCGCGGCGCAGGAGCTGCTCGACGAGGGGATGACGGGCTTCCTCTCGAAGCCGTACGACTTCGGGCGCCTGTCGTCGGTCGTCTCCCGTACGCTCGCGAAAGAGTAAGAGGGGACAGCTTCCGAAACTAAACCTGGTTACTGTCCCGGGTCTAGTTTCGGTCCCCTCTGCTCAGAGCTTCCCGAGCAGGAGGATCGAGCCGGTCGGCTGCGGCGAGCCGCCCGCCGGCTCGTCGGTGACCGCCGCGGCGACGACCGTGCCCGCGTCGGCGGGAACGCGGATCGCGCCGGCCCCTTCCGTCGGCCCGAACGTGCCGGCGCTGATCTTCCGCGTCGGCGTGATCAGCCAGAGCTGATACGTCTTCCCCGCCGGCGGCGCCGGAAGGCTCGCCGCGTAGAGCTGCCAGGTCTCGCCCTTCGGATCCCAGAAGACGCGCGCCGACGCCTGCTCGGCCCCCTTCTGGCCGGCGAGGTCGAAGACGTGGACGCCGGGCGCGCTCGCCATGCGGATCGAGTCTTTCGTCTGGACGATCTGCCGGCGCAGATCGACGAGCTCCGCGGCCTGCCGGTCGAGGCGTGCATGAAGATCGGCGACGACCGCGGCGCTCCGGCGCGCAACGTAGGCTCCCCCGACGTAGGCGGCGAGGATGGCGGCGGCCGCAACCGCGGCCGCGAGCCGCCACCACGAGCCGGAGGAGCTAGCACGGGGTGGCGCCTCGCTGCGGACGCGGGCCATGAGCCGCGCCTTCGCCGACTCCGAGGGCGTGACCTCGGGGAGGGCGAGCGGCATCAGGTTCAGCGACTCGCTCAAGGCCGCGAGCTCCGCGGTACAGTGCGGGCAGCCCGAGGCGAGATGCTTTTCGAGGCGCGCCGCCTCGTCGGACTCGAGGCCGCCGAGCACACGGAGGGGCAGGAGCTCGTCGAACTCCCGGCACCGCCCGTTCATGCCGCCCCTCGTCTCGTCCACGTCATCCCTCGTGCGCGCTCAACGAAGCGCGCAGCGCTGACATTCCCTGACGGATCCTCGTCTTCACGGTGCCCAGCGGCTCCCCGAGCTGCTTTGCGATCTCGGAGTGTGACATCCCCTCGTAGTACGCAAGCTCGATCGCCTCTCGCTGCCCCGCGCTCAGAACCCCGAGCGCTTTCATGACTCGGCGCTTGACGAGGCTCGACTCCGCGGCGGCGTCCGGGCGATTGCCGGTCGACGGCATCGCGGCGAGCGCACCGTCGCCCGCCTCGACCGCCTGCCGCCGCACGCGCTGCCGCAGACGATCGACGGCGCGGCTCCGGCAGAGGGTCATGAGCCAGGCGGCGACGCTGCCGCGCCCCGAGTCGAACGAATCCGCCTGTCGCCAGACCTGGTGGAACACGTCGACCAAGGCCTCCTCCGCTTCCGCGCGATCGCGGAGCACCCGGAGGGCGAACGCCATCACGACACCGCGGTAGCGGTCGTACAGGGTGGCGAGCGCCTCCGGATCGCGCGCGACGATGCGCGTCAGGAGCCCCCCGTCCTCGGTCTCCGCGTCCTTCGCCATCTCGTCTTCAGGTCCTACGACGCCAAGGCCCCGATCGGATTTCGGCGCGCATCTTACCCCGCTCGCAATCCGATCGGCCCAATCGCGTCGTAGTGACTGTGAACCATCAACTTTGAACTGTGAACTGTGAACTTCCGAGGAGGCACTTGCATGAGAATGAAAGTCTTCGGTCTGGGCTTGGCGCTCACGGCATCGCTCGCGGCGCGCGCCGCCAGCCACCGCGAGGCGCCGCTCATGACGCTCGACCCCGCGGCGGACATCACCGACTTCTACGCGTTCGTCAGCTACGACGACGCCAACCTGGGCCGCGCACCCGCCGACCGTAAGGTCACGTTCATCCTGAACGTGATCCCCGGTCAGGAGCCGTCGGCGGGGCCCAATTACTACGCCTTCGACGACACCGTCCTCTACGCGATCCACATCGACAACGACAAGGACGGCGTCGACGACGTCTCTTACGAGGTTCGCTTCACGACCGAGACGGTCTCGCCGAACCAGTTCATCGCGACGCTCGCGCTGCCGCCGGTGACGGCGCTCGAGGGCGAGGGGAGCGAGGGACTCTCGCGGAAGCAGCGCTACACGGTGACCGAGGTGCGGCCGTGCAAGATCGGAGCGCACTGCGTCACGCGCACGAAGCTCTTCGAGGGGCAGCTGCTCTCCGCGGTCCCGTCGAACATCGGTCCGCGCACGACGCCCGACTACGAAGCGCTCGCCATGAAGGGGGTCTTCACCGACGCATCGGCCGGCGCGCGCGTCTTCGCCGGCCAGCGGGCGGAGACGTTCGCCATCGACCTCGGCGCCGTCTTCGACACGCTCAACCTCAGGACCGAGACGCCGCCTCCCCCGGGCGGACGTCCTCTTCCCGTTCTCACCAACGCCGAAGACGCCGACGACGCGCACGACGCGTTCGGCGTGAACAGCTTCAGTGGATTCAACATCAACACGATCGCGATCGAGGTGCCGATCCGCCGCATCACGAAAGACGGCCTGCCCGCGACCTCCGCGAACGGGACGATCGGCGCCTACGCGACGACCTCGCGACAGGGCGTCTCGATCCGCCGCACCGGCGCTGCTTCGAAGAACGTCAGCTCGTGGAAGCAGGTCTCGCGGATGGGGAACCCGCTCGTCAACGAGCTGATCATCCCGATCGGCTTCAAGGACCTCTGGAACCAGACCGCGCCCGAGGACGAAGCGCAGTTCCTGCCTTACTACCGCGATCTCGCCGTCGCCGGAGCGCTCCAGCTCGTCTCCGGCGTGCCGGTGCCGCCGAACCCGCGCGAGGACATCGTCCAGCTCCTGACGAAGTACGCGGGCCAGAACCCGAGCCCGAACATCGGACCGTTCGCCGAGCTGCTACGGCTCAATCTCACCGTACCTCCGACGCCGCCCGCGCAGATCAAGCGCCTCGGCCCGCTGGCGCACGACGCGTCGGGGACCGCGACGCCCGACGGCGCCGGATTCCCGAACGGGAGACGGCCGAACGACGACGTGACCGATCTCGTCGTGCGCGTCGCCGGCGGGCCCAACTACATCGCGAACAACGTCGGCGACGGCGTCAACGTCAACGAGAAGGGAATCACGCCGTACTTCCCGTTCCTCCCCGAGCCGTTCGACGGACGCAACCGGCAGCACCACGACCCGATGGAGCCGGCGCCATGAGGTGGGCCGCGGCCGTCCTGGCGTCCGGGGCTCTAGCGCTCGTTCCGAGCGTGTCTCCCAACCCCCGCCGGGAGACGAGCCCCGACGTCTTGACGGCCGCGGCCGCTTCGCTCATGAACGAGGCACGCCTCAAGGGCGACGTCGCCCTCTACCGCCGGGCCGAAGAGGCGTGCGACCGTGCTCTCGAGATCGACCCGGCGCACTACGACGCGCTGCGCTTGCGCGGATGGATCTACGGCGGTGAGCACCGCTTCGCCGAGGCGGCCCAGGCGGCGCGCCGTGCGCAGGCGGTGCGGCCCGACGATCCCTTCAACTTCGGCGCGCTCGGGGACGCGCTCGTCGAGACGGGGGACTACGCCGGCGCCGAGACGGCGTTCCAGAAGATGATCGATCTCAGGCCCGACAGCGCCTCCTACGCCCGCGGCGCCTACTTCCGCGAGCTGACCGGAGACAACGACGGCGCGATCGAGCTCATGAGCCGCGCGCTCGACGCCGCGGTCGCCGCCGGCCCGGCAGAGCGCGCCTGGTATCTCTCGCAGCGCGGCGACCTGCGCTTCGCACGGGGTGGGCTCTCCGAGGCCGCGGCGGACCACGGCGCGGCGGTGGCGCTCGCACCGCAGGCGCCGTGGGCCCTCGCCGGTCTCGCCCGCGACGAGGCCGCGCTCGATCACGACGAGCGGGCGATCGCTCTCGATCGCCGGTCTCTCGAGATCCTGCCCTCGCCGCTCGTCGCTGCGGAGCTCGCCACGCTCCTCGAGCGCCGCGGGCGCGCCGACGAAGCTCGAGCGGCATTAGCACTCGTCGAAGCGACGAAGCGGCTTCGGGAAGATCGGCAGATCGCGATGATCGACGCCGATCGCGGCCACGACGTCGAAGCCGCTCTCGGCGTCGCCGAGCGCTCGCTCGTCTCGCGTCACGACATCTACGGATACGACGCCGTCGCGTGGTGCGCCTTCAAGGCAGGGCACCTGGCGCGCGCTCGCGAGACGATGTCGGAGGCGCTGAAGCTCGGCACCGAGGACGCGCGCCTCTTCTTCCACGCGGGGATGATCGCGAACGCCGCCGGCGATCGCGCCGAAGCGAGGCGCGATCTCGCCCACGCCCTACGCCTCAACGCTCGATTCGACCCGTCCGGTGCGGAGGTCGCCCGCCGCACGCTCCGGGAGATCTCATGAAGCTCAAGGTCGCCGCCGCTCTCGTCGCGTTCGCCGCGTGCTCGGCCGTCTCGGCCCACCCGCTGGGGAACTTCTCGATCAACCGATGGGCCGCGATCGAGCCCGCGGCCTCGAGCCTCCGGATCCGTTATGCCGTCGATCTCGCCGAGATCCCGACGTTCCAGGAGATCGGCGACGGTGCGGTGCCGGCAGACGAAGCGGGTCGCCTGGCGGTGCGCTTCGCGCCGGGATTGCACCTGACGATCGGCGGCAGCGAGCGCGTGCTGAGCGCAGAGGACGCCGCCGTGCGCGTCGCCCCGGGCGCCGGTGGCTTGCGCACGATGCGTCTCGACGTCACCTACGAGGCGGCGATCGACCGTGTCCCCGCGGGTGGCTCGCCGGTCGTCTTCCGTGACGACAACTTCGACGGTCGCGCGGGGTGGCGTGAGGTCGTCGCGTGGAGCGGCGAGGGGATGGCGCTCACCGGCGCGACGGTGCCGGGTCGCGACAGGAGCGCGCGATTGACGTCGTACCCGCAAGATCTCCTGCAGACTCCCCCGCGGATCAACGGCGCCGAAGCGACCCTGCTCGCCGGCGTCGAGGCCGCGACCGCACGCGCCGAGGGCAAGGCATCTCCGCTTCCGGACGCCGGAACGGCCGGCGGCGGCGCGAAGGCCCAGGATCGGTTCGCTGCGCTCATCGGCCCCGGCGCCGGCGGCAGCGCGGGCCTCATGCTCGCGGCGTTCGCCGCCGCGCTGTTCTGGGGCGGGGCGCACGCGCTCTCGCCGGGGCACGGCAAGACCGTCGTGGGCGCCTACCTCGTCGGCCAGCGCGGGGCGGCGCGTCACGCGGTGGCGCTCGGCCTCATCGTCACCGTCACGCATACCGCCGGCGTCTTCGCGCTCGGAGGTCTCACGCTCGTGCTGTCGCGGTACTTCGTACCCGAGAGTCTCTACCCCTGGTTGGGTTTCACGTCGGGTCTCATCGTGACCGCGATGGGGCTCGGCCTCCTCGCCCGGCGCCTCGGCCACGGCCACCACCACGGCCATGGCCATGACCACGGGGGACACGGCGATCACGACCATCGGGTGCCGGACAGGCTGACGTGGCGCGGCCTCCTGGCGCTGGGGATCTCCGGCGGCATCGTTCCGTGTCCCTCGGCGATCGTGGTATTGCTGTCCGCAATCGCCTTCCACCGTGTACTGTTCGGGATGGCGCTCATCGGCGCGTTCAGCCTGGGGCTCGCGGCGGTGCTCGTCGCGGTGGGGCTCACGATGGTTTACGCGCGATCGGTGTTCGACCGGTTCGACGGCGGAGGACGTGTGACGGCGAGGCTCGGACGGATCTCGGCGGTGGCGATCGCCCTCCTCGGGATCGGCGTCGCTCTGAAGTCGATCCCGCCGCCGATCGCGGCGCTCTTCGCTTCGCCCGAGCGCGCGATCTCCGGAACGGTCGTCGGCATCCTCGGGCTCGGCCTCCTCTTCGGCCTCCGCCATGCGACCGAGGCCGACCACATCGCCGCCGTCAGCGCGATCGTCAGCGAGCGCGCGGGCTGGCGCGCCGCGGTCCGCACGGGCGCCCTCTGGGGAACGGGGCACACCGTCTCGATCCTCGCCGCCGGCCTCCTCGTCCTCGGCCTGAACGTCGTCATTCCGGAGCCCGTCGCGCGCATCCTCGAGCTCGCCGTCGCGGTGATGATCATCGTCCTCGGCGGACGTGCGCTCGCGCTCGCTCTCCGTGCGCGGACCGATGCCCACGTCCACCTCCACGTCCACGGCGAGAAGACGCACCGCCATCTCCACTTCCACGAGCCGGAGCACGAACACGCTCCCGGCCTCGCGGCAGACGGCCATGTCCACGCGCTTCGCCGGCCCGGCCTCAAGCCTCTCGCCGTCGGGATGATGCACGGCCTCGCGGGCTCCGCCGCCCTCACGCTGCTCGTGCTCGCGCAGATCCACTCGCCGCTGCTCGGCCTCGGATACCTGCTCGTCTTTGGAATCGGCTCGATCGGGGGGATGGCGCTCATGAGCGTGGCGATCAGCGTGCCGTTCGCCGCGACGGCGGCGCGCCCCGGATTGAACCGTGCGATCCGCGTCGCGGCGGGGTTCCTGAGCTTGGCTTTCGGCCTCTTCTACGCCTGGTCGCAGCTCGGAGCCGCCTGACGCTCGGTGGCCGCAAGCTTGTGGGTGGCCGCGCTCGCCGCCGCTGCCCGATGCGCGAAGTTCCTGGGAAGAAACACGCTAGTTTCCGGGGCTTGACACCGCACCCACGCACGCCGATTGTGGACATCGACAGGTGGCGCAAGTCGTTCCGGGGGTGCGTCATGCGAAGAGCCGACCAACAAGCTCGCGGCCACCGTGGGGTCATCGCAGTCCTGGGCGTCATGGTGTGGACGTTGGCCTCCGCCGGCTCCGACGCCCCTCCTCCTCCCGCGCCGATCGGGATGGTCCTGCGATCGGACAAGATCGATTGCACCAAGTGGACGCTCGACGGCTACCGCCTGGGCATGAGCCAGAATGAGATCCTCGCCGTCCGTTCAGCCACGATTCAAGTCGAAGGACAGGCGCAGGTCGTCGAGCCGGGAAAATTCAGCGGGGTCTTGGTCGTCGAGCCGATCGGCCTCGCGAAGTGGGAGGTCGTCTATACGGCGAAAACCGCGGACGCTCTGCGCGCGGAGCTCCACGACCGTTTCGGCGATCCATTCTCCGACGGCGACGGGCCCATGCCGGGCGACGACAAGACGGGCCAGCGCCGGCGCACCACGGTGTGGCGCGATGGAATCTGCGACGTGGCGGTCGTCGTTACCGAGACTGCTTCGGCCGACGGCTCCGCCCACTCGGTTCAGGCGATCTTGGCGAGGGCGTCGAGCCTGAGCAAGTTGCTGCATCAATAGGCTTTTCCAACACGACTCCGCGTCGAACTCGCGGTCCTTTTCTCTCCACCGTCCGGAGGGACATCGCCGTTCTTCTCTCCCAATCCGTCCCCCCACTCCGCACTCGACGAAGATTTCACTTGCGCCCACACGATCACCGAAGTAGAACGGTAAGCGAGATGACGACCTCGATCCGTTACGCGTGGTGGTGGTACGCGAGCCTCCGGGAGGTGGCGACGGACTAGGGTCTTCTTCAAAGGACGATTCCAACCGGCCCACTTCCCGCGAGGGAGGTGGGCTTTTTTGTTTTCAGCGCTTCGGAGGCTCCATGGACTTCAGGACGTTCGACATTCCGGCCGATCTCGACACGCCGGTATCGGCGTTCTTGAAGCTGTCCCCCCTTTGTCCCCGGTTTCTATTGGAAAGCGTGGAGGGCGGCGAGCGTCTCGGACGGTACTCGTTCCTGGGATTCGGCGATGCCGAAGAGATCCGTCTCGTCACACCCCCGACGAGCGATCCGCTATCGTCCCCGGCGCCCGCCGCCTTTCTCGACCGGCTCCGCGCAGCGCTCGCTCGCGCCCCGCGCTTCGTGGACGACGAGCCGGTCGCCCTCCCGTTCGCGGGAGGGCTCGTCGGCGCGATCGGTTACGGCGCGACGAGGAGACTCGAGCGCCTCCCCGCATCGGGGAACGGTCCGGATGCTCTCCTCCTCGCCCCGCGCTCCGTTCTCGTCTTCGACCACGTCACGCGGCGGGCCGCGCTCCGTCATGCCGGGCCCGCCGCCGAGCGCGCCGCCCTCAGGAAGGAGATCGTGCGCGCGCTCCACGGCGGCATCCCCGAGAGGCGCCCCGGAGGATTGCGTGCGGAGCCGGTGCCGAGCGTCGATCGACCGGCGTTCCTCGACGCCGTGCGCACGGCACAGCGCGCGATCCGCGACGGCGAGGTGTTCCAGATCGTCCTCTCGTCGTGCTTCCGCGGGCCGTTCGACGGCGATCCGTTCGAGGTCTACCGGATCCTCCGCCGCGTCAATCCTTCGCCGTACACGTTCTTCCTGAAGTTCGGCGACACCTCGCTCGCGGGCAGCTCCCCCGAGGCGCTCGTCAAGCTCGAGGGCCGCGTCGCCTCGCTCCGGCCGATCGCCGGGACCCGGCCGCGCGGTGCCGGGGCCGCGGCCGACCGGACGCTCGAGGACGATCTGCTCGCGGATCCCAAGGAGGCGGCCGAGCACGTCATGCTCGTCGATCTCGCCAGGAACGATCTCGGGCGCGTCGCGACGCCGGGGACGATCCGCGTCGATCCGTCGCGGATCGTCGAGCGCTACAGCCACGTCATGCACCTCGTCTCCGGCGTGAGCGGGGTCCTGCGGCCGGACGCCGACGCCTTCGATCTCTTCGCCTCGGCGTTTCCCGCGGGGACGGTCACCGGCGCGCCGAAGGTGCGGGCGATGGAGCTGATCGAGGCGATCGAGCCGCAGCCGCGAGGGTTCTACGCGGGCACGGTCGGCTACTTCGGCCACGGCGGCGCGCTCGATCAGGCGATCACGATCCGAACCCTCGCGTTCCACGAGGGCGAGGTCTCGTTCCAGGCCGGTGCCGGGATCGTCGCGGGGAGCGTGCCGGAGCGCGAGCACGACGAGATCCTCGCGAAGGCCGCGATCATGCGGGCGGCGCTCTCGCTCGAGGAGGCGGCATGCGCGCCCACGTTCTGATCGTCGACAACTACGACTCGTTCACGTGGAACCTTGCGCAGGCGTTTCTCGGTCTCGGCGCCTCGGTCGACGTTCGTCGCAACGACGCGATCGGTGCCGCGGAAGCGGTCGATCTCGGTCCTTCGCACCTCGTCGTCTCGCCCGGCCCGGGGCGGCCGGAGTCGGCGGGTGCCACGCTCGCGATCCTCGAGGCGCTCGTTCCTCGCGTACCGACGCTCGGCGTCTGCCTCGGGCATCAGGCGCTGGCGCTCCTGTTCGGCGGACGCGTCGTCCATGCCCCCGAGGTGGTCCACGGACAGGCGTCGCCGGTCTACCACGACGGCCGCACCCTCTACGAAGGGCTCGCGAACCCGTTCGCGGGAGGGCGCTATCACTCCCTCGCCGTCTCCGAGGAAGGCCTGCCCTCCGAGCTCGCCGTGAGCGCGTACACCTCGGCGGGGGAGGTCATGGGCCTCCGCCATGCGAGCCTTCCGGTGGAGGGGGTTCAGTTCCACCCCGAGAGCGTGCTGACGCCCGAAGGGGCGACCTTGCTCGCGAACTTCCTCGACCTGGGCCGCGCATGACCCCGATCCTCGAGCGCCTCATGGCGGCCTCCGACCTCGACGAGGCGGAGGCGGGCGACCTCTTCGCCGCGCTCGCGAGCCCGGGAACGTCGGCGGCGCTCGCCGGCGCTTACCTCGCGGCGCTTCGCACGAAGGGGGAGTCGGCCAGCGAGCTTCGCGGGCTCGCGCGGGCGATGCGAGCGTCGATGAGCCGCTGCGATCTCGGCGACGCGGATCTCGTCGACGTCGTCGGCACCGGCGGCGATCACGCGCGGAGCTTCAACCTCTCGACCGGCGCCGCGCTCCTCGCCGCGGCGGCCGGGGCGCCGGTCGCCAAGCACGGGAGCGGCGCGGTGTCGGGACGCTCGGGCGCGGCGGACGTCCTCGCCGCGCTCGGCGTGCCGCTGCCGGACGGGGAGGCGGCCGCACGATCGCTCTTCGAGGCGACCGGGTTCACGTTTCTCCACGCGCCGTCGTTCCATCCCGCGCTCGCGGGCGTCGGCCCGGTGCGCCGGGCGCTCGGGACGCGCACCGTCTTCAACCTGCTGGGTCCGCTCTGCAATCCGGCCGGTCCGGCGTACGCGCTGATCGGTGCCGCGACGCCGGCGGCGGCGCGTCTCATCGCCGAGGTCGCGGCGGATCTGCCGTTCCGTCGCGTCTTCGTCGTGCACGGGGCTGCGGCGTGGGACGAGCCGACGCCGATCGGACCGTTCGTCCTCTACGACGTGAGCGCAGGCCGGATCGAGCGCACCGAGCGCGATCCGCTCGCCGCGGGCTTTCCCCGCTGCGCTCCGGGCGATCTTCGGGGAGGCGATGCCTCGTTCAATGCGCTCGCGTTGCGGCGCGCGCTCTCCGGCGAGAGGGGTCCGCATCGCGACGCGCTCGTCCTCGGCGCGGCGCTGGCGCTCGAGGTCTCGGGCCACGACGACTCGGTTCCCCTCGCGGCGGCGGCGATCGACGACGGGAGCGCCTCCGCGCTCCTGACGCGGCTCGCCGCATGGAGGCACGATGCGTGACTTCCTCTCACGGATGGCGGCGGGCAGCCGTGCGCGCGTGGTCGAGGCGCGCGGGCGCTTGAGCGAATCGCAGCTCGTCCGCCGCGCGAGCCTGCGCCCGCTACCGCCGCCGCTGCGCCTTCACCCGCGCTTCGACGTGATCGCGGAGATCAAGCCGGCGAGCCCGTCGGCGGGGCCGCTCGCTCCGGTCGGCCCGGGCGGCGGCGACGCGCTCATCGCGCGAGCGCGCCGGTACGCCGGCGCCGGCGCCGCAGCGATCTCCGTGCTCACCGAGCCGTCGGCGTTCGGCGGGTCGCTCCTCCTCCTCGAGGGCCTGGCGCTCGCCACGACGATCCCGGTGATCCGCAAGGACTTCCTCGTCGATCCCTACCAGGTCGCCGAGGCGCGCGATCGTGGAGCGGCCGGCGTGCTCCTCATCGTGCGCCTCCTCCCCGGCGGGGCGCTCGGCGAGATGCTCGACGCGGCTTGGCGCTTCTCCCTCTTCGCGCTCGTCGAGGCGTTCGACGAGACCGAGCTCGAGCGTGCCGTCGTGGCCGCCGAGGCGGCGGAGGCTCCGGCGCTCGTCGGGATCAACGCCCGCGACCTCGAGACGCTCGAGGTCGATGAGCGCCGGTGGGAGCGCCTCGCGCCGCGGGCCGCATCGCGCGCGATCGTCGTCGCCGAGAGCGGGGCGGGAACGCCGTTCGACGCCGCGCGCGCCGCGGCGGCGGGCTGCCGCGCCGTCCTCGCCGGCACGGCGCTCATGCGCGATCCCGATCCTGGGCCGAGGCTCGCGGCGATGATCGACGCGGGACGCGAGACGCGGCTCGTCCGGGAGGCGCGAGGATGAGCGTTCTGCTCCCGGCGCATCCCGGACCGCGCGGGCGTTACGGCGAATTCGGGGGCGCGTTCGTTCCGGAGACGCTCGTCGCCGCGCTCCGGCGCCTCGATCGCGAGGCGACGGCGGCGCTGGCCGATCCGGCGTTCCAGGCGTCCCTCGACGCGGCGCTTCGAGACTGGGTGGGGCGGCCGACCCCGCTCGGGCGCGCCGATCGACTCTCCGAGTCCTTCGGTGCTGAGATCTGGCTCAAGCGCGAGGATCTCTGCCACACCGGCGCGCACAAGATCAACAACGCCGTCGGGCAGGTGCTCCTCGCCCGGCGTCTCGGCGCCGCGCGCGTCGTCGCCGAGACCGGCGCGGGCCAGCACGGCGTCGCCGTCGCGGCCGCCTGCGCGCGGGCCGGGCTTCCGTGCCGCGTCTACATGGGTACCGACGACGTCCTTCGACAACGCGCGAACGCGGCGCGGATCGAGCGCTTCGGCGCGGAGCTCGTGCCGGTCGCGTCGGGCGACCGCACCCTGCGCGCCGCGATCGACGAGGCGATGAGGGCTTGGGTCGGCGATCCCGACGGCCTCTACTACCTCATCGGGTCGGTCGTCGGCCCGCATCCCTACCCGTGGCTCGTGCGGGCCTTCCAGTCGGTCATCGGGAACGAGGCGCGCGCGCAGATCCTCGCCGCCCGCGGCCGCCTGCCGGACGCGGTGGCGGCGTGCGTCGGCGGCGGTTCGAACGCGATCGGGCTCTTCCACGGGTTCCTCGGCGACGAGGGCGTCGCGCTCCACGGCTACGAGGCCGGAGGGCGCGGCGCAGCGCCCGGCGAGCATGCCGCGACGTGCACGAGGGGAACGCCCGGCGTGCTCCACGGCGCCCGCTCGCTCGTGCTTCAGGACGAGTTCGGTCAGATCGTCGATGCGCATTCGATCGCGCCGGGCCTCGACTACCCCGGCGTCGGTCCCGAGCACGCCGCGCTCGCCGCGGCGGGGCGCGTCCGTTACGAGGCGATCGGGGATCGCGAGGCGCAGGGCGCGCTCGACCTCTGCTGCCGTCTCGAAGGGGTCTTGCCGGCGCTCGAGTCGGCGCACGCGCTCGCGGGTGCGCGCCGCCTCGCTGCGGCGAGGCCGGGCGCGCTTCTCGTGGTCGGTGTGTCGGGACGCGGCGACAAGGACCTGGACGCATGACGGCGGGAGCCTTGCGGATCGAGGCGGCGCTGCGGGAAGTGTCCGGACGGCCGGCGCTCGCCGCATTCCTCACCGCGGGTTATCCGGGCCGGGAGTCCTTCCGCCGGCACCTCGACGAGGTCGCCGGCGTCGCGGACGTCGTCGAGATCGGCGTGCCGTTCACCGATCCGATGGCCGACGGCGTGACGATCCAGCGCGCGAGCCGCGCGGCGCTCGAGGCAGGGGTCACGATCGCCTCGATCCTGGAGGCGGTGCGCGGTGCGACGGTGCCGATCCTGCTCATGAGCTATCTGAACCCGCTGCTCGCGCACGGCGTCGACCGCCTCGACGGGATCGACGGGGTGATCGTCCCCGATCTTCCGCGCGAGGAGCGGGACCTCCTCGCCGGGCCCCTCGCCGAGCGAGGGATCGCCCTGATCTCGTTCGTGTCTCCGGCCACCGACCCCGAGCGCGCGGCGGCGATCGCCGCCGAAGCCGAGGGGTTCGTATACGCGGTCGCGATCAACGGCACGACGGGGCGCGGCGATGCCGATCTCTCCGGCGCGCGGGGCTATCTGGCCCGCGTCCGCGCGGCGGCGCGGTGCCCGGTCCTCGCCGGGTTCGGCGTCCGCACGCGCGAGGACGTCCACGCGGTCGCTCCGCCGGCCGACGGCGTCGTCGTCGGCTCGGCGCTCATCGAGGCGATCGAGCGCGGCGACGAGCCGGCGGCGTTCCTCCGGGGGGTCCTCGCATGATCGCGATCCTCGCGCGCGGCGTGTCGCTCAAGGAGAAGGCCGACATCGTCCGCTTCCTCGAGTCCGAAGGGCACCGCGTGAGCGTCGGCACGCTCGACGGCGAGACGATCGTCGGCGTGCTCGGCCCGTGCGACGACGATCTCGCGTCGCGCCTGGCGTCGTGGCCCGGCGTGCGCGAGACGCGGCGCGACGTCCCGCCGTACGCGCTCGTCTCCCGCGAGCACCACCCGGAGACCTCGACCGTGAAAGTGGCGGGGGTCACGATCGGCGGCGACGAGGTCGTCGTCATCGCGGGCCCTTGCTCGGTCGAGTCCGAGGAGCAGATCGTCGCCGCGGCCCGCGGCGTCCGCGCGGCGGGTGCGCGCCTGCTCCGCGGCGGCGCCTTCAAGCCGCGCACCTCGCCCTACGGCTTTCAGGGGCTCGGCGAGACGGCACTCCGCCTGCTCGCCGTCGCGCGCGAGGAGACCGGCCTGCCCGTGGTCAGCGAAGTCGTCGCCACCGAGGATGTCGAGCTCGTCGCGCGCTGGGCCGACATGCTCCAGATCGGCGCGCGCAACATGCAGAACTTCCGCCTGCTCGCGGCATGCGGCCGCCAGCCGCGGCCGGTCCTCCTCAAGCGCTCCCACATGGGCACGCTCGACGAGCTGCTCCTCGCGGCGGAGTACGTGGTCGCGAACGGCAACCCGCGCGTCGTGCTCTGCGAGCGCGGCATCCGGACCTTCGAGACCGCGACGCGCAACACGCTCGACGTCAGCGCGGTGCCGGTGCTCCGCGCGCGCTCGCACCTTCCCGTGATCGTCGACCCGTCTCACGCCGCCGGGCGGCGCGAGCTGGTCGATGCGCTCGCTCGCGCCGCGATCGCGGCGGGAAGCGACGGGCTCCTCGTCGAGGTCCACCCCGATCCGGACCGGGCGCTTTCGGACGGCCGTCAGAGCCTCACGCTCCCGTGTTTCGCCGGCGCTGTCCCGACCTGGCGGCGCATCGCCGAGGCGGTGGGACGGCGACTGGGGACGGAATCGACCGCGTTCCTGTCCGCAAGGACTTGACGGAGCGATCCGGCCGCCGTACGACAAGGGGTCGGTGCCGGTGGGGGTGGATCCATGCATGTCGCGCGCGTGTGCCTCGCTGCGGCCCTGGCCGTCTTTCCGGCCGCGGCGCTCGCCCAGACCTGCGACCAGCTTCCGAAGGGTGCGGTGGGCTGGTGGCCGGGCGAGGGGGACGGCAACGACCTGACGTCGAACGCCAACAACGGCGCCCTCATGAACGGGATCGCGTTCGGGCCGGGGGTCGACGGGCAGGCGTTCGTCCTCGACGGGGTCAACGACCGCGTCGACATCGCGGACGCTCCCAGCCTGCGCCCTCAACACTTCACCTTGGCGGCGTGGATCCAGATGGACACGCTCCCCTCAGAAGACGCCGTCATTTGCAAGCAGGACGGGACCGGGACCGTGGATTCCTACTGCCTGTGGCTCTCCGGAGGGGTGTTGCACGGCGGCAGCTTCGGCATCGCCGAGGCGGTCGCGCCGACGGCGCTGCCCACCGGACGCTTCTTTCATACGGCGGTCACGTGGGACGGCAACCTCATCCGCCTCTACGTCGACGGCGCGATCGTCGCGACCGCGAACGGGCCGGTGAACCCGATCCCTTACGACTCGAACCCCCTCATCATCGGCGCCGACGACAACGGCATCAATGCGTTCCAGGGGTACTTCGACGGCACGATCGACGAGCCGATCGTCTTCGGGCGGGCGCTCACGAGCTGCGAGATCCGCCAGCTCGTCAGCGCGCGGGGTCATAGATTGTGCAAGGGAGACTCCGACGGCGACGGCCGCAAGGATTTCGAAGACAACTGCCCGTTCGTCGCCAACGGCTCGCAGTTAGACACAGATGCCGACGGGATCGGAGACGCGTGCGATTGCGCCCCCGCCGACGCGCAGACGTTCGCGAAGCCCGGGGACTATCCCGGGCTCGTGTTCGATTCGAAGCATCGGATGGACTGGTGCGCGGAGGAGGGGATCGACGGGCCGGCGACAACCTACGACATCATCCGAGGGAACTTGAACGAGCTTCCCGTTCCATCGGGCATCCAGCAATGCTTCGCGCGCTGCACGCCGCCTCCCTCCGGCCTGATCGACTGGTGGCCCGGTGACGGCAACGCGAACGCGCTCGTCGGCGGCGTCAACGGGGTGCTCGAGAACGGTGCCACCGTGGGTCCCGGCGCCGTCCTTCAGGGGTTCCACCTCGACGGCGTCGCCGCCCGCGTGCGGACCCCGTCGGGCGTCGCGGTGCCGACCACCTTCAGCGTCGCGGCGTGGGTGGTGTCGGACGTCGTCATTCAAGGCGCTTACCGCCGCATCGTCGAGAACAACTTCGGCTCGTCGTTCGAGCTCGGGGCGGACAGCACCGGCACCGAATACAAGTTCATCGTTCACAACGCCGTCGCGCCGTACGGGGCCGCGCAGGGGGGAACGATCGTCCCCGACCGCTGGCAATTCGTCGTCGGCACGTATGACGGCACGACCGGCACCCTGTACGTCGACGGCAGCCCGGTCGCCTCCGACGCGTTCACGGCGCCGGGGGCGGTGAGCCTCCCGGTCTACATCGGCCAGTACGTCGGGGGCGGGTCCAACTGGAGAGGGCAGATCGACGAGGTCCAGATCTGGAACCGTGCCCTCACCGCGGCGGAGGTACGGGATCTCTACGGCGCGGGGAGCGCGGGGCAGTGCAAGGCCGCGCTCGGCGGCACCGACTCGCTCGCGGAGCTGCCCTGGGGGCCGGATGCGAACGTCCCCGCAGCGGGGCACGGGTTTTACTATCTCTTCCACGGGAACAACTCGTGCGGCGCGGGAAGCTACGGCTTCCAAACCGGGGGAACCGAGAGAACGAGCAGCGCCTGTCCGTGACATGATCGTCGGCATGCGCAGCGGGATGCGGATCGCCCTCGTCCTCGCCCTGACGCTCGCGGTCCGAGCCGCGGCCCCGGGCGAGCTGCGGACGCGCAATTTCACCTTCCACTACTTCGCGATCGACGCGGAGTCGATCTACGACACGGCACGCAATCTCGAGCGAGGGCGCCTCACGGTCCTCGACTCCCTTGACGTTCACGACATGCCGCGCGTCGACGTCACCTTCTATCTCGATCACGCTTCGATGGAAGACGCGGCGCGCCCGATCATCGGCTTCGTCCCGGCGTGGGCGTACGGCCTCGTGACCTCGGAGAGGGCGATCCACTGCATGTCACCGAACCTCGCCGAGTGGGGGCCTTACAACCGCCGGATGAAGGACGTCGTCCACGAGTTCGTCCACACGGTCACCCTGCACATGAATCCCGACTTCGCGAATCACCCGCGTTGGCTCTGGGAGGCGGTCTCCGTCTACGAAGCGGGGCAGAACGCCGACCTCTCGAGCATCCCCTATCTCATGGACCGGAAGCCGCCGTCGCTCGCCGAGCTGAACCGCTTGAACGACACGCGGATCTACGAGGTCGGCTACACGATCGGCGACTACATCGTGAAGCATTGGGGCATCCGCGCCCTGCGCGACCTCATCCGGAAAAATGGCGACACGAGCGCCGTTCTTCACGTGACTCCCGAAGAGTTCGAGCGTGGATGGCAGGCGTTCCTTCTGAAGTCGGCCGGCGCATAGCTTCTGCTAGTCTCACGAGCGCATGAGCCGCGCGCGATGGATGTTCGAGAGCGTCCGCCACACGCGCGCGAGGCAGCTCGTCAGGCGGCTCGGTCTCACGGCGAAGCGCCGCGTCGCCGAGCGCCTTCCGCTCGGCGGCCGGCTCGCCGAGGCTCCTGCGCTGGCACCCGACCTTCCAACGCCCGTCTTCCCGGCGCGCACGGAGCTGGCGACCCGCGAGAACGGCCGCTGGCAGGCGCGCTTCCTGAGCCATGCGCACGCGTTGACGCCGCCGATCGTCTGGCGCGACTTCGATTGGCCTCACGGCACGCCTCTCGCCCGGCTCACGCTGCACTACATGGAGTTCCTCGAAGCGGTCGACGACGCGGCGTTCGCGGCGATCGTCGACGACTGGATCGAGCGCAACCCGCCGTACGGCCCGCGCTACTGGACGTCGGACTGGAACTCGTTCGCGGTCTCGATCCGGTCGGTCGTCTGGATGCAGCAGTGGGCCGCACGACGCCCCGATGCCGCATCGCCGTTCGGGAGGCGCCTCATCGGGTCGCTCGCACGGCAGCTCGCGTTCCTCGAGCGGAACCTCGAGACCGACATCGGCGGCAACCATCTCCTGAAGAACGTGAAAGCGCTCCTCTGGGCGGGACGGTTCTTCACGGGCGAGGCCGCGGTGCGCTGGAGTGCCTTGGGCATGAAGGTGCTCGCGCGTGAGCTTCCCGAGCAGTTGCTGCCGGACGGGCTCCACTTCGAGCGAAGCCCCGCCTACCACGCGCAGGTCACGGCCGACCTCGTCGAGTGCTGGACCGTGCATCCGGAAGGGCTCGGGAAGGACTCGCTCGCCGCGGCGCTCGGGCGCGCGGGGCAGGCGCTCGCCGACACGACGCATCCCGACGGCCTGTCGAGCCTCTTCAACGACGGCGGCCTGCACATGGCCTACGCGCCGTCCACCGTTCTGGATGCGATCGCGCGGCAGCTCGGCACGGCGATCGTGGCGAGGCCGCTCTTCGATCTTCCGGCGGCGGGATACTTTGGCCTCCGCGGCGCGGGCGAGCTTGCGCTCGTCGATTGCGGTCCGATCGGTCCCGACCATCTGCCCGCGCACGCGCACGGCGACGTGCTCTCGTTCGAATGGTCGGTGGGTGGACGGCGCGTCGTCGTGGATACGGGCGTCTTGGAATATGCGGTGGGGCCCGATCGGGCGAGATCGAGGAGCACCGCCGCGCACAACACGGTGACGCTCGACGGCGGCGACCAGGCCGAGTTCTGGAGCGCGTTCCGCGTGGCGCGGCGGCCGCGCGTCACCGTCGGGCTCTACGAGCGTCGAGCCCTGGGGTTCGTGCTCGAAGGATCGCATGATGGCTACGCCGAGCTCGCCGGCGGCCCCCGCCATGTCCGCCGTTTCGACGTGCGGTCGCACGTGATCGCGGTCGAGGACCGCGTGGCGGGCGGAGCGGGGCAGGCTGCGGTCGCGCGCCTGCTCCTCGCCCCGGGGCTCGACCTCGCTCGAGCCGGCGGCGACCATCTCATCGTGGGAGACGGAGTGCGCGTGCGCCTCAGGACCGCCGCGGCCGTGACGGTCGTCGATGCGCCGTACTGGCCCGACTTCGGGGTCGAGCAGCGGGCGCGGCAGATCGTGCTCGACTACGGGGCGGCCCCGTGCAGCGGCGGGTTCGTCCTCGAGGCCGAATGATCCCGCGCTCGCGCGCGTCGAGCGGTTGAAATAAGGGGACAGGCACCGATTTCAGAGGGGACAGCTTCCGAAACTCTGAAGTGCGAGTTTCGGAAGCTGTCCCCTCTGAAAATCAGCCGCCGGCGATGGCGCCGACGACGAGGTAGGGCTCGTCGCCGCGCGCGACGGCGTCGGGGAGCGGCGCGTCGATCGCTTCGTTCGAGAGGTCCTCGCCGCACGCGAAGAAGCGGATGAACGCGCGGCGCTTCTTCGTGACATGGTCGCGCGTCGTGCCCTTGAGCGAGGGGTAGCGCGCCTCGAGCGCGTCGAGCACGGTGCATTGGGTCACCGGGCCCGCCACCTCGAGCACGATCTCGCCTTCGATGCGCGCGAGCCGGCGCAGCGGCGCCGGCACCACGACGTGAATCATGAGAGGGTCTGCACCTCGACCGACAGGACGGCGGGAAGGTCGCGCACGATCGGGGCCCAGCTGTCGCCGGCGTCGGCGGAGACGTAGACCTGTCCGCCGGTCGTGCCGAAGTAGACGCCGCACGGGTCGAGGCCGTCGATCGCCATCGCGTCGCGCAGGACGTTCACGTAGCAGTTCTTCTGCGGCAGGCCCTTGGTCAACGCTTGCCACTCGTTCCCGCCGGTCTTGCTGCGGTAGACCTGGAGCTTCCCGTCGAGCGGGAAGTGCTCCCCGTCGCTCTTGATCGGGACGACGTAGATCGTCTCGGGCTCGTGCGCGTGGACGTCGACGACGAAGCCGAAGTCGGTCGGCAGGTTGCCGCTGACCTCGTGCCACTGGTTGCCGCCGTCGTCGCTGCGCATCACGTCCCAGTGCTTCTGCATGTAGAGCGTGTCGGGCCGCTTCGGGTGGAGCGCGATCCGGTGGACGCAGTGGCCGACCTCGGCGGTCGGGTTCGGCATGAAGTTCGACACGAGCCCCTTGTTGATCGGACGCCAGGAGCTTCCGGCGTCGTCGCTGCGGAACGCTCCCGCCGCGGAGATCGCGATGAAGATGCGGTTCGGATTCCCCGGATCGAGCAGGATCGTATGAAGGCCCATGCCGCCGGCGCCGGGCATCCACTGCGAGCCGGTGCCGTGACCTCTCAAGCCCGGCAGCTCCTTCCACGTCTTCCCCGCGTCGGTCGACTTGAAGATCGCGGCGTCCTCGACGCCGGCGAGGACGGTGTCCGGGTCCGTGAGCGAAGGCTCGAGGTGCCAGACGCGCTTGAACTCCCACGGGTGCGGCGTGCCGTCGTACCACTGGTGCGTGCCCGTCGTGCCCTCGTAGGTGAACTGGTTCCCGACCGGCTCCCAGTTCTTCCCGCCGTCGTCCGACCGCTGCACTTGCTGTCCGAACCAGCCGCTCGTCTGCGACGCGTAGATGCGGTTCGGATCGGCGGGCGAGCCCTTCAGGTGGTACATCTCCCATCCCGCGAAGAAAGGGCCCTGCACGTCCCACTTGTCGCGCTTGCCGTCGCCCGTGATGATGAACGCACCCTTCCGTGTGCCGACCAACACGCGAATACCGCTCATGTGATCTGTCCTCCCGTGGACCGCTGAGTATAAGCGGTGAAGGCTTCGAGCGCGGCGCTTGCTGTTTGGATCTAACTATTGTCGGAGCCGTCGAACCGCATCCGAACGGATGGCGAGGCCTCGCCGATTCACGATGGAACCGGCATCCCGAAAAGCGTAGAACTCGCCCGTCGGTCCGCACGGACCCGAGCCAACAACGACTGTGGGGGGTCGCTGGCAGCGTCATTGCCGGCGTACCGCGGCGAGAGGCTGCTTGCGCTCCCGAGGGAGGCATCCATGCAGCGAAGACTCGTCCGCGTCTCGATCCTTCTCGTGTTCACTGTCCTCACAGGGGCTGCCCTCGCCGCGGAAGGGAGGATCCCGGTCTGGGCCCCCGGGACCGTTCTCGCGGCCGACGGAAAGTACATCGTGACCCGGAACATCGCGGGTGGTGGCGGAGCCGTCATCGTCATAGGCGCGCCGAACGTCGATCTCGATCTCAACGGCTTCACGATCACCGGCGCCGCGGGGTCGCCGGTCATCAGCGTCGCCGGGGGCAGCGATCACACCTCGATCCGGAACGGCGTGCTCATGGGCGGAGCCGTCGGCATCGACGTCCCGGGCCCGACGCGCAAGGTCGACATCGAAGGCGTCAAGATCCACGATCCGGCCGGGGCGGGCATTCACCTCGGCGATGTCGAGGGCGCGGCGCTCCGCTGGAACGAGATCACCGACACCGCGGCCGAGGGCATCTCGTGGGACGGGCCGGCGTTCACCAAGCACGGATCGATCGAGAGCAACCTCTTGCGCAAGACCTCGGCGGCGATCGTCGTCACGACCAATTGCTCGAGCGTCGCGATCACGAACAATCGCATCGAAGAGCCCGGCACGGGGGCGGGCGGCGCGTTTCCCGGAACGGGGATCGCGCTCGCCTCCTGCGGCGGCTCGCTGCTCTCCGAGAACACGATCGAGAAGTCGAAGTCCGATGGGATCAACCTCATCGCCTCCAAGGGGAACAAGCTCCTCGACAACGTGATCCGGACGGCGGGAGGGAACGGGATCCACCTGGATCCGGGGAGCAGCGACAACTTCCTGCTCCACAACGTCGCGACGGGGTCGGGCACCGGCGCGCTCCCCAGCGGCGGCAGCGGGATCATGATCGAGAGCCCGGAGAACGTCGCCGAGACGAACGTGACGAACGCGAACTCCGGGATCGGGATCCACTACTGCGGCCCCGCGGCGTGCTCGAACACCTTCGGGCGCAACACGGCGCGCGGGAACACAGGGGCCGTCTTCCCGGCGTTCTGCGGCGCCTGCGCCGTCTTCGGTGCAGGCGCCTCCGGCCCGAACTCGTGCAACACCGCGGCCGCCTGCGGCACGCCGAACACCAGTTCGAGCGGCAACCTGATTCCCGGACCTCCGATCTTCTGAGCGGAGGCGCCATGCTCAAACACCTTGCGGTTTCAGCGGCCGTCGTCGCGGCGTTCTCCGCGGCCGCGGCCGCCGTCCCCATCGGGTTCGTGCCCGATGTGCCGACGAACAATCCTGGAGGAGGGCCCGCGGTGTTCACCGCCGCGGACGTCATTCACTACGGGGCCGGGCTCTACACGCCGGCACCGGTCTTCACGATCCCGGGGAATCCGATGGTCGACGCCCTCGAGAAGATGGACAAGCCGGGGAACTGGCTCTTCTCGGTCGAGGCACACAATAACCTCGGGGGCGCCCTTGCCACGCCCGCGGACCCGCGGGACGTCATCCGCCGCGACAGCGCGGCGACGTACTCGTTCTTCTTCTGCGGCGCGTCGGTGGGGATCCCCGACGGATCGAACGTCGACGCGATCTATCTCGAGGGGGGCGACACCGGCAACCTCGTCGTCAGCTTCGACGTCCCGACGACGATCGGCGCCACCACGTTTGGCCCGGGCGATCTCGTCCGCTTCAAACCGACCGGCGTGCCCGGCTGCGCCGCGTGGGCGCTCGGCGCTCCGGTCCTGGCGTTCGACGCCTCGGCGGCGGGACTTCCTGCATCCACGAACGTCGTGGGTGCCGACCGGATCGGCGGGAAGATCGTCCTCGCCTTCGACGTCCCGACGACGATCGGCGCGGCGACGTACCTCCGCGGGACCCTCGTGTCCTGGGATGGCGTCTCCTTCGCCCCGTTCGACACGCTCGTCTCGTGGCCCGCATCGAGCGTCGTCGACGACTTCGCCGCGGCGGCGAACCCCGGCCGCATCCCGCCGACGCTCCACGTCGACAAGTCGACGATCACGCCCGGCGACCTCACGCTCACTTGGACGGGAAGCTGCTCCGACGGCGCGACGGATTACGGGATCTACGAGGGCACGATCGGCTCGTTCTTCAGCCACACCGCGAAGAAGTGCCATGACAGCCCGCCGGCGCTCACCGAGGAGGTGACGCCCGCGGCGGGGAGCGACTACTACCTCGTCGTTCCGATGAACGACGCCGAGGAGGGGAGCTACGGCTTCGCGACGAGCGGCGAGCGTCCGCCGGGCGCGACCGTCTGCCAGCCTGTGCAGACGATCACCCCTTGTCCGCCGTAATGGGGACATCCTGCTTTTTCTTCTAAAAGCAAAGGGGCCGCTTGCCGCGGCCCCTTTGCTTTTAGAAGAAAAAGCAGAATGTCCCCACGCGACTACTGGGTCCCGGTTCCCTTCATCTCGGGAACGTCGGTCTTGATGTTGGGGTTCTCGCGCTCGAACGCCTTGCGGCTCCGGTCGCGGATCGGGTCGAACTTGGGTTTGACCGGCGGATGCGCGTCGCGGAGCTTCATGACCTCCGCGATCGCCCGGTCGAGCTGCGTGTCGATTCCCTTCGCGAGGTCTTGCGGCAGGTTCTGCACCTCGATGTCGGGGATCACGCCGCGATTCTCGAGCCCCCACCCCTGCTTCGGATCCCACCACGCGAACTCGGGCTGGGTGAGCATGCCGCCGTCCACGGTCGGCTTGTCGCCGCGGATGCCGACGACGCCGCCCCACGACCGCATCCCGATGACCGGGGCGAGGTGCTCGAGCTGGACCGCCGCCGGGAAGATGTCGCCGTCGGAGCCGGCGTGCTCGTTCGTGAGGACGACGAACGGCCCGTTGAGAACGCGCTGCGGGTAGGTCTCGACACCGCCGCCGCGCGAGCGGTCGAAGCTGATGAGGTCGCGGCGCATGCGCTCGACGACGAGCTGGCTCACGAAGCCTCCGCCGTTCCAGCGGACGTCGACGACCATCCCCTCCTTCTTGAGCTGCGGGTAGAACCAGGTCTCGAAGGCGACGAGGCCGTCCCGTCCCATGTCGGGAAGGTGGATGTAGCCGATCTTGCCGTCGGTCTTCTTCGCGACGTACTCGCGGTTCATGCGCACCCAGTCGCAGTAGCGGAGGCGCTTGTCGCTGTCCATGGCCTTCACGACGACGTCGCGCGAGCCTTCCTTCGAAGCGGAGGAGCCGACGGTGAGGACGACTTCCTTGCCCGCGCGCCCTTCGAGCGCGGCGTAGAACGACTTGCCCTTCTCGAACGGGCGGTGGTCGATGGCCAGGATGTAGTCGCCCTCCTTGACGCCGACTCCGGGCTCTTCGAGCGAGGAGCGCACGTTGTCCGCGGGGTCGGCCCGGTAGATGCGGTTGATCTTGTAGACGTCGCCCTCACGCGTGAAATCCCCGCCGAGGAGCCCCGTCCCGACCTGCTTCGCCTGCGAGCCGGGATCGCCGCCGGAGACGTAGGTGTGCGACGTCCCGAGCTCTCCGATCAGCTCGCCGATGAGATCGCGGAGGTCGGAGCGCGTCGCCACGCGGGGGAGCAGGGTCTGGTACTTGTCCCGCATCGCCTTCCAGTCGAGACCGCCCATCCCGTTGTCCCAGTAGAAGTCGCGCTCGAACCGGTAGGCTTCCTGATAGATCTGCTTCCATTCCTCGCGCGGATCGAGGTTGATGACGCAGTCGGACAGGTCGACCTTGCCCTTGCCCAGCTCGCCTCCGGGGGGCGAGCCCGCATCGACGACGAAGATCTCGCCGCGCTTCTTCTGGATCGCGAGCTTTCCGTCCTTCGCGAGGACGTAGCCGCCGATACCCTCGACGAACGTCTTGCTGTCCTTCTTGTCGAGGTCGAACGCCATGAGCGTTCCGTCCGGGCTGTCGTCGCCACCGTCCTCGACCATTCCCTGCACGGGGTGCGAGACGTAGAACAGCGTCTTGTCGGTGGCCGCGAGGTTCGAGTAGTTCCCGACCGGCACCTTCAGCTCGACGACGCGCGAGAAGACGCCCGCCACGTCGATATCCACCGGCTCGGCCTTCTTCTCGTCCTTCTTGTCGGCGTCCTTCTTGTCGCCGCCCTTCTTCTCGTCGGCCTTCGCTTCGTCCTTCTTGTCGTCTTTCTTCGCCTCGTCCGGCGGCATCCCCTCGAGGTTCGCCATCGGGTCGTTGCCGTCCTTCTTCAGGATGGCGAGGTAGAGCTTGCTGTTCTTCGCCTCGATGACGTCGAAGTCGCGCTGCCCGAGGAGCGGATTCGTCGTCCGCTCGCTGACGAAGTAGAGCCAGCGGCCTTTCGGGTCCCATGCCGGCGAGTTGTCGTTCGTCGTTCCGTTCCCGAGCGTCGTCGCGACGCCCGAGACCGTGTCGTACACGTTGATCGCCGTGTAGCCGTTGTCCATCACCTTCGTGTAGGCGAGCCAGCGGCCGTCGGCGCTCCAGGTGTAATCGTTGATCTCGGCGAGCGGGCTCTTGTCGACGACCTTGCGCTCGCCGCCTTCCGCCGGCATGACGTAGAGCGATTGGGTCTGGTCGCCGTAGGCGAGCCACTTGCCGTCGGGGGACGCCTTCGGCCCGAAGTGCCAGCCGGTGGCGCGCGCCGGCTCGACCGTCTTCGCCGGCTCGCGGTCCCACGCGTCGATGCTGCGGATCTCTTCTTCGCCCGTGGCGTCGGTGACGTAGATGATCTTCTTGCCGTCGCCGGAGAACCGCCCGTAGCTCTCTCGCGCTCCGCTGCCGCGCGTGATCGGGATCGTGACGCCCGGCTTCGCCGGCACCGAGAAGATCTCGCCGCGCGCCGTGATCGCGAGGCGGCTCCCGTCAGGGGAAAGATCGAACGACGTCACGTACTGGCCGGCGTCGGGATAGCGCTGACGGGTGAGCACGCGGTCGCTGGGGACGTCGACGTCGACCTTCTTCACGGTGCCCGACTTCGGATCGAAGATGTGGAGATCGGCCTGGAGCGTGAACACGATCCGGCCGTCGGGAGCGATCGCCGGCTGCCGCGCGTCCCAGTCCTTGAAATCGGTCTCACGCTTCCGGTCGGAGCCGTCGGCCTTGATCGACCAGAGGTTCATCGTGCCGCCGGGATCGGAGAGGAAGTAGATCCGGCCGCCGTGCCACATCGGGTACGCGTTCACACCGTCGAAGCTCGTCACCTTCTTGAAGTCGGCCTTCGCCGGGTCGCCGACCCAGATGTCGGGCGCGGTCCCGCCGCGATACCGCTTCCACGTCGCGTTCTCCCAGCTCTTGCGCGAGAATGCGTACTTCCCGGTCGCCGGATCGATCGCGATCCGCTCGGCGTAGCCGAGCGGCAGCATCGTGGGGTCGCCGCCGTCGCGCGAGATCGCGTAGATCGCGGACGACCGGTAGGGAGTCTCGCCGGTGCTCCGGTAGAGGATCTTGCTGCCGTCCGGGGTCCACCCCAGCACGATCTCGGCTCCGGGGTGCCACGTGAGGCGGCGCGGCTCGCCGCCTTCGGCCGGGATCAGGTAGACGTCGGAGTTGCCGTCGTACTCGCCGGTGAAGGCGATCCACTTCCCGTCCGGCGACCAGTGCGGGTAGAACTCGTTCCCCACGTGGTTCGTCAAGCGTCTGGCGACACCGCCGCTGTCCGAGACCGACCAGAGGTCGCCCTCGGCGCAGAAGACGACGCGGTTGCCGTTGAGATCCGGGAACCGGATGTACGCCGCCTCCGCATGGGCGACGGTCACACCCAAAACGGCGACGAGCGTGAGCAGGATGATCGAACGCAATGCGAAAGTCCTCACGAGAACCTCCTCGGTCGATGGGCCGCGCGCAGTTGCCCCTGCGGCCCAGGGATACTCTTACGCATAACGGTGCTCGAAGGTTGGAGTCACCGAAGAGGAATGGTGAGCCCGAGCCTTCACACGGTCCTGTCGATCGTCGTCGCGTCGGCGGCCATCATCGTCGTCGCGAGCCAGTGCCGGCGGCCGTGGTCGCCGCTCGGCCGGATGATCGCGAACAGCATGAACGTCCGCCACGCGGGCGTGACACGCTGGGGCCTGAGCCACGTCACGATCGGCCCCGCGTTCACGATCCTCGACGTCGGATGCGGCGGAGGCCGGACCGTCCGGACGCTCGCGGGGATGGCGCCGCAGGGTCACGTCGATGGGATCGACTACTCCGCCGCGAGCGTCGCGACGGCGAGAACCGAGAACGCCGAGCTGATCGGCAATGGGCGAGTCGAGATCCAATCGGGCACCGTGTCGAAGCTGCCGTTTCCAGACGCGACGTTCGACCTCGTGACCGCGGTCGAGACCCACTACTATTGGCCCGACCTCGTCCGGGATCTTGGCGAGATCCGGCGGGTTCTGAAGCCCGGGGGCACCCTCGTCGTGATCGCGGAGACATTCCGGGGGCAGACGCTCAGCTTTCTCGTCGCGATTCCGATGAAGCTACTGGGAGCCAAGTACATGACCCTCGAGAGGCACCGCGAGCTGCTGAGCCAGGCGGGGTTCGAGAAGATCGAGATCGATCACCACAAACTGAAGGGATGGATGTGCGCGGTGGGGCGCGCGCCCGCGCGATGAGCCGGTTCCGCGACATCGCCGCCGACGCGTTGCGGTACTGGGAGCCTCGCCGGCTCGTTTACAACGCGGTTCTGCTCGCCGTCGTCGCGGTGCACTTCGTGATCGGCCTGCCCGCGTCCAAGAGCCTCCTGGCCACCGACAACCTGCTCGGCGCGTTCATCCTCGCCGTTCTGGCCAACGTCGCCTATTGCGCGGCGTATGCCGTCGACCTGTTCGTCCAGTTCTCGGGTCTCCAGACCTCGTGGCCGCGGCGCCGCTGGATCGTCCTCGTCGTCGGCACCGCGTTCGCTGCGGCACTGACCCATTTCTTCGCGCAAGGGCTGACGGGAAGCTCTTTGGACCCCCGGGACCTGCACGCGTTTGCCACCCGTTACACCGCTGCATGGTGCAGTCAGGACCCGGCGCAGGTGGCCTCGTTTTTCGCGAACGACGGATCGCTCACGATCAACGGCGGCAAGCCTGCCGTCGGCCGGGCGGCGATCACGGAGGCCGCGCGGGGCTTCATGACCGCGTTTCCCGACATGGCCGTCCGGATGGATCGCCTCGAGCGTCACGGCCCCACGGCCGAGTACCGCTGGACCTTGACCGGGACGAACACCGGACCGGGGGGAACGGGCCGGAGCGTGAAGATCAGCGGCTACGAGGAGTGGACGATCGGTCCGGACGGTCTCATCGCCGACTCGCAAGGGCACTTCGACGCGGCCGATTACGACCGCCAGCTCCACGGACGTTGAGCCTCGACCTCGCCGTCCTCCCTGGCCTCTACGCGGTCTGCCGCCTGGATCCGGACGCGCCGGTGCCGCCGTCTCTTCTCTCCACGGCGTTCGTCGCGATCGTGCGGACCGCCGACGAGCTGTCGATCGTCTGCCCCGGCTCCGTCGCGCCGGAGACCGGTCGATGCGAGCGCGGATGGTGCTGCATCAAGGTGAACGGCAATCTTCCGTTCGACGCGACCGGAATCCTCGCGTCGTTGGCGTCGCCGCTCGCGGAGGCGAACATCCCGATCTTCGCGATCTCGACGTTCGACACCGACTACCTCCTTGTCAGGGGCGTCCGGTTGGAGCACGCTCTTCGCGTGCTCGAGGGTGCAGGGCACACCATCCATCGCGGAGGACGCGCGTGATCTCGAGAGACCGAGGGCGGAGGATCCTGACCGCGCTCCAGGCCGCCCTCGGCGACGTGCTCGCCGGATCGCCGGCGTCGACGAAGGCCGCGGTGCTCGAGCGTCTCGAAGCGGTCGTCGAAGCGGAGGTCGCGCGGGAGCGGCGGCGATGCGTCGGGCTCTGCGAGCAGCGGGCCACGCTCTGGCAGAAGACCTCGGCGACGTCGTCGAACGTCGCTGCGGCGCGCGACGAGGCGCGTTCGCGAAGCAACGAAGCGGAGTATCTGGCCGACGTCCTCGCCGTACGCCCGGAGCCCGACGCCGTCGACGCATGATCACGCTCGCGCTCGTCGTCGCCTTCCTCGCCGCCGTGCTCTACGGGGCTCACCGCCTCCTCGAGCGATCGGAGGGGCGCGGCGAGCGGCATCGCGGCGGGTCGGGCGCCCTCGGCACCGCGTTCCTGGAGATCCAGGCGATGGTCGAGCCGTCGAAGAGGGTCGTCCTCGAGGAGCGGCGGAAGGAGCCGAGCGAAGGGCTGGAGAACGGCGATCCGCCGGAGCCGGCGGCCCGCCGCTGATTTGACGCGGTGACGGTGCGCCTTTAAGCTCGAAGAGCCGCACGACCCTGGGGAGGATCTCCGATGCCGATGCCGTCCATTCGCCTGATCTCCGTCACTCTGCTGGCCGTCGCCGCGCTCGTCCCTGTGGCCCCGGCCGGCGCGCAGGATTCCAGCGATCCCGCCGCACGGGACATCTTGAGCCGAGTCCAGAAGACGTACGCCGACGCCCGCTCGTACGAGGATGACGGCACCATCGCCATCACGTACACCCTCCACGAGCGCACGGTCCTGACCACGTCCAAAACTTTCTCGACGGCGTACGAGCGCCCCGGGCGGTTCCGCTTCATCTGCCAGGGTGATCCGCGGCAGCAGGACGAGCGCTACCTCATCTGGCGCGACGGCGAGAAGATGGGGCACTGGTCGAGCCGTCAGCCGATCTTCGTGACCGACCAATCGTTCAACTACGCGGTGACGCTCGCGGCCCGGCCCGCGATCTCCGACCGCGCGTCGCACACCGTGGCGTCGCTGCTCATGCCGACGGAGGTGTTCGGCTACGGGCTCGACACCATGACGGAGCTGAAGCGGCTCGACGACGGGACGCTGGACGGGGACGTCTGCTACCGGATCGAAGGCGAGGCGCCCGGCATCGACCGGATCATCTGGGTCGCGCAGTCGACGCAGCTCATCCGGCGCATCGAGGAGCGGTCGCACAATAGCCAGACCGAGACCGAGCGGATCACGACGTACCATCCGGTTCTCGGCGGCGACGTCGAGGAGACGCGCCTCGCGCTTCCGGAGTTCGCGGCCCGGTGATCGCCTCCATCCTGATGCTGGTCGCCGCGGCCACGGCGGAGCCGAAGACCGCCCAAGACGTTCTCGAGGCGACCGCCCACGCTTACGCGGGGTGCGCCACCTACCACGACTCGGGGAAGATCACGGTCGCGTTCGAGGGCGAATCGGGCTCGATCGCCACCACGACGTCGTTCACGACCGAGTTCGTCCGGCCGGACAGGTTTCGTTTCGAGTGCGCCGGGTCCAGCCTCAAGGGTAGCCCGTTCCATTTCATCGTCTGGCGCGACGGGCATGGGACGCATCACTGGTCGAGCCGCGTCCCCGGCGTCCGATCCGACGTGACCTTCGAAGCCGGGGTCGAATCGGCCGCCACGCCGTCGGTGTCGAACGGTGCCTCGGCGATGATCCCGTCGCTCCTCCTCTCCGGCGAGGTCGAGAGCTGGGGGCTCGCGAAGATGGAATCGATGTCGCTCGGCGCCGAAGCGGCCTTTGGCCACGAGTGCTTCAAGGTGTCCGGCAAGTTCGCGACGAACGAGCGTACGTTGTGGATCGACAAGAAATCGCTCCTCATCCGTCGTGTCGAGGAGCTGATCGTGAGCGAAACCACGCGCACGCGCAGGACGGTCGACTTCGAGCCGGCGTTCAACGAGAAGATCGACGACGCCAAGCTCGCGCCGGGAGTTCCGGAAGCGAAGTAGCTCCTTCGATGTCATCCCTCACCCGCGACGAGTTCCTCCGCTACAGCCGGCATCTGGTGATGCCGGAGGTGACGCTCGAAGGACAGCTCAAGCTGAAGGACGCGAAGGTGCTCTGCGTCGGCGCGGGCGGGCTCGGGTCGCCGCTGACGCTCTACCTCGCGGCCGCGGGGGTCGGGACGATCGGCCTCGTCGAGTTCGATGCCGTCGATCTCACGAACATCCAGCGGCAGATCCTCTATGCGACCGCGGACGTCGGCCGGCCGAAGCTCGAGGCGGCGACGGAGCGCCTCCGCGGCCTGAACCCGTCGATCACGATCGTGCCGCACCCGGTGCGCCTCTCGAGCGCGAACGTCATGGAGATCGTGCGTCCGTACGACGTCGTCGCGGACGGCACCGACAACTTCCCGACGCGGTACCTCGTCAACGACGCGTGCGTCTTCGCGGGGAAGCCGAACGTCTACGCGAGCATCTTCCGCTTCGAGGGGCAGGTCAGCATTTTCGACGCGAAGCGCGGGCCCTGCTACCGCTGCCTCTTCCCCGAGCCCCCGCCGCCGGGGATGGTGCCTTCGTGCGCCGAAGGCGGCGTGCTCGGCGTGCTCCCCGGGATCGTCGGATCGTTCCAGGCGCTCGAGGTCATCAAGCTCATCCTCGGGAACGGCGACCCGCTCGTCGGCCGGCTCGTGCTCTTCGACGCGCTCGCGTTCGAATTCCGCGAGCTTTCGGTGAAGAAGGACCCTGCCTGCGTCGTCTGCGGCGCGTCGCCCTCCATCACGTCGCCGATCGACTACGAGGAATTCTGCGGGATCCGCGGCGAGGAGATCGAGCCGGAGCTGACGGGGCTGCCGACCCTCTCGGTCGACGAGCTGCGCGCGCGCCGCGAGGCGGGGGAGAGGTTCCAGCTCCTGGACGTGCGCGAGCCCCACGAGTGGCAGATCGCTCGGATTCCCGGCGCGACGCTCTTTCCCCTGAGCGAGCTGCCGGCGCGGATGCACGAGCTGGACATGACGGAGACCTACACGCTCTCCTGCCACCACGGCATCCGGAGCGTGCAGGCGTACCAGATCCTCCGGCAGGCCGGGTTCAAGCGCCTCCAGGTGCTCTCGGGCGGACAGGACGCGTGGGCGGCGCGGATCGATCCGACGATGCCGCGCTACTGAGCTACGGGCACGCCGCCGTGCCCAAGGTTCGCGTCGGTGTTCCTCCCGGGCTCGACTGCACGGCGCCGTTCATCGCCGTGACCAAGTAGGCAAAGTAGCCGCCCGGGGCCGGCGTCATCGTGTCGCCCCCGGCGGGCCACGTCGTCCCCGTCGTCTGGAAGACGCATTCGAACACCTCGCCCGCGTGGAAGACACCGTCGGAGACGTTCGCGCGGTAGACGTGGTACGACGTCGTCGGCTGGCGATTCGCGTAGGTGACGTTCTCCCAGCTCCACGCCCCCGTCTTGTCGAGCAAGAACGGAGCCCCCGCGCCGTCTCCCGAGACCTCCGTGTCGGTGAGCGGCGGCAGGAGCATGTAGACGGTGCCCGCACGGTCGCAGAAGTACAGCTCCCCTTGACCGTCGGTGCCGAAGCTCGTGATCGCCCCGCCGCCCACCTGCGACGACCAGTCCTGGAACGTGTTCGGCACCCCGCCGTTCGGCACGAAGCTCAGGATCGTGCCGGCGCAGTAGTCGCCATAGAAGTACTTCCCCTCAAAGTTCGTCATCCGGCATCCGCGGTAGACGTAGCCGCCGGTGATCGCGCACTGCGGGTTGACGCTCGAGGAATAGTCGTAGATCGGAAGCGTCGTGCCGTTCGGAATCGGATGCCCGCCCGGCGCAGGATCGCTGCAAGTCGGTGCACACGCATCCGCGGAGCTCGTCGCGTTGCACCCCGCCGCCGAGTCGTAACAGTGGAGTCCCTCGAAGTTCCGCCAGCCGAAGTTCTGGCCGTTCGTCCCCGCGGGGATCCAGTCGACCTCTTCCCAGCAGTTCTGACCGACGTCGCCGACGAAGAGGTCGCCGTTCGCCGGGTCGAACGAATCGCGCCATGGGTTTCTCAAACCGTACGCGAAGATCTCGTCGCAGTTGCCGCCGGAGCCGTCGGCGAAGGGATTGCCGGGAGGGATGGTGTACGGCCCCGGGTCGAGACCGCAGTCCGGGGGAGTGCCGACCCTGCCCGTCGGGTCGATGCGCAGGAGCTTGCCCTTGATCGTCGTCTTGCTCTGAGCGTTGCCGCAGGCGCCGTGCTGGTCGCCGCCGCCGCCCCCATCACCGACCGAGATGTAGAGGAAGCCGTCCGGACCGAAGCTCAGCCAGCCGCCGTTGTGATTGTCCTCGGTGTCGTCGATGCGCAAGAGGACGGTCTCGCTCGCCGGATCGCCGGCGGTGTTCGGCGTGCCGTCGAGCGTGCGGAATCGAGACAGGATCTCGTGGCCGTCGACGGCGCGCGTGTAGTAGACGTAGAAGAAGGCGTTGGCCGCGAAGTTCGGATCGAACGCGAGCCCGAGAAGCCCCTGTTCGTCACCAACGTGCGTGAGGCGCGCGCCGATGTCGAGGAAGAGGGTGGAAGCGGTGGGCGCCGCCCCGCGTGCGAGCTGACGGATCGTGCCGCCCTGCAGCACGATGAAGATCCGGCCGGTGTCGTCCGGTGGCGCCGTAACGAAGAGCGGCCCGCTCGTACCGGATCCGAGCCCTGTCGCGACTGCGACGCGGCTCAAATTTGTGTTGGCGACTTTCGCCACACCCGAGCAGTTTTGCGCATCGGCGCTGCGAACAAGAATGAAGGCGAACGAAACCGCGAGCACCAAACGGGTGGGATGATTCATCGCCTCACCTCTTGTCTCGCGGTCAGAGCAAGAAGCGGACCGACGAGGCTTCCGCGATTCAAAGAACGGGAACGGACCCCATCACGGGCACGAGGCGGCGCCGAGCGTGCGCACGGGTGTTCCGCCGGGGCTCGATTGTGTGGCGCCGTTCAATGCCGTCACGACGTAGGCGAAGAAGCTGTTGGGGGCGGGCGACGCCGGATCGCCTCCCGCGGGCCACGTCGTGCCCGTCGTCTGGAAGACGCAGTCGAACACCTCGCCCGCGTTGAAGACGTCGTCCGCAACGTTCGCGCGATAGACGTGGTAGGAGGTGGTCAGTTGGCGGCTCGTGAAGTTGATGTCCTCCCAGGTCCAGGCGCCGCTCTTGTCGAGCCGGAGCTGGTCGGCCGCCCCTTCTCCGGAAACCTCCACGTCGGTGAGCGGCGGCAGGATCATGTAGACGGTCCCTTTGCGGTCGCAGAAGTAGATCTCGCCCTGAGCGTCGGTGCCGAAGCTCGTCAAGCTGTTCGACATTCCCGAGCTGATCCCGGCCCACGTCTCGAACGTGTTCGGGACGCCGCTCCCCGGGATGAAGCTCTGGACGATTCCGGCGCAGTAGTCGCCGTAGAAGTACTTGCCCTGGAAGTTCGTCATGCGGCAGCCGCGGTAGACGTAGCCGCCGGTGATCGCGCACTGCGGGTTCACGCTCGACGAGTAGTTGTAGATGGGAAGGTGCGTGCCGTTCGGGATCGGATCTCCGGAGGGAGCGGGATCGTTGCAGGCGGGGGCGCAGCCGTCGGCGGCCGAGCTGGTGGCCGAGCACCCCTGCGACGGGTTGTAGCAGTGCGACCCTTCGAAGTTCCTCCATCCGAAGTTCTGTCCGCTGGTTCCCACGGGGATCCAGTCGACTTCTTCCCAGCACCCCTGCCCGACGTCGGCGACGTAGATGTCGCCGTTCGATGCGTCGAACGAGTTGCGCCACGGGTTCCTGAGGCCGTACGCGAAGATCTCGTCGCAGTTGCCGCCGTGGCCGTCCGCGAGCGGATTGCTCGCCGGAATCGTGTAGGGCCCCGCGTCGAGCCCGCAGTCGGGTGGGTTCCCGGCGATTCCGTTCGGATCGATGCGAAGGATCTTGCCGAGCATCGTGGAGGTGTTCTGGCCGTTCCCGCAGGTGCCGTGCTGGTCGCCGCCGCCGCCGCCGTCCCCCTCACCGATGTACAGGAAGCCGTCGGGACCGAAGCTGAGCCAGCCGCCGTTGTGATTGTCCTCGGTGTCGACGATGCGGTAGAGGACCGTCTCGCTCGCCGGGTCGCCGACGGTGTTTGGCGTGCCGTCGAGCGTCCGGAAGCGCGAGAGCATGTCGTTTCCGTCGGAGAGGCGCGTGTAATAAACGTAGAAAAAACCGTTCGTCGCGAAGTTCGGATCGAACGCGAGACCGAGGAGACCCTGCTCATCGCCGGCGTGCGTGAGGCGCGCGCTGATGTCGAGGAAGACGGTCCAGGCGGTGGGCGCCGCGCCGCGCGCGAGCTGCCGGATGAGGCCGCCCTGACCGACGATGAAGATCCGGCTCTTGTCTCCCGGAGGGGCGGTCACGAAGAGGGGGCCGCCGGTCCCGCCGCCCAGCCCGGTTGCCACCGTCGCGCGGGCGAGGGCCGTATTGGAGACTTTCGCCACACCCACGCAATTCTGCGCATCGGCGTGGCGAGCGAGAATGAAAACGAACGAAAGCGTAATCAAGGTGCGGACGGGACGGCTCATCGGTCGGCCCTCGAGAAGCAGACCCATAAAGTTGCCGCGCTTTCACCGCCGCGGCAACCAAGTCTTTCCCGTCACCGCACGTTGAGGGGCGTCGTCCCTCTCGTCACCACATCGCCGTTGGCGTGGGTGACCGTCACGTCGAGCCGGTAGTCGCCCGTCTTGAGCGTGCCTCCGGTTACGTTTTCGAGCATGTCCTGGCACGCCACGCCTTTGCCGCGGCTCTCGAGCTCGAGCGGCAGCGGGTCGAGGGCTCTCACGACCTCGCCGGTGGCGTCGAAGAAGGTGCGGCTCACGCGCAGGTCGCCGGGAACGGTCTCGCCCTTGTAGACGCAGGCGCTCCAGTAGAAGAGCAGCTTGTCGCCCGGATCGATCTCCTGCACGAAGAGCGGCTCGAATCCGTTGCCGGCGCCGAGCGTCTTGCCCAGTCGTGTCTTTTCCGGATCGTCCTTCGGATCCGCGCGGAGGAATTGTCCACCGGGAACGACCTTCCCCATGACCGGTCCGCGCAGGATCAGCGCGTCGGGAACGACCATAGGCACGACGAAGTCGGTCGTCGCCGCGACGATCTCGCCGCCGGACGCGTCGGTGAGCACGACGTCGAGGTCGTACGAGCCGCTCGCGAGCTTCGTATCGCCGAGGATCGTGACCGGCCGCGTCGCCGCTCCGCCCGCCGGTGCCTCGACGTGGATGCGCCGTGCGTACTCGCCGACCGTCTTGTTGTCGCGGCGCACCGCGGCCTTGACGTCGACGTCCGCGCCCGGGCCCTTGAAGGACGACGGCCAGCTCACGGCGAGGATCGTGTCCCAGCTATCACGCCCTGCCGGCGTCGCCGAGAAGCCGAAGGCGCGCACCACCGGGCGCTCGAACGGAGCGGGATCGACGTAGGCGGCGCCGATGCGGGCGGCCTGCTTCGCGTCCTCCGAGAAGATCTGCATCTGCTCGGGAGCCCGGATCGAGAGCCCGGGCTTGTTCAGGAGACTCACCGTGAGCGTCTGCGGATCGCGTGTCTCCGAAGGATCGACGTACGCGCCGATCGTGTAGCGGCAGAGGAGGTCGCGCTGGGCGCGGCGGTACGGGACGGAGAGGTCGTTCCCGAAGAACTGCATCCGGCCTCCGGTCGTGTTGGCGAGACGGACGAGCGCATCGGACTGCCCTCCGGCATCGAGGAGGTTGGGCTTCGCCGGATAGATGACGCCGCGCGCCGCGGCGGCGTGCGCGCCGACCTCGTTGTAGTACAGATCCTGCATCGCCGACCCGACGATCCCCGCCTGCGAGAAGAAGACGACGCCTTTCGACCCGTCGTACGAGCCGAGGACGTCCATCAAGGTCGTGATGTTCTCGAAGTACGTTCGCCCGGAGACGCCGAGCGGGTAATCGCGGAACGCGAGGGTCGCATCGTGCTTCATCCGCGCGAGCGCGCCGACGAGGAGGCGAACGTCGGTCGTGAACTTCTGCTCGACGCGGACCTCGTCGGTGAGCGCGACGATCATGACCTCCTCCTCGGGAGGCTTGACGGCGCGAAGCACTGCGGCCGCCGCGTCGAGGATCTGGCCCCGCATCGTCGTCTCGAGGAAGGTGTAGTCGAAGGCGAGCACGATGCGCCGCTTGATTCCCGCCCCGAGCGGCGCGGGGAGCGGCTCGCCCCGCTTCAGGGGTGCCGGGTCGGCGGCGCCGCCGATCGGGCAGACGAGGTCGACGGTATCGACCTTCACGTCACGGCCGCCGATCTTCATCGCGAAATCGGCCTTCGTCAGGCCGGGGACCGTCTTGCCGGCGGCATCGACGACGAGCGCGTCGACCTGGACCAAGGTCACCTGCACCTTCTCTTCGAGCCCCGGCGGTTTGGGAGGAGGCGCTGCGTGCGGAGCGCCGGCGGGCGACGACAAGACGACGAGAACACCGGCAACGGCCGCAACGCGTCTCATGCGCGACCCCCCGAAATGGCCGGGGAGCTTACACTGGTTCCCATTCCACTACCGAGGAGTCCCGATGAGCACCGCAAGGCTCCGCGACGAGAACACCGCAACCCCTTTGAGAGACGACGAGGTCAAATCGATCGACGCCTACTGGCGCGCGTGCAACTACCTGGCCGCCGGGATGATCTACCTGAGATCGAACCCGCTCCTGCGCGAGCCGCTCACGGCCCTGCACGTCAAGCGGCGCCTGCTCGGACACTGGGGCTCGAGCCCGGGCTTGAGCTTCATGGTCATCCACCTCAACCGGCTGATCGTGAAGTACGACCTGAACGCGATCTTCCTCGCGGGGCCGGGGCACGGCGCGCCCGGCGTTCTCGGACCCGCGTATCTCGAGGGGACGTACTCCGAGGTCTACCCCGAGAAGAGCCGGGACGTGGCGGGGCTCGAACGATTCTTCAAGGAGTTCTCCTTCCCCGGAGGCATCGGTAGCCACTGCACGCCGGAGACGCCGGGATCGATCCACGAGGGCGGTGAGCTGGGCTACAGCCTCTCGCACGCGTTCGGCGCCGCCTTCGACAACCCCGACCTCCTCGTCGCGGTGGCGGTCGGTGACGGCGAGGCGGAGACCGGTCCGCTCGCGACGTCGTGGCACTCGAGCAAGTTCCTGAGCCCCGTGCGCGACGGCGCCGTCCTTCCGATCCTCCACCTGAACGGCTACAAGATCGACAATCCGACCATCCTTGCGCGGATTCCGCGCGCGGAGCTCGCGCAGCTTCTCGAAGGCTACGGCTGGTCGCCCCGCTTCGTCGAGGGGAGCGAGCCCGAGCCGATGCACCGCGCGATGGCCGACGCGATGGAGGCCGCCGTTCTCGACATCCGGTCGATTCAAGAGTCCGCGCGTGCGGGGCGCCGCGCCGCGCGCGCGACGTGGCCGATGATCGTCCTCCGAAGCCCGAAGGGGTGGACGGGCCCTAAGGAAGTCGACGGCAACAGGGTCGAGGGACGCTGGCGCGCGCATCAGGTCCCGCTCCAGGGCGTGCGGGACAACCCCGAGCACCTGGCTCAGCTCGAGGCGTGGCTCCGGAGCTACCGGCCGGAGGAGCTGTTCGACCAGAAGGGGCGGCTGGTTCCCGAGCTGCAGGCGCTCGCCCCGAAAGGCACGCGCCGGATGAGCGCGAACCCGCACGCGAACGGCGGCGTTCTACGGAAGCCGCTCACGATGCCCGACTTCCGCGATCACGCCGTGGACGTCCCCGAGGCCGGGAAGAAGCTCGTGAGCAACACGCAGCCGCTCGGGACGTTTCTCGCCGACGTGATGAAGCGGAACATGACCACGTTCCGCGTCTTCGGCCCCGACGAAACGACCTCGAACAAGCTGAGCGCTCTCTACGACGTGACGAAGAAGCTCTGGCTCGAAGAGTACGTTCCCGAGGACACCGTCGACGGCGAGCTGGCTCCCGACGGGCGCGTCCTCGAGATGCTCTCCGAGCACACGCTCGAAGGGTGGCTCGAGGGCTACCTCCTCACCGGCCGCCACGGCTTCCTGTCGACGTACGAGGCGTTCGTCCACGTCATCGACTCGATGTTCAACCAGCACGCGAAGTGGCTGCACACCTGCCGCCAGCTCGCGTGGCGCGCGCCGGTGTCGTCGCTCAACCTCCTCATCACTTCGACGGTGTGGCGCCAGGACCACAACGGCTTCACCCACCAGGATCCCGGCTTCCTCGACGTCGTCGTCAACAAGAGCCCGGAAGTCTGCCGCATCTATCTCCCGCCCGATGCGAACTGCTTGCTCTCGGTCGCGGACCACTGCCTGCGCAGCACGAACTACGTCAACGTCATCGTGTGCGACAAGCAGAAGCATCTTCAGTTCCTGTCGATCGACGAGGCGGCCCTGCACTGCCGGAACGGCATCGGCATCTGGAAGGCGGCCTCGACCGGCGGCGACCGGGAGCCCGACGTCGTGCTCGCCTCGTGCGGCGACGTGCCGACGCAGGAAGCGCTCGCCGCGGTCGTGATGCTTCGCGGGTACTTCCCCGACCTGGCCATTCGGTTCGTCAACGTGGTCGATCTCTATCGCCTCGTCCCGGAGAGCGAGCACCCGCACGGCCTCAGCGACGAGGCGTTCGACGCGATCTTCACGAAGGACAAGCCGGTGATCTTCAACTTCCACGGCTACCCCTATCTGATTCACCGGCTCGCCTACCGCCGCACGAACCACGACAACTTCCACGTGCGCGGCTACAAGGAGCGGGGGAGCATCAACACCCCGCTCGACCTCGCGATCCAGAACAACATCGATCGCTTCAGCCTCGCGATGGACGTCATCAAGCGCACACCGAAACTCCGCGAGATCGGAATGAAGGCGCTCGATGAGCTCGCCGCGCTGCAGAAGGACTGCCAGTCCTACGCGTACGAGAACGGGATCGACAAGCCCGAGCTCGAGAACTGGACCTGGCCGGGGTAAGGGACAGTAGCCAGGTTACTGTCCCCTCTTGAGATCCGCGGCCAGCAGCTTGTGGAACTCGTACGCCGCGATCTCGATCTTCGGCGCGTAGATGCCGCGATCGTAGGCGGGCGAGCCCAGGCCGCGCTGCACCGACTCGCAGATCGAGACGTCCTCTTCCTGGACGCGGTGGCTCGCGGCGATGCTTCGGGCGATGAAGTCGTCATCCTTCGGGTCGAGGAAGAAGTAGTCGAAGATCACGCGGCAGGTACCGGCGCCCGTCGGGACGACCCAGTTCGTGTCGAGGATCGGGCCGTATCGGTTCAACATGACGTTCGGGTAGATGAAGGCGTAGAGCGCCTCCGAACCGATTCGCTCGGCGAAGTCGCCTCCGCCCTCGCCCGGCGCGGTTTCCGGCGAGCGGACGGACTGGATCGACACGCGGTCCATGATCTCCGTGAGGTAGGTGTCGAGGTCGAGCTGCCCCGCGAGCGCCTGGTGAAGGACCGCGACGTGGTAGCCGCCGTCGAGGTAGTTGTCGACGTAGACCTTCCAGTTGCAGCGGAGGTCGTAGGTGCGCCGCGCGACGAACGAGAGCCCGCTCGTTCCCATCGCGTCGAGACGGCGTTTCAGCTCGGCGAGCGGCGGTTCGAACGGCGGCGGGTCGTCGCCGAGATGGAGGAAGACGAGCGGTCCCCACGACACGACGCCGGCGGGCTTCAGCGAGAAGCGATCGCGATCGAAGACGTCGTTCCGTCCGAGGCGAGGCGCGCGCGCGAGCCGGCCATCCAGGCGGTAGGTCCAGCCGTGATACGGGCACGACAGCTCGCCGAGCCGGCCTTCGCCGCTGCACACCTCGGCCGCGTGATGGCGGCAGACGTTATGGAACCCTCGCAGGATGCCCTGGTCGTCACGAAGGACGACGTAAGGAAGATCGAGGAGGCAACCGGTGAAGTAGTCGCCGCGTTTCGCGACCTGGTCCACCCGCCCGACCGCCTGCCAGCTCTGCTGGAAGACCGCCGTGCGCTCGAGCGCGAGCATCGCGGGGTCGGAATACCACGACGCCGGCGGGGTCCACGCCGATTCGATCGGGATCGCCGGGTCGAATCTCGCGAGCTCGTCCCGCAGGGCGTTGTCCCTCAAGCCGGTCTCCGATTCTCCTCGAGCATGCGCCCTGCCGCGAGCCAACCCGCGCCGCCGAGGATGCCGGGGCCCGGGTGCGTTCCGCAGCCGCCGAGGAAGAGTCCGTCGATCGGCGTCGCGTGCCGGCCCCAGCCCGGAACCGGGCGCATGAACAGAATTTGGTCGAGTGCCAGCTCGCCCTGCGACGCGGACCCTTCGTGGAGACCGAGCTGCTCGTCGAGGTCCTTCGGTGTCAGGGCCGTGTGACGGACGATCCGCGACGCGAAGCCCGGGTAGATGCGGTCGATCGCTCCGATCACCGTGCGCGCGAGCGCCTCGCGGCGCTCGGGGTCCCAATCGCCGCTCCGGAGCGCGTGAGGCGCGTACTGGAGGCGCGCGACGAGGACGTGACGTCCGGCCGGAGCGAGATCGGGCCAGTGCACCGTCGGCACGTGCAGCTCGACGTGAGGCTTCGGAGAGACTTCTCCGTACTTCGCCGCGTCGGCCGCACGCTCGAGCGCCGCGGCGTCGCCGGTGAGCGACACGGTGCCGCCGAGGGCGCCCCGCGAGACGAGCCCCGGGAACTCGGGCAGCGCCTCGAGCGCGAAGAGGACGTAGGCGGTGCAGCCCCGGTGCCGGATGTTCCCGATCGTGCGCACGAACTCGGGGTCGAGCCACACCGGGTCGACCCACTCGAGGAAGGTGCGCGCCGGGTCGGCCGTCGAGAGGACCTGCTTCGCCGCGATCTCCTCACCGCCTTCGAGGACCACGCTCGCGACCGCGTCGTCACGGACGTCGATCCGCGCGACTCGCGCACCGGTGCGAATCGTCACGCCGAAGCGCGCCGCCGAGGCGCCCGCGCTCGCGGTGAACGCGCCGGGGCCGGCACGGAACGGCACGCGTCCGCGCACCGAGCCTTCTGGCGCTCCGACGAGATGATGGAGCAGGACGAAGCCGGTGCCGCCGGAACGCGGCCCCTGGCGGAGATCCTGGATTCCGGCGGTGGCGATCGCCGCCTTGAGCGGCCCGCACTCGAACCAATCGTCGGCCAGCTCTTGCACCGAGAGGGGAAGCGTGCGGAGGAACTCGATCATCCCGACGCGTCCCAGCGCGCGGAACTTGCGCCCCAAGCCCAGGAGCGGCAGCACCTCGCCGAGCGACGCGACTCCGACGTCGGGCGCCGGCGACTGATAGAGGACCGAGAGAAACCCGGCGAGCTGATGAAGGCGCGACGTGAACGCGGGCCACTTCTCGGCGTCGGCCTTGGAATGCGAGGCGATCGCCGCCGCTGCCGTGCCCGCATCGCGTGAGAGCGTGAGGAACGCCCCGGCGCCCGTCGGCACGGTGAGGGGCGTGTCGTGCTCGAGAGGCTCGAGGCCGGTGAGCCCGAGCGCGGTCACGATGCCGGGAGGAGCCCAGCCGGGATCGATGCCGAGCGGCGCCGCCCGGTAACCGGGCGCGAAATCGAGGAGACGGCTCTGGCCGCCGGCGGCCGGGGCCGCGTCGAGGACGACGACCCGGCGTCCGGCCTTCGCGAGGCGGCTCGCCGCGACGAGGCCGTTGGCGCCGGCACCGATGACGATGGCGTCGAGAGCGGAGGTCCTCATCGAGCCGCCCCCAGCATCTCGAGCGCGGCCAAGCGTCCGGACGCGCCCATGATCCCGCCGCCCGGGTGCGTGCCCGCGCCGCACTGCCAGTAGCCGTCGATCGGCGTTCGATACTTCGCCCACTGCGGCACCGGGCGGAGGAAGAAGAGCTGCTGAAGCGCGAGCTCGCCCTGGAAGATGTTTCCCTCGGTGAGGCCGGTCATCCGCTCGATGTCGTCGGGCGTGAGGACCTGCCGGTGGAGGATCTTCGACGGGAGGTCCGGCGCGTACCGGGAGAGCGTGGCGACGACCGCGTCGCCGAACGCCTCGCGCTTCTCGGCGTTCCATCCGCCATTCAAGTTGAACGGCGCGTACTGGACGAAGATGCTCATGACGTGGCGCCCCGGCGGCGCCATGCCCGGGTCGATCATCGACGGGAAGATGCAATCCATGTACGGGTGGCGTGAGAACTCGCCGTACTTCGCGTCGTCGTAGGCGCGCTCGAGATAGTCGAGGCTCGGGCTGATCGAGATCGCGCCGCGAAGGTGCGGGCCCATCCCGGGCATGCAGGTGAAGCTCGGGAGACCGGAGAGCGCGAGGTTGACCTTCCCCGACGAGCCGCGGAACTTGTAGCGCCGGATCCCGTCGACGAGATCTTCGGGGAGGCCGCGCGGATCGACGAGCTTCGTGAAGGTGAGGCGCGGATCGAGCCCCGAGACGACGAGCTTCGCGGGGATCTCCTCGCCGGACTCGAGGGCGACGCCCGTCGCGCGGCCGCTGACGACGATGACCTCCTTCACGGCGGCATCGGTGCGAATCGTCGCGCCGAACGACTTCGCCGCCGATGCGATCGACTCGCTGATCGCCCCGGTGCCGCCCTTCTGGAACCCCCACGCGCGGAAGGCGCCGTCGATCTCGCCCATGTAGTGGTGGAGGAGAACGTACGCGGAGCCCGGCGACCTCGGCCCGAGGAACGTGCCGATGATGCCGCTGGCCGACTTCGTCGCCTTCAGCGCGTCGAACTCGAACCACTCGTCGAGGTAGTCGGCGCTCGACATCGTCATGAGCTTGTGGAGCGCGTGGAACTTCTCGCGGCCGAGATCGTTGAAGTGGCGCCCGAGCTTCAGGAGGCCCATGAGGTCGCGCGGCGACAGCGACGTGGGGTCCGGCGGGATCATGCCGAGGATCGGCTTCACCGCCATCGCCATGTGGTGCATGAGATGGCCGAAGATCGCGGCCGCGTCGGCGTCCTTCGGCGAGTGACGCCGGAGCTCCTCCCGCGTCTCGTCGGGGTCGGCCCATCCGGCGAGGTAGTCGCCGTTGTCGAGCGGCGTGACCGTGCTCTCGAGCGGCAGGATCTGGAGGCCGTGGCTCGGAAGGTCCAGCTCGCGGATGATCTCGGGCCGCAGCAGGCTGACGACGTACGAGAAGACGGAGAACTTGAACCCGGGGAAGACCTCTTCCGTGACCGCCGCGCCGCCGACGAGCGGCCGCTTCTCGAGGACGAGCGTCTTCCGCCCCGCGCGCGCGAGATAGGCCGCGGTGACGAGCCCGTTGTGCCCGCCTCCGATGACGACGGCATCCCAGCGCTCGCCGCTCACGCCTTCTTCCTTTCAGGGTCGAAGAACGGGAGCGCGCGGACGGTCGCCTGCGCGCGCTTCCTCACGTGTTCGACCGTCACCTCGATCTCGACCCTGGTGCCCGGAGCGAAATGCGGCTTCTCGAGGTGGGCGAGCGCGAGCGGCTTCTTGAGGATCGGCGACCAGCAGCCGCTCGTCGCGTACCCCGCCTGGGTCCCGCCGGCATAGACGGGAACGGAAACGCGCCACGCGACGTTCGAGATCTGCGGCGGCAGGTGTTGCGCGTGAAAGAGCTTCTCGAACGACGGCCAATCGATCTCGAGCCCGACGAACCCCCACGCGGCGCCGCGCGCGCGCTCGGCCGCGAGCGCCCGGCGGCCGTTGTACGGCCCCTTCGCGGCGGAGACCGCCCACCCGAGGTTGATCTCGAACGGCGACGATTTCCGCGACTCGATGAGCGCGTGGTGGGACGAGAAGTAATCGACGTCGAGCATGATGAGCCCGGCCTCGATCCGCGCGATGTCGAGCGCCCAGATGCCGGCGGGCACGATCCCGTACGGCGTCCCGGCTTCAATGAGGGCGTCCCAGAGCGGGATCGCGCTCTTCGCATCGACCCAGATCTCGTAGCCGAGGTCGCCGGTGTACCCGGTGCGCGAGATCGTGACCGGGGTCCCCGCGACCGTCGTCGACACGAGGCGGAAGTACTTGAGGCTGGCGACGTCGGGGGAGAGCTGGGACAGGATCGCCCGGGAGAGAGGTCCCTGGAGCGCCAGGGTCGCCGTCGTCTCCGTGGTGTCCTCGAGGCTGACGTCCATCCCGACCGCATTCATGGTCAGCCAGCGCACCGAAGAGTCGGCGCTCGTGAGCCGGTAGGTCGACGCCGTGAGCCGCGACAGCGTCCCGTCGTCGACGACCTTGCCGGCCGCGTCGCACCACGGCGTGTAGTAGACCTGGCCGGTCTTCAGCTTGGTGACGTCGCGCGTGATCAGGCGGTCCAAGAGGCGCGCCGCGTCCTTGCCGCCGATCACGTACTTGTGGAGCGGCGACACGTCGAAGAGCGCCGCCGCGTTGCGGACGGCCGCGTACTCGCGATCCGGGTGCGGATCGTACGCACTCGCCATCTGATAGCCGGCCCAGCGGCGCCACGTCTGGGCGCGAACGAGGGGCGCGGTCCGCTCGTGGAACGGCGACTTCTTCAGCATGGGGCCGCGAAGTATACGGGAAGAGTGAACCTGTTAGGAGTTCGCAGCCCCCGGGCTCGCCTGATGGACGCCCGCCTTGAGCTTGTCGTCCTTGGTCAAGCCCTCGAGCACCTCGATCGTGACGCCGTCGCTGAGGCCGGTCTTCAGCTTGCGGCGCTCGAACTTCTGCGGGCCGGTCTCGACCTCGACGTAGGGCTGGTCCTTGTCGAACTGGAGAAGGCTCTCCTTGACCGCGAGCACCTTGTCGCGGCGGTCGAGAACGATGTCGGCGTTCGCGGAGTAGTTGGCGCGGATCACGGCGTCCGCGGTCTGCCTGACCGCCGCGCGAATCTTGAACTGGATTGCGCCGTTCTCGTCGACCCCCTTCGGGGCGATGTACTCGAGCGTCGCGTCGAACTTGCGGGGCTCGAGGGCGCCGATCGTGAGCACGATCGCCATGCCGGGCCGGAGTTTGCCGACCTCGCTCTCGTCGACCTTCCCCTCGAAGATGAGCTCCGACATGTCGGCGAGGGTCGCGATCGTCGTCCCGTCGTTGAAGGTGTTCGTCTCGATGACCGAGCCGCCCTCCTTGACCGGGACGTCGAGGACGGTACCGTCGATCGTCGCGACGACGTTCGTGTTCGAGACGTTGCCGGCGCGTGCGGCGACCCCGCGCTTCACGACCTCGAGGCTGTCCTTCGCAGCGGCCAGCTCCTCGACGGCGGTGTCGCGCGCGAGCGTGGCTGCGCGATAGTCCTTGTCCGAGACGATGCCGTCCTTCGCGAGCTTGTCGAGGCGGGCGTACTCGCGCGCCGCGTCGTCGGACCTGAGTTCGGCCTGGTGGACGCGGCTCTCGGCCGCGGCGAGGGCGGCGGTGTTCGGGACGACGCGGATCGTCGCCAAGAGATCGCCGCGCTTGACCTGCTGCCCCGGCTCGACGCGGATCGTCTCGATGATGCCGGAGACCTGCGGCTTGACCGCGACCTCCTTGCGCGGGATCACGGAGCCGGTCGCGACCGTCTTCTTGACGATGTCGGCCACTTGCGGCGACTCGGTGTCGTAGACGACCTCGACCTTCCGTGCCTTGTGCCAGAGGTAATACAGCGTGCCGCCGAAGAGCGTGACGATGACGACGGCGAGGAATGCGGTCAGGATCTTCTTCATACCCCTCTCAAGGCCTCCACGGTGCTGATCTTCATCGCGCGGCGCGCGGGGATGAGGCCGGCGAGGACCCCCGAGACGACGAGGACACCCAGTGTGAAGACGGCGCTCTCGAACGGAACGTCGGGGTTGCGGAAGAACTGGCCCGGATTCGCCGCGATGAGCGAGCCGATCCCCTCGACGACCGCGACACCGGCGACGAGCCCGAGGTAGCCCGCGAAGCCGGTGAGGATGAGCGACTCCATGACGATCTGGAGGCTGATCGTCCACGGGGTCGCGCCGACCGCGCGCCGGATTCCGATCTCGTTCGTCCGCTCGCGCACGATGACGAGCATGATGTTGCTGACGCCGATGACGCCGGCCGAGAGCGTGCCGATCCCGACGATCCACACGAGGGTCCGGATCCCGACGAAGAGCCCCGAGACCTTGTTGAACTCGACCTCGGAGTTGTAGTGGCCGAGAGCCCTCGGATCGTCGGGTGCGATGCGGTGCCGGTCCTTCAAGAGCGCGAGCGTCTTCGTCTCGACGACGCTCGCCGGAACGCCCGGCGCCGACACGAGCGCGAACCAACCGACCCGGTCGCCGAAGTTGAACGCCGACTGGAAGACGGAGAAGGGGACGAAGATCGTCTGCGACTGCTCGTCGCGATCGCCGTTGTCGGCGCGCGTCGGCTTGAACGTGCCGATGACGCGGAAGGTCACGCCGTTGATCTTGAGCATCTCGCCGAGCGGGTCTTCGTTCTTGCCGAAGAGGACCTCCTTGACCCGCGTGCCGATGACGGCGACCTTGCGGCGCTCGTCGAGATCGAGCTGATTCAGGAAGCGCCCGCCGGTGATGTGGATCGCCTGGACGCGCGCGATCTCGGGGACGTCTCCCATCACGGAGAAGGCGCCGGCCTTCGTGCCGCGCGTGACGTTGTTCCCGCCGCGGAAGCCGCCGAGCTGGTTTCTGGGACAGACCGCCTCGGCCTCGCGGATCTGCCCCTTGACCGCCGCGTAATCGCCGAGGTCGAACTGGATCGGCCGGCCGCTCGCCATCCCGCGGTACGGCTTCGTCGTCCGCTGCGTCCAGAGGAAGACGCTGTTCGTCGCCTCCTCCGAGAACCCCGCGGAGACGCCGTTCCACAGGCCGTTCCCCGAGGCGAGCATGACCATGAGCATGAAGATGCCCCAGAAGACGCCGAACGCCGTGAGGAACGTGCGCATCTTGTTCCCGCGGAGCGCCTCGTAGATCTCGCGCCAGTGGTCGCCGTCGAAGAAGCTCATTCGTTCCTCAACGCGTCGACGGGGCGGACCATCGCCGCCCGCCGCGCCGGGACGAAGCCGGCGGCGAGGCCGGCGACGATGAGGAGAAGCGTCGCCTCGATCGCCACCGTGAGATCGACCTCGGGGTTCCGGAAGTAGTCGCTGCCCGGGAGCTTCGTCCCCGCCAGCTCGAGGGCCGCGATCCCGAGGACGAGCCCGAAGTAACCGGCGGTCGCGGTGATGAGGATCGACTCCTGGAGCACGAGGCTGACAACCGAGAACGGCGTCGCGCCGAGCGCCTTCCTCACCCCGATCTCGCGCGTCCGCTCGCGTACGGTGATCATCATGATGTTGCTGACGCCGACGACGCCGGCGAGGATCGTCCCGATCCCGATGATCCACACGAACAGGCGGATCCCCGCCATGAGGTTGGTGTAGCGCTGGAACTCCTCGTTGTTGTTGTTGACGAAGAGGGCGCGCGGGTCGTCGACCGAGAAGCTGTGCCGGCCGGCGATCCGCCGCTTGACGTCTTTCGCGGCGGTCTCCGTATCGGCAAGCGGCGCGTCGCCCGTGGTCATCATGATCATCGCGACGCGGTTCGCGCCGCCGAAGGCACGCTGCGCCGTCGTGATCGGCAGGTAGATCTTCTCCTGCTCGTTCTCGCCCCCGACGTCGTCGAAGAGGCCGACGACGCGGAAGGCGATCCCGTTGATCTCGACGTTCTTGTCGAGCGGCGGCTCCTTCTTGAAGAGGGCGTCCCGCACGCGGACGCCGATGACGCACACCTTGCGGTGCTCGGCCAGGTCCAGCTCGTTGATGAAGCGCCCCTCGACCATGATCGTGTTCTCGAGGTAGAGGTGGTCGGGATGGACGCAGCGACAGTCGAAGGTCGTCGTCTCGTCTTTGTAGCGGACACGGACGCTGCCGTTGATGTAGAAGCGCGACGTGATGTGGTCGACGACCCCCTCCGTCGACTTCAGCTCGTTCCGGTCCTCGTTGGTGAGCTGGACGCGGCGCCCGGGCGCCAATCCCTTGAAGGGGACGCTCGTCTGCCCCGGGAAGACCCAGATGCTGTTGATCGCGTCGTCCCGGAACTGGTACTCGATCCCGTGCGCGAGCCCCTGGCCCGAGCCCAGGAGCACGATGAGCATGAAGATCCCCCAGGCGACCGAGAATGCGGTCAGGAACGACCGCAGCTTGTTCGCCTTGATCGTGCCCCAGATCTCCTGCCAGGTATCGAGATCAAGCATGCGCGGCCAGCTCGGACTTCGTGTCCTCGACGCGACCGTCCTTGAGGCGGATGACGCGCTGCGTCATCGCCGCGACGTCGTGCTCGTGCGTGACCACGATCGTCGTCACGCCTCCCGCGTTGACCTCCTGGAGGAGGCGCATGATGTCGAGCGACGTCGCCGAGTCCAAGGCGCCGGTCGGCTCGTCGGCCAGCAGGATCTTCGGCTTCGCGACGAGCGCACGCGAGATCGCCACCCGCTGCTGCTCGCCCCCCGACATCTCGCTGGGCCGGTGCTCGGCGCGCGCGCCGAGGCCGACGCGCTCGAGGTACTGCGTCGCGATCGCGAGGCGCTTCTTCCTCCCGACGCCCTGGTAGTAAAGCGGCAGGGCGACGTTCTCGGCGGCGGTCTTGAACGGGATCAAGTTGAACGACTGGAAGACGAAGCCGATGAGCTTCCGCCGGTAGACCGCGGCGCGCGTCTCCGAGAGGTCCTTCATGAGCTGGCCGTCGAGGTGATAGGTGCCTGAATCATAAGAATCGAGGAGGCCGATGACGTTCATGAGGGTCGACTTCCCCGAGCCCGACGACCCCATGACGGCGACCATCTCGTTCGCTTCGATGGAGAGATCGACCGATTTCAGGACGTGGAGACGGTTCCTCCCCGACCCGTAGGACTTGTTCAGCCCTGCGATACGAAGCATGTCCCTAATACGCTCCAAGGCCGGATAGGTTCTTGCCGCAGTCCGACCCTCGAGAGTAGCAGGGATCGCCTAGGGCGTCGTCGCCCGCACCGACTTCATACCGAGGAGCCTAGTTCCGCAGGCGCGCTGGCGCGAATGGCGTCACAGCGTTTTACTGGAACGTCTCAGGCGTTACAGCCGATCAGGGAAAAACCCGAGGGTTGTTACGTGGACACGATCGTCATCGGCGCCGGGCTCGCGGGACTGACATGAAGATCGCGCAGATCGCCCCGCTCTACGAGAGCGTGCCTCCTCACGGTTACGGCGGCACCGAGCGGGTCGTCTCCTACCTGACCGAAGAGCTCGTGGCGCAGGGCCACGACGTCACGCTATTCGCGAGCGGCGACTCCAAGACCGCAGCACGGCTCGTGCCGGGCGCGCACGAGGCGCTCCGGCGCGCGAGCTACCGCGGGGATCCGCTGCTCCCGCACATGCTCATGCTCGAGGAGGTCTTCGGGCACGACCGGGACTTCGACGTCATCCACTCGCACATCGACGCGGTGGCTCTCCCGTTCGCGCGGCGGTCGCCGGTTCCCGTCGTCAGCACGCTCCACGGCCGTCTCGACCTCGAAGACCTCGTTCCCCTCTACGACGAGTACGGGGAGCAGTGGGTCGTCTCGATCTCCGACAGCCAGCGCGAGCCGCTGCAGGGCGCCCGCTGGGCGGCGACGGTGCACCACGGGCTGCCGTCCGATCTCTACCGCCATCACTCCCGGCACCTGGGATATCTCGCGTTCGTCGGCCGCGTCTCGCCGGAGAAGCGCGTCGATCGCGCGATCGAGATCGCGATCCGGAGCCAGAGGCCGCTGCGCATCGCGGCCAAGGTCGACCCTGCCGACAAGCAGTACTTTCACGAGACGATCGAGCCGCTGCTCTCGCACCCGCTCGTGACCTGGCTCGGCGAGATCAACGACTCCGCCAAGGACGAGTTCCTCGGGAACGCCCTCGCCATGCTGTTCCCGATAGACTGGCCCGAGCCGTTCGGCCTCACGATGATCGAGGCGCTCGCCTGTGGCACGCCGGTGATCGCGTGGCAGCACGGGTCGGTGTCGGAGGTCCTCGAGCACGGCGTGACCGGCTTCCTCGTCGACGACATCGGTGCCGCCGCGCGGGCGGTGGCGCGCCTCGACCGGATCTCGCGCGACGCGTGCCGCGAGAGCTTCGAGCGGCGATTCACCGCCCCGCGCATGGCGAAGGACTACGTCGCCGTGTTCGAGTCGGTGATGGCGCAAAAGGCGGTGTCGTGATCGACGTGCCGGAGGGGTACGAAATCCAGGTCGAGGGCGGCACGATGGACGAGCGCACGCTCGTCACCGTCCGCGGCGACACCTTCGCGTTGTTCGACCGGCTCGGCGACATCCTGCCGCCGCATTACGGACGGCATGGCCTGTTCCACGCGGGCACGCGTTTCCTCTCGCGCCTCCAGATCATGATGTGGCAGCACCGTCCGGCGCTCCTGTCCGCGAGCGTTCACGAAGAGGACGGGACGCTCATCGTCCACCTGACGAACCCGGACATCCGCGACCAGGGAGCCTGGTCGATGCCGCGGCATTCCGTGCACCTCGTGCGGCGCGTGCGCCTCGAGGAGGGCCGCTGCCACGTCGACTGCACCTTCCGGAACTACGGCGCCGAGACGATCGTCGTGCCGTTCGAGCTGCGCTTCGCGTCGGACTTCGTCGACCTCTTCGAGGTGAGAGGCGCAGTACGAGAAAAGCGCGGCACGCTCCTCCCGGTTGACGTCGGGACGGACGAGGTCCGCCTGCGCTACTACGGGCTCGACGGCATCCTGCGGGTCACACGCATCGTCTGCCACACGGAGCCGAAGCGCGCCGACGAGACCTCGATCGCCTACGACCTCACGCTACCGCGCGACGTCGAACTTTCGCTCTCGTTCACGATCGACTGCGAGATCGAGGAGCACGAGCACAGGCACTTCCGCAAGCCGTCCTCCGCCCCCTCCGGCCGCTGGCGCACCGAGATTGCCGCATCGCAGGCGGCCTTCGACGCGTGGATCCGGAGGTCGCGCTCCGATCTCGCCATGCTCACCGCCGTCACGCAGTACGGGCCATTCCCGTACGCCGGCGTCCCGTGGTTTTGCACGCCGTTCGGGCGCGACGCGCTCATCACCGCTTACGAAGTCCTGTGGCTGGCACCCGAGATGGCGCGCGGCGTCCTCCGCTTCCTCGCCGCGCATCAGGCGCTGCACGACGATCCTGATCGCGACGCCGAGCCGGGGAAGATCCTGCACGAGATGCGCGCCGGCGAGATGCCGAACCTCGGCGAGGTCCCGTTCGGCCGCTACTACGGAAGCGTCGACTCGACGCCGCTCTTCGTTCTACTCGCTGCCGCCTACCACGAGCGCACGAACGACCTCGACCTCATGCGCGATCTGTGGCCGGCCCTCGAGCTCGCCATCGAGTGGATGGAGGGCCCCGGCGATCTCGACGGCGACGGGTTCATCGAGTACCGGAAGCGGGGGCCGCACGGCCTCGACAACCAAGGATGGAAGGACTCGCGAGACTCGATCATGCACGAGGACGGCACGCTCGCGGAAGGGCCGATCGCCCTCTGCGAGGTCCAGGCGTACGCCTACGCCGCCCGCGCGTGGATCGCTCCGATCGCGAGGCGGCTCGGTCATACGAACGTCGCGGAGAAGCTCGCCCGCGACGCGGAGAAGCTCAAGCGAGCCTTCCAGGAGACGTACTGGCTGGAGGACCTCGGAACGTACGCCTTGGCGCTCGACGGCGACAAGCGACCTTGCCGCGTCCGCAGCTCGAACGCCGGCCACACGCTCTTCACCGGGATCGCCGCCCCCGAGCACGCCTCGATTCTCAGCCAGACGCTCCTCTCGGCCGATCACTTCTCCGGCTGGGGCGTGTCGACGCTCGCGCGTTCGGCGCCGCGCTACAACCCGATGGCCTACCACAACGGCTCCGTGTGGCCTCACGACAACGCCCTCATCGGGATCGGACTCGCGCGGTACGGCGAGACGCTCGGCTGTGAGCGCATCCTGACCGCGCTCTTCGAGGCGAGCCGCGCTATCGACGTCTCCCGCCTTCCCGAGCTGATGTGCGGCTTCCCGCGCCAGCCGGGGGAGGCGCCGACCCTCTACCCCGTCGCGTGCTCGCCGCAGGCTTGGGCCGCCGGGAGTGTCTTCCTCCTCCTCCACGGCATGCTCGGATTGAGCATCAACGCCGAATCTCGCCAGATCCGTCTCGCGAAGCCGCGCATGCCGAGCTTCTTGCACGCGCTGACGATTCGAAACCTCCGCGTCGGCGAAGGCGAGCTCGACCTCTTCCTCGACCACCACGACGGCGAGGTTGTCGTGCGCGTGCTGCGGAGGACGGCGTCCGTCGACCTGATCCTGAGCTGAAATCGCGCGAGTTCGGGATTGTCGTTCGCAGTATCCGAGCGTACGCTTCGGTCAAACCGGGCCGGATTTTGGGGGGGCCAGTGCCGTGAAACCCCGCTGCATTCTCCGCGGCGTGATGCTCGCGATGTTCGTCGGGACGTGCGCACGCGCACAAGTCCTCTCGCAGCTCAAGGATCTCCCCGATGAGTGGCTCTTCCACTCGGCGGTCGACGGAAAGGGCAGCGCCGTGTACGTGGTCACCACGTCCAATCAGCTTGGAACGAACCCGGCGTACCTGCCGCAGATCTTCCGCTTCGACCCCGTTACGGGTGCCGGGACGCAGGTCACGAGCTTCGCAGCCGGGGTGCGAACGGTGTCGGTCACCGACGACGGTCAGTGGATCGCCTTCGTCTCGCAGGGCAACCTCACCGGCGTCAACAACGACAGGAGCGCCGAGCTCTTCGTCATGCACCCCGACGGGACCGGCCTTTCTCAGGTCACGAGCGACGCCTCGTTCGTGGGCAAGGGTGTGACCAGCGCGAGGATCTCAGGGTCCGGAAACCGCATCCTCTTCTCGGCCGATACCGATCCTCTGGGGACGAATCCGCAGCGCGTCGAAATGATCTTCGTCGTGAACCGCGACGGGACCGGGCTCGTGCAGCTCGGGAGGGCGTACAGGAACGCGGGGCAAGTCGTTCCCGATCCCATGATGGCGATCAGCGACGACGGCCAGAGGATCGCGTTCGTCGAGCCCGTGAGCGGGGTACCGTGGGCGATCACGATCGAAGCCGACGGATCGAACCGGCAACAGCGGCTGGCAGGGGTGTCCTTCATCTCTCTTTCGGGGAACGGAGCGAAGCTCGCGATGAACGCGAGCGTCATGAACTGGGATGGCACCGGCGTGGTGACCTTACCGGCGGCCCAGCTCGACGGCATGACCGACGACGGCTCGACGGTCTTCTATGGCTACACCGACATCCACAAGATCAATACCGACGGAACGAGCGATACGCAGGTCCTCACCCCCAACGCGTCGAAATACTTCCTCATGACGGCGCTGTCCGGCGATGGGAGCCGTCTCGTGACGATCTCGTTCGACGTTCAAGGCGGGGGCAAGGGGAATCTCGTCACGTTCAACGGCGCAGGCGGGGACGAGCGGGATCTGACGAGCCTGTCCGTCTACGGCGGCGCCGACCAGGTCACGATGCTCGCGAACGCGACGCGGATGTTCTTCGGGTGCTCCGGCAATTTGACGGGCGCCAATCCGCAAAACGCCCTTCAAATCTTCACGATTCAGGCGAACGGCACCGGATTGACGCAGGTGACCGCGTTGTCCTCGTGGTACGACAGCTACTCGGTGTCGGACGCCGGTTCGCTGGCCTTCGTGACCCAGGACGATCTCGTGGGCACCAACACGTGCCACACGCCGTCGCTCTACCGCATGAACCCCAGCGGCTCGCCCGTCCAGCTCACGTTCGACTGCACGAGCGGGACTCGGTCGTTCGACCCGCAATTCCGGTTCGACGGACAGTGGATCGTCTTCGAGAGCAGCAGCACTGAGGAGCTCCTGAAGATCAAGCCGGACGCCACGGGTCTGGCCGCGGTCACGGCCGAACATTCCGGGATCTACCACAGGGCGAGGCTCAGCGCGACGACGTCGCCGACGTGGATCGTCTACCAGAGCTCCAGCAACGACGACGGGCTCAATCCTTCCCTCCGCAGCCAGATCGTCCGGATCACGCTCGACGGCACGAGCCGGCAGCGGCTCACGAGCGACTCCAGCTACGACGCGCTCTGGCCCGATGTCAACGGCGACGGCTCCAAGATCGTGTGGGAGTCGAACGCCGACATCGTGGGGGAGAATCCCGGGCACGTCTTTCAAGTCTTCCTGCGCGACACGAACACCGCGACGACACGGCAGTTGACGCATGAGGCGTGCGATGCATCGATGCCGCGGATCACGCGGAACGGCGCGTGGGTCTACACCGTGACCTGCTCGGGCTTGATCCGCGTCGCCGTCAGCGGCGGCGCGATCGAGCGCGTGCAAGGGCCCGGAAGTGCTCTCGCGCCGACGGCGGACTGGGTCGATTTCGGTGATTCTGGCGTCGAGTCCTTCGGTTTCGACAGCACCGGGACGAAGACCGCGATCACCGGTTGGGACCTTATCGGGCTGAGCCCTCACAGCGCGTCGCTCTACGTCGCCGACCAATCCGCGAAGCCGAAGTTCACCGTGAGGAAGGCGTCGCCGACGCTCCTGTCGTGGGATCCCGACCCCCAATCGATCAAGTACGACGTGATCCGTGGCAACGTGGCGAATCTCGGCTTCAATGGCACGACCGTCGATCTCGGAACGGTCACGTGTCTCGAGAACGACTCGGGGGACACCGATACGGCGGGGTACGAGGACGGCGTCGACCCCGCTCCAGGGCAGGCGTTCTTCTACGTGTACCGCGGCACCGTGGGCAATCCCCCCGTTGCCGGGTCCTACGGGCTCGGCAGCGGCAACCGGGAGCGCGTGGCGGGTTCCGGCGGCTGCAATCCCTGAGGCACGAAAGGCTTCACGACCGGAGTCGTGGAGCGCGCGAACGCCGCTCCCTCCCCCTGATCGAGTAGCGGGCGCGTGTCTCGTGCGCGTCGCGCTCGAGGAACGGATTTCTCACGGCGATTCCCGGGAACCGATGGAAGTCTCTGTCGGCAGTCCAGAATTCCCGCATCGCCGTGTTCTACCGGTAGCGAGCGCTTCTTGACGTACCCTTGCGGCAGGATGTCCCAGGAGCTGGCCGAGAACGCGCGCCTCGTGGAGCGGATCGACGTCGCACCAGCGCTCGCGATCTTCCGCATCGCGCCCGATGCCGCGCCGCCGGACGGACGCTGGTTCGTGCCGGGTCAATACGTGACGCTCGGGATCGGCGACCTCCAGCGCGCCTACTCGATCGCGTCGTCGCCGGACGAGCGTCGCTGGCTCGAGTTCTACATCCGCTACGCGCGGAACCCCGAGACGGAGACCCCGCTCACGCACCGGCTCTTCGAGCTCCCCGTGGGCGAGCGCCTGCACGCGGGCGAGAAGATCGTCGGCCGCTTCACGCTCGCGCGCACGCTTCCGGCCGGCGATGTGCGCCGGCGGATCCTGATCGCCGCCGGCACGGGGCTCGCGCCGTTCCTCAGCATGGTGCGTGCCGCGGTGCGCGAAGGCGACGCGGCCGCGCTCGCGCGGACGACGGTGCTCCACGGCGTCAGCCATCCCGAGGAGCTGGCGTACCGTGACGAGCTGGAAAGCGCCGCGCGGGAGCACGGCCTGCGCTACGTCCCGACGGTGAGCCGTCCGCACGCGCATCCCGAGTGGACCGGCCGCAACGGCCGCGTGGAAACGCTCCTCGACGGCGACCTCGGCCTCGGTCCGCTCGCGCCCGACACCGCGGTCGCGTACGTCTGCGGCTTCCGCGGGACGATCGCCGGCAGCGTGCGCTCGCTCCTCCGCCGCGGCTTCGTCCCGGAGGATCGCAAGCTGCGCCGGATGCTCGGCCTACCCGAGGGCCTCGCCGCCAGCCTCTTCTTCGAGCAATACGATCTCGAGCCCGTCTTCGACCCGGCGGACACGGCGACGATCGCGTCGCTCCGCGCCGAATATCAGCCGCGAAACATGAAGTAGGCGGCGCCGCAGAGACAAAGCCCCGCCCACAGATAGTCCAGCTTGATCGGCTCCCGCAGGTAGACGAGCGAGAACGGCACGAAGACCGAGAGCGTGATGACCTCTTGAAGGATCTTGAGCTGCGGCACCGTCATCGTCGCGTGGCCGATCCGGTTCGCCGGGACCTGGAAGAGATACTCGAAGAGCGCGACGCCCCAGCTCACGAGCGCGGCGACGTACCAGGGCCTCGAGCTGAGCGACTTCAGGTGCGCGTACCACGCGAAGGTCATGAAGACGTTCGAGACGATGAGCAGGAGCGTGGTCTGAAGCGCGACGGGCATCGTGTTCCTCACTTCCTCGACGCGGCGCGGGCGGCGTCCAGGCTCTGGCGGATCTCCGGATCGAACGGGCTCAGGCGCTGAGCGATGACGAGCTCGGCGATCGCTTCGTCGTAGCGTCCTTCACGGGCGAGCAGGATGCCGACATTGTAGTGGGCGTCGGAGGAGTCGGGGGCGATGCGGAGCGCCGTCTGAAACTCCGTGCGCGCGCCGTCGAGATCGCCGGTCTCGGCGAGCACGGTCCCGAGGTTCCCGTGGAGCACCGCGTCGCTCGGGCGGTGCGCGAGGGCGGTACGGTAGGCGGCGATCGCTTCCTGCGGCCGGCCGAGGCGCGTGAGCGCGGTCGCGAGGGTGTTCGCGGGCTCGGGGTGCCCGGGGTCGAGGCGGATCGCCTCGCGGCTCTCGCGGATCGCTCCCTCGAGGTCGTTCTGCTGGAGGAGGGCGAGGCCGAGATCGTTGTGCGCCACCACGTTGTCCTGCGTCACCGCGAGCGCCCGCCGATAAAGCGTCACGCTGTCGTGCCAGTATCCGGCTTCGACGTAGGCTGCCGCCGTCAGGGCGAGGCCGGCGGCGGCCGCAGCGGCGCGTTGCAAGCCGAGCCGGCCCTCCGCCAGCTCCGCGAACGCCCACGTCGCGGCAAGAAAGATTCCGATCAGCGGCAGGTAGGTGTACCGGTCGGCGCGCGCCTGGATGCCGACCTGCACGATGCCGATGACCGGGACGAGCATGATCGCGTACCAGGCCCAGCCGATCGCGAGATACGGCCGCGTGCGGATCGACCGGAAGGCGACGATCGTGATCGCGGCGAGGAGCGCGGCGCTCCCGAGGACCTCCCAGGCCGGCAGTCGGCCGCCCGGGTGCGGGTAGAAGAAGGCGAGGCCGGTGGGAACGACGGCCTTCACGAGATAGGCCGCATAGGAAACGACGGCGTTTCCGGCGCGCTCGGAGAGCGGGATCGCTTCGAGCCCCGACACCGTGCCCCCGCCGCTCTGCGCGGCGACGGTGAGGGCGCCCGAGATCGCCGCGAGCCCGAAGAGCGGGAGCTTTTCGAGGAGCAGCCGCTTCGGAGCGAGCGGACGGGCCAGCGGCCAGAGGTCGAGGAGGAGGAGCACGAGCGGAAAAGTGACGAGCATCGGCTTCGCCATCAGGCCGAGGGCCAGGGCGAGCGCGGCGAGCGCGTAGCGGCCGGCGCGCGGCCGCCGCACGTACGCCGACCACGCGACGAGGCCGAGCATGAAGAAGAGCCCGGAGAGCGTGTCCTTGCGTTCGGCGACCCAGGCGACCGACTCGACGTGGAGCGGGTGCACCGCGAAGAGCAGCGCCACGCACCACGAGCGCCCGGTGCGTCCGGTCATCCTCGTGAGGGCCAGGAAGAGGAGCAGTGTACTCGCCAGGTGGAGCAGGACGTTCGTCAGGTGGAAGAGGCGCGGGCCGGTCCCACCGAGGGTCGCGTCGAGCATGAGCGAGAGCCAGGTGAGCGGGATCCAGTTGGCGTCGCGGAAGCCGAACGCCCACTTCAGCCCCGGGCCGGTCAGTCCCGCCTGCACGGTCGGGTTCGCCGTGACGTAGACGCCGTCGTCCGCGGTGATGAACGACGCCCCGGCGGTCTGCGCGTAAACCGCGAGCGTCGCGACGACGAGGAGCGCCGTCAGGAGCGCCACGTTGGACTGCGTCTTCTTCGTCATACGAACGGCAGCATCGCGAAGGCGAGGGCAGGATGCAGCAAGAGGCGGTCGAGCGTCCACGTGACGACCCACGGCGCGTCCTGGGGCATCGCGGCGCCGAGAACGATCGCCATCGCGACGAGCGCGGCCCCTGCGAGCGCCACCCGCACCCTCAGCGACGAACCGATCCTCATGGCCGCGAGCGCAGCGCCGGCGGCGAGCCCGACGAGGCCGATGCGGAGGAGGAGCTGCGTCTCGTGCTGTTGACCCTGCGCTCCTCGCGCGAGGACGGAAGCGATGCCGGCCGCGACCACCGGGAGCTTCGACGGGATCGCGGAGGGGTCGATCCTCGCCTGGAACTCCGTGACGCCGTTCATCCGGAGCCACACGGCGTGGAGGAGAGGCAAGAGCGCCGGAACGAAGAGGATCGGTTTCGGTCTTCTCACCGTCATCGCGAGAACGACGGCCGCCGCGGCGCCTTCGACCTTGACGAGGGAGACGGCCGCCGCGGCGAGGATGCCGACGGGCACGAGTGCGTCGTCGGCGAAAGCGAGGATCGTCACCGCGAGGAGGACCGCGACGATCCCGTCCATGTAGAGATCGGTCGTCAGTCCCGCCAGGGCGAAGAACGCGGTCAGCGTGACGAGCGCGCCGGTCCAGCGGCCCATCGCGCCCCGCGCCAGGACCCAGAGCGCGGCGAGGGCGCCGCTCCAGATCAAAGCGACCGCGAGCGCGGCGTCGCGCTCGTCGAAGACGCGGCTCGCCCCGGCGAAGAGCGCCATGACCGCGGGGACGAGGGCGGGGTAGACCGGGTGCGACCACTCGGAGTCGCCGAGGCGCAGGTCGGCGAGCGCCAGCTTGCCGTGGAAGAAGATCTGCTTCGCGTGGAAGAGCCAGATCGATCGCCCGTCCCAACCGGTGACCGGCAACACCGCCATCTGGACGAGCAGCAGCGCGACGAGCGCCGCCGGCACCAGCGCCTCGGGGCTCGGCCGCGAGGCCGCGGGCAACCGGCGCCGGAGCGCGACGATCGTCAAAGCGGCCCATCCTGCGAATCGCCAGGCCCACCATGGGACGCCGATCTGGGTCCAGGTCGCGACGTGGACGAGCGCGCCGACGGCGGCGCATCCCGCGAGCCAGGCGACCGGCCACGCGAGCGCCGGGCGTTCCGGGCGCATGAGCGCCGGGACGAGCGACGTCAAGAGGAGCCCGAAGCCGAAGACCGCCCCCGCCGCGACGAGAAGCCCCGGGAGGCCGAGCGCGAACGAATAGGCATCACGCACCGGCAGCGGCTTGCCCTTCGGGCGCGGGCTCACGACCTCGCCGTTCGGCCCGAGCGCCAGCACGTCGGCCGCCGTTCGATCGATGCGCCGGGGATAGAGCCCTTCCGTCAGGCGCTGGACCAGGGCACCGTTCTTCTCGAGGGAGGGAGCGAGCGCGACCGGCGTCTCCTCCGGCAGCGCGGCGTCGAGGCTCCGCTCGATGTCGAGAATCGGAACCCGGTCGAACGCGAGGAGGGTGCGGAGCGAGGCGTAGTCCGAGTCCCGCCGCTCCCAGGCGTCATCCGCCTCCCGCCAGAGTCGCGAGCCCCACGCCGCATAGGCGCAGAGGAGGGCCGCGAGGGCGACGCGCGCGCGGGACGTCATGGCGCAGGATCCTCGCACGGAATAAGCTCATGGCCCCCGCGGGAGGCGACGATGTCCATCCGGCCGGTCAGGCGCATCGTGAAGTCGAAACCGACGATGGAGGGTGCCGGCGTCCACCTCAACCGGGCCTTCGGCTTCGGGACGACGTCGGACTACGACCCGTTCCTTCTCCTCGACGACTTCCGCAACGACGACCCGAGCGCCTACATGGCCGGATTTCCCTGGCATCCGCACCGTGGGATCGAGACGATCACCTACGTCCTCGCGGGAGAGGTCGATCACGCCGACAGCCTCGGCAACAGCGGGGCGATCGCCTCGGGCGACGTGCAGTGGATGACCGCAGGCAGCGGGATCATCCACCAGGAGATGCCGCGAGGGGACGAGCACGGACGCATGCACGGGTTCCAACTCTGGGCGAACCTCCCGTCGCAGCTCAAGATGACCTCGCCGCGCTACCAGGAGGTGAAGTCGGCCGACATCGTCGATGTCACGGACGACGACGGGACGAAAGCGCGGATCATCTGCGGGACGCTGTGGGGGACGAAAGGGCCGGTCGACGGGATCGCGGCGGAGCCCAACTACTTCGACATCACGGTTCCGCCGGGGAAACGGAAGACCCTCCCGGTCGCGACCACGCGCCACGCGTTCGCCTACGTCTTCGCCGGTTCCGGGCGCTTCTGCAACGCCTCGTCGCCGCTCGCGGTGCCGACCGAGCCGGTGGGCTGGGCCGATACGACGCCGCCGGTCGACGCCGACAACCGCTCGCTCGTGCTCTTCGACTCGGGGGACGAGGTCACCGTCCAGGCCGGCGAGAAGGGCATCCGGTTCCTGCTCGTGTCGGGCAAGCCGCTCGGCGAGCCGGTCGCCTGGTACGGCCCGATCGTCATGAACACGAGGGACGAGTTGCGCCAGGCGTTCGACGAGTTCCAGAACGGGACGTTCTTGAAGCACACGGCACCGCCGAAACGGTCGTAGATTCCGCCGCGCGTGCTGACGATCGAGGCGATCCTCGCCGGAGTTCTCCTTCTGCCCTCGGGCGACGACCCGGCGCTCGTCCGTGCGGCGAACGACCGGTCGAGCGAGAGCGCGCAGGTCGAGGCGATCGGCCGCCTCCAGGATCCCGCGATCCTCGAAGCGCTGGCCCACGACGAGAACTGGGTCGTGAGGCGCGCCGCGATCGCACGCCTCTCCGACCGCCGTGTTCTCGTCGAGGCGGCCCTCGACGATCCGGACGCGTTCGTCCGCGAGGAGGCGGTCGGGAAGCTCGACGACCAGGACCTGCTGACCCGGATCGCGCTCAGGGACCCGTCCCGCGCGGTGCGCTTCCGCGCGCTCTCGGCGGTCCGCGGCGAGGAGCGGCTGATCGACGTGGCGCTCCACGATCCGCGCGGCGACATGCGTGCGGTCGCGATCCCGCTCATCCGCGACCCGAACGCGCTGCTCAAGGTCGCGAGGGCGATCGACGATCCCGACGTGCGGACGCTGGCGCTCTCGAAGATCAAGGACGGCGCTCTTCTGATGTCGGTCGCCGCGAGCGACCCCGATCGGGAGCTCCGCCTCGCGGCGATCGAGCGCCTCGACGACGCGAGCGCGCTCCTGCGCGATCCCGATGAAAGGATCCGTGTCGCCGCGATCGCGCACGTCGCCGACCAGGCAGCGCTCGCGGGGATCGCGGCGGGCGGGGACACGAGCGCCGTGCGCGCGGCGGCGGTGCGAAGACTCTCCGATGCGGCCACGTTCGCGAACGATCCCGACGCCAAGGTGCGCTGGGCGGCCGCCGACGTCCTCTCCGACCCGGCGATCCTCGCCCGCCTCGCATCGTCGGATCCCGATGCCGCGGTGCGGGCACGCGCGGCCGCTCGCCTGAACGATCAAGGCGCGCTCGCCGGCATCGCCGCCAAGGACGCCGACCCGTCGGTGCGCCGCGAAGCGGCGGCCCGCCTGACCGATCAGGCCGTCCTGCGCCGGATCGCGGCCTCCGACACGTCGGCGGAGGTGCGTGCCGTCGCCCTTGGAAACGTGTCGGGCGATCCCGAGCTGGTCCGGGCGCTCGCCCTCCGCGATCCCGATGCGAAAGTACGCGTCGTCGCGGCCGCGCGTCTCGACGACTCCTCCCTCCTCGAATCGATCTGCCGGAAGGACCCATCGCCCGCCGTCCGGCGGGTCGCGCTCGACCGCCTCTCCGACCCCGCGCGTCTCGCGTCGATCGCGAAGTCGCACCCCGACTGGGTCGTTCGGCGGGACGCGACGTCGCGTCTGACCGATCCGACCGCGCTCGCGTCGGTCGCCGCGTCCGACAAGGACCCCGACGTGCGCCGGTCCGCGCTCTTGCTCCTCGACGAAAAGTCGATCATCGCGATCGCGCGGACGGCGGCGTCGCCGGCGGCGCGACTCGACGCGATCCGGTCGATCCGGGACCAAGCGGTCCTGACCGATCTCGCGCGACGCTCCCGGGACCGCACGATCGCGGAGGCGGCGGTCGAGGCGCTGACCGATCCCATCCGCCTCGAGGCGCTGCGCGACGTTCCGGCGCTCGTTACGGCGGTCTCGCGACGGGAGCGGGTGCTGCTCGGCCGGCCCGCCGACGACCGGCGGGAGGCGATCCAGGCGATCCTCGACGAGCCCGCGGTGCGCGCTCACGGCGGCCTGCGGCTCGAATTCGAGCCGGCCGCCGACGAAAAGCGCTACGTCCAGGGTGGAGAGGGCTCCGAGGCAGGGACGAAGGGGAAAGTCGTCGTCGAGAGCATCCGGGTCGAGATCACACGGGGGAACGATCTCGTATTTCGCCGGACTTTCCGCGGCAACAAAGCCAAGAAATTCGAAATCTTCTCTCCCGGCGACCCGATCGACGGCGGATACCGGGTCCGCATTCACCCCGCCGAGATCGACTTTCTTGCCGTCGCCGAAGCGGTCTTGACCGGCTTCAATCAGGCCGAGCTTCACCGTGCGAGGACGGCGAACAACAAGTACATTTCCACCGTCGCGGAGGAGCTTCTGGAGGGCGCGGGGACCCGAGGAAGCTCACCCATCGAGTCCGACGAAGGGGAAGACGACGGTGACTAGAGGCGCCCTTGCTCTCGGTGTGGCCTTGTGTGCGTTCGGCAGTGCTCATGCCGAGACGGTGAAGAAGATCGACACGGCGAACGGCCCGATCTGGGTCGGCGACCCTGTCGTGCCGATCGTGACTCCGGCGGTTCGCGACCTGCCCGACTACACCCCCGATCCGAACGCCTTCGGCCTCGAGATGAAGCGGCGCGAAGACTACGGCTTCCTCCCGATCCCCTACCCGATCAAGCCGACGGTCGACCCGCTGTTCTACCAACAGCAGCGGGAGTCGCTGACCGGCCCCGGCCGTCAGGTCGACGCCTTCAGCTCCCCGCTGCTCAACTTCGCGGGACAGACTTCGTCGGCATCGCCGCCCGATACCGTGGGAGACGTCGGCCCGAACCACTACGTCCAGGCCGTGAACCAGTCGGTCTCGACGGTCCAGGTGCTGAGCAAGGTCAACGGGGCCAACCTCAAGACCTTCACGATGCAATCGCTCACGACCGCGACTCCGTGCCGTACCGGCTTCTGCGACCCGGTCGTCCTCTACGACCGCGCCGCCGACCGCTGGCTCATCAGCGAGCTGCCGTCGTCGGGCGGCAACGTCTGCGTCTACGTCTCCCAGACGCCGGATCCGACCGGCGCTTGGTACGCCTACACCTTCGCCGTCGAGACGAGCACGACCGACTACCCGAAGTACGGCGTCTGGCCGCAGAACGGGAACGGCGGCTCGTACCTCCTCGGCGTGAACGCCGGCTCAGGCGGGCGCGACGTGATCGCGCTCGACCGCGCGAAGATGCTCGCCGGGCTGCCCGCGACGTTCCAGAAGAAGACCGTTCCCAGCCTTCCGAACTCCGGCTTCCAGCTCGTCCTCCCGGGGACGATGCAGGGGCCCACGCCGCCGCCGAACGGAGCGCCGGCGATCTTCATGCGTCCGCGCGACGACGAGGCACAGGACGGCGCGACGACGCCGTACGACCTGCTCGAGATGTGGGCGCTCGCCGTCGATTGGGCGACTCCCGGGAACACCACGCTGACGAAGCTCACGTCGATCCAGATCGGCGACTACGACATGTCGCTGTGCGGCCTCGGCAACACGTGGAACTGCATGCCGCAGGCGGGAACGACCCAGAGGATCGATCCGATCCGCGAGCCGCTGCACTTCCCGCTCCAGTACCGGAACTTCGGCGATCATGAGACGCTCGTCGGCACCTTCCCCGAGGACGTCGACGGCACCGATCACGCCGCGCTCCGCTGGTTCGAGCTGCGCAAGAGCGGCGCCGGCGCCTGGAGCCTCTACCAGGAGGGCCTCGTCGGGGGCGAAGCCGGCGTCCACCGCTCGGTCGGATCGATCGCGATGGATCAATCCGGCAACATCGCCATGGGGTACACGCGCACCGGAGACAGCCTGTTTCCGTCGATCTACTACACCGGGCGCCTGGCGGGCGATCCGCTCGGGACGATGCCGCAGGGCGAGAACGCGATCCAGGTCGCGTCCACCTCGAAGACGAACAACGAGCGCTGGGGCGACTACTCGGGGATCGGCATCGACCCGGCCGACGATTGCACGTTCTGGTACACCTCCGAGTACGGCGGCAGCGGGGCGACGCGGGTCGCCGCGTTCAAGTTCGACGCCTGCGGCTGCCTCGCGGTGCCGCCTTCGCCGTCGGCCTCGGCCGTGGCACCGCAGGACAACCGCATCGACGTGAGCTGGAACGACTCGGCGGCGGCCTCCATCGTCCAGTATCAGGTCTTCCGCGCGACGACCTCCGGCGGTCCCTACACGCAGATCGCGAGCGTGCCCGACAGCTCGCCGGGAACGGCGAACGGAGCACCGTACACCTACCACGACGACACGGTGAGCGGCGGGACCCGCTACTACTACGTCGTCAAGTCGAACGACGGCGGCGCCTGCTTCTCGCAGGCTTCCGCAGAAGTCAACGCGCTCGCGACCGGCGCCTGCATCCTGGCGCCGAGCTTCGCCGGCGTCACCTCGGCCGGGAACCCCGGGACCGCGACCTGCACCGTCAACCTCACCTGGGCCGCGGCGACGACGACGTGTGGCGGCGGCGTCTCCTACAACGTCTACCGGAGCACGACGAGCGGGTTCACCCCTTCGCCCTCGAACCGTATCGCGACCGGACTCTCGACGCTGGCGTTCAGCGACGGTGTCGGCCTCACGGGAGGGACGGCGTACTTCTACGTCGTCCGCGCCGTCGACGGCGTCAACGCCCTCGAGGAGACCAACACGGTCCAGAGGGCCGCGGCACCGACGGGCCCTCCCACGCTCACGAGCTGGACCGACACGTTCGAGGGCGCGCAGTCGGGTGGCGGCTTCGACCAAGCGGGCTGGACGCATGCTCCGGTCAACGGGACCTTCAACTGGCTGTGGTCGATGGCGCGGTTCCATGACGGGACTCATAGCTGGTTCGCCCAGGACAACAGCTCCTCGAACGACAAGGTGCTCGTGAGCCCGACGTTCACCGTCGTCGCCGGGACGACGCTCAGCTTCTGGCACACCTACGCCTTCGAGTACTCGGCGAGCACCTGCTGGGACGGCGGCACGCTCGAGTACACGTTGAACGGCACGACGTGGACGGTGATGCCGGACGCCGACTTCACCGCCGGCGGCTTCACCGGGACGACGAGCACGAACAACATCATGGGCGCCAAGCGCGCGTGGTGTCAGGGAACGATCGGGGCCCTGACGCAGGTCAGCCTGAACCTGGGCGGCGACGCCAACCTCCTCAACAAGACGATCCAGGTGCGCTGGCACGAAGGCGACGACACGAGCACCGGCGGCTCCGGCTGGTACGTCGACACCGTGTCGCTGGGCAACATCCAGACGGGCGGCGCCTGCACGACCGGGTCGGGTACGCTCACGCTCGGCAACGACGGGCCGATCTGCGAGCACGGCACGCTGCACCTGACCTCGAGCTATTCGCAGGCCGGCACCACCTACTCGTGGACAGGGCCGAACGGGTTCACCTCCAGCCAGCAGAATCCGACGATCGTGAACGCTTCCGCCGCGGCGAACGGCACCTACACCGTGACGGTGTTCTCCGGGGCGTCCGCCGTCGCATCGAGCCAGACCCCGGCCACCGTGACCGCCGACGGCGGCGCCTGCAACGACGGCAACGCCTGCACGACCGGCGACGCCTGCGGCGCCGGCACGTGCCAGCCCGGAACGCCGATCAGCTGCGACGACCTGAACCCGTGCACGGACGACAACTGCGACACGCTCACCGGCTGCGCGCACGCCAACAACACCGCCGCCTGCGACGACGGCAACGCCTGCACCGCCGGCGACATCTGCGGTGGCGGGGCGTGCCTGCCGGGAGCCCCGGTTCCGCCGCCCGCCGCAGTGAGCGGCGTCGCCTTCTCGTCAGGGTCGGGTCTGGCCTGGGCGCCGATCCCGGGCGCCTCCACCTACGACGTCGTCCGCGGGACCTTGTCGTCCCTGCGCGTCTCGGGCGACTTCTCCTCGGCGCTCGATGCCTGCGTGGCGAACGACCTCGCGGCGACGACGCTCGACGATCCGCACGTCCCCGCCCAGGACGACGGCGACTGGTATCTGGTCCGCGCGTCCGCCTGCGGGACCGGCACGTACGACGACGGCTCCGCCCAGCAGGCGGCGCCGCGTGACGCGGCGATCGCCGCCTCGGCGAACACCTGCCCGTGACCGAGCCGGACGACGAGTTCGCGCGCCTGCTCGCGGAATCGCTCCAGGCGAAGCCGTTCGAGCAGGGACAGACGGTGTCGGGCCGGATCATCGCGATCTGGCCCGACGTCGCCTTCGTCGACGTCGGCGGCAAGGGCGAGGCCACGATCGACCTCGACGACCTCAAGGACGCCGAGGGCGACCTCGAAGTCGAGGTGGGCGACCGCATCGACGCGGTCGTCGTGGCAACCGCCGGGGGCCTGAAGCTCTCCCGCAAGCTCGCGCGCGGCGCCGCTTCGGCACGGCAGGTCGAAGACGCGTATCGGGCGGGGATCCCGGTCGAGGGGAAGGTCGAGCGGGCGATCAAGGGCGGCTTCGAGGTCCGCATCGCCGGTCAGCGCGCCTTCTGCCCGATCTCGCAGATCGGCCTCCGGGGAGCCGACGCGACCGGCCACGAGGGGCGCGTCTACTCGTTCCGGATCGTCGAATGGAAGGAAGGCGGCAAGAACCTCGTCGTCTCGCGACGGGCTCTCCTCGAAGAAGAAGAGCGCGAGAAGGCGGCCGAGGTCAGGAAGGAGATCGTGCCGGGGGCGGTGCTCCCGGGCCGCGTCGCCTCGGTCCGGGAGTACGGGGCCTTCATCGAACTCGGCGCGGGGATTCAGGGCCTCCTTCACGTCTCCGAGATGGGCTGGTCGCGTGTGACCGACCCAGGCTCGATCCTGAAGCCGGGGGACGAGATCGCCGTCAAGGTCCTGCGCGTCGAGGCGGAGGGCGGCAAGATCGCGCTCGGCCTGAAGCAGCTCCAGGACGATCCGTGGGCCGCGGCCGCCGTCACTTACGCACCCGGACAGGTCCACGCGGGACGCGTGACGCGCCTGGCCGAGTTCGGCGCGTTCGTCGAGCTGGCGCCGGGGATCGAGGGGCTCGCGCACGTCTCGACGTTCCCGCCGACCGGCACCGCGGAAGGCTGGAAGACCGAGGTGCCCGTCGGCCTCGTCGGCGACTTCGAGATCCTGACCGTCGAGCCCGACAAGAAGCGCATCGGCGTGGCGCTCGTCCGCTCCGCCGCCCAGGCGTTACCCAAGAGCGAGATCGCGCCCGGCGCTCGCGTCCGCGGCAAGGTCGACCGGATCGAGCGCTACGGCGTCTTCGTCTATCTCGCACCCGGGAAAACCGGACTGATCCCGATCGCCGAGACCGGCGTCGCCAAGGAGGCGGACCTCCCGAAGGCGTTCCCCGCCGGCGCCGACGTCGAGGTCGAGATCCTCGAGGTCGACCCGGGCGGGCGGCGCATCCGCCTCAGCCGCAAGGCGGTCATCGACCGCGAGGAGCGCGACGAAGTGCGCGGCTACGCGGCGCGCGAGGACCACGCGCCGAAGGAAGCGTTCGGCTCGCTCGCCGACAAGCTGCGCGGCGCTCTCAAGACTCCCAAGAACTCGTAAGCGTTCGACGCGTACATCGTTCCTGTGCTCTTCTGAGGGCCCGGAGGACTCCCATGACGCGTCGAATGCTCGGACTCTCGCTCGTACTGGCGCTCACCGCCCCCGTGGCATTCGCCGCCGACGAGGCCGGGAGGCCGGTCGATCCCAAGTACACGTGGAACCTGACCGACCTGTACCCGAACCAGGAGGCGTGGGCCGCGGCGAAGAACGCCACCGTCGCCGATCTGCCGAAGATCGAGATGTGCAAGGGCCACCTCGGCGACTCCGCGAAAGCGTTGGCCGATTGTCTCGACCTGATCTCCGACGTCGGCAAGCGCCTTTCCAAGGTCGGCGTCTACGCGAGCATGTCGTTCGACCTCGACACTCGGGTCTCGAGCATGCAGCAGATGAACGACCAGGCGCGCCTCGCCGGTACGGCGTTCGCCGCGGCGACCTCCTGGGTCAATCCGGAGCTTCAGGCCGTGGGCGCCGACAAGATCCGCGGCTTCGTCGCCTCCGAGTCCCGCCTCGCCGTCTACAAGCAGCCGCTCGAAGACGTGTTGCGGCGGGCGGCGCACACGCTCGACCCCGAGTCCGAGCGCATCCTCGCCGAATCGAGGATCGTCCAGGGAACAGGCCAGTCGATCCGCGATGTCTTCGTCAACGCCGACTTCCCGTACCCCACCGTCACGCTCTCGACCGGTGAGAAGGTCCGCCTCGACGCCCAGGGTTACACGAAGTACCGCGCCGTCGCGAACCGTGCCGACCGACTCGCGGTCTTCCAGGCATTCTGGAGCACCTATGGCGACTACACGCGCACGCTCGGCACCGCGCTGGGCGCCGGCGTCCAGGCCCACGAGTTCTCGCGCAAGATGCACAAGTACGACTCGTCGCTCGAAGAGGCCCTGTTCAACGACAACGTCCCGACGGCCGTCTACAACGAGCTGATCAAGGACCTCCACGCCAACCTCGGCACGCTCCACCGCTACCTGAAGCTCCGCCAGCGGATGATGGGTCTAGACAAGCTCGGCTACGAGGACCTCTACGCGCCGATCGTCGGCAAGGTCGACCGCCGCTTCACCCCAGAAGAGGCGATGGCCGCCACGCTCGACGCCGTCGCGATGCTCGGCCCCGACTATCAGAACGCGCTGCGCCAGGGCTTCGCGAGCCGCTGGATCGACTGGTTCCCGCGCCCCGGCAAGCGCTCGGGCGCGTACAGCACCGGCACCTACGGCACGCATCCGTTCCAGCTCCAGAACTTCACCGGCCTCTACGACGAGGTCTCGACCCTTGCCCACGAATCCGGCCACTCGATGCACACCTACCTGGCTGACAAGGCGCAGCCCTACGCGACGCACGACTACCCGATCTTCATCGCGGAAGTCGCCTCGACGCTGAACGAGAACCTCCTCGTCCACTCGATGATCGCGAAGGCGAAGACCGACGACGAGCGCCTCTCGTTGCTGGGCAGCTACCTCGATAGCCTCCGCACGACCCTCTTCCGCCAGGGCCTCCTCGCCGAGTTCGAGCTGCGCGTCCACGAGATGGTCGCCAAGGGCGAGCCCCTGACCGGCGACAACGTGTCGGAGCTGTACCTCAAGCTCCTGCGCGAGTACTACGGCCACGACCAGGGCGTGTGCGAGGTGAAGGACACCTACAAGGCCGAGTGGGCCTACATCCCGCACATGTACTACGACTTCTACGTCTACCAGTACGCGACCAGCATGATCGCCTCGGCCAAGCTCGCCGATGGCATCCGCGCCGAGGCCGCCGCCAAGCCGGCCTCGACCGCCAAGCGCGACGCCTACCTCGGCATGCTCTCCTCCGGCTCGTCCAAGTACGCCTACGACATGCTCAAGGACGCCGGCGTCGACATGGCGACACCCGAGCCGTTCGCGGCCGCGATGCGCGAGATGAACAAGACGATCGACGCGATGGAAGAGATCCTGAACAAGAAGGGGACGGCGGGGAAGAAGTAGGCACGCTAGCGGCGAACCATCGGCGCAAGCTTGATTTGCAAGACGAGTTTCAACTCCGGCGCAATCGCCTGAAGCAACTGCTCCAACTTCTCGACCGTCGGTTTGAAACAGCCGTATTCGTACGGGGCGTAGGCGTTCTTCCTCCCTAGTCGCTCATCCACATCCGCGACCTTTAGGCCATGGCGCTCGCGTTGCCTTCGAAGAAGTAACCGGATCATCACGCCGGTCTTGTTGCCTTCAATTTCGAATGAGTCCGGCCCGGTCGCGTATGCCGTCGCTTTGAATCCTTCCGCATCGACCATCGTCTCGAGGAGATCTTCCGTCATCGACAGCGCCTCGCGCTTCGTCCGGCCCTGAGTCTTCGCATCGAAAGCCGGGATCCCCAGGATCCAGAACTTGCCGCGTCTCGTGAGTGTGCCGGGGAATCGCATGGCCCGAACGTACAGCGCGACGTCGCTGGTCAGTCTCGATCTCTCATCCGAAGGGGTTGTCTACAGACAACAAAAGGCCCGCGGCGCTCTCGCGCCGCGGGCCCTTGGTACTTACTGTCGACTGCTAACTGTCGACTGTCGACTTCTCTACGGACAGGTCGTGCTCACCCGAAGCGCGCCCGGCGAGCCGTTCACGCCCTGGTTGCCGTAGGTGCCTCCGCCCTGGCACGAGTTGTGGCCACGGATGAGGTACCAGAAGCCGGTTCCTGGAGCGGGGACGGCGGTGTCGGTGAGCAACGTCCCGCCGATGCCGGGGAAGCACAGCTCGTCGCCGCCGCCCGGACCGACCGGGAGCGCCGAGAGATTGCCGCGCAAGCCGTCCGACGTCGTCGCGTTCGACGCCGCCGTCCAGCTGAGGTTGGCGTCTGTGCCCGACTTGTTGACCTGCACCGTGTTGCCGACGTCGCCCGGTACCGGCACCGGATTCGACCCGACGCACGCGCCGCTCTGGCACGTGTCGGTCTGCGTGCACGGGTTGCTGTCGTCGCAGGGTGTGCCGTCCGGCGCGCTCGCGCAGGCCGAGCAGCCGGGCAGGAGGGTGTTGCGCGTGGGCTCGCACACCTGCGTCTGCAGGAGGTTCGTGATGGTGACGTTGTCGACACCCAATCCGCCGAAGCTGGTGCCGTTGACGCTGGTATCCCCGCCGAGTCTCCAGCGGAACTGGAGGGTGTTGCCGTTGGCGGATGGGATGTTGGCGATGTTCGTGGTCGTCCACGAGACGCCGTTCCCCGTCCACGCCACGGTGCTCGCCGCGATCGGGCTGCAGAAGTTGCTGGCCGTCGTCGCGGCTTGCGCCGGAGTCGTGAAGCCGAGCAGGGTCCAGCCGCTGTTGTTCAACTGGTACTGCACGATCGCGCCGTCGAAGGTCGGCTCCGTCCGATAGGCGACCTGGAACTGCAGGGTCGTCGGACCGTTCGCCGTGAAGATCGGCGAGTAGAGAGCCGCGTTCTCGTAGGCCGCCGTGTAGTTCTGACCGGCCGTGCCGAACGCCGCGTTGCCGATCCATGCACCGTAGCCGCCGCCCGCGTTGCCGCAGGCCGCGCACCAGTGGAAGTCGTTGACGTACGGATTGGTGTCGCACGACGGTCCGTTGTCGGACGGCACCGTCCCGGTCTGCCAGCCGGGGTTCGTAGTGAAGTTCTGGCTGAAGGTGTACGCGCCGCCGCTCTGGTTGTCGAGATCGAGATCGAGCGTGAAGGTCTGGAGCGCCTGCGCCCCGTTGACCCCGTCGGCCGTGATGAGGACGGTGAACTGCCCCTTCGGCGCGTTTTGCCAATCCGCGCACGCCACCGACGAGGCGACGTGGAACTTGAAGCGATCGCTGGGCGGGTTCGTGGCGGTCGCGCCGGCCGCGACGGTGCCGTAGAGCGCCTGCGCGTCGCCGACGCAGTCGATGTTGGCCGAGTGGCTGAGCAGCTCGACCTTCACGTTGTTGAGGTCGGTCGCGCCGTTGTTCTGGATCGTGAGATCCATCGTGACCGTCTCGTTGTTGTCCGGGATCCCGTCGTTGTCCCCGTTGTCCGACACCTGCGTGTGCGAGACGAGGACGACGTTGCCGCCGGTGCAGCCGATCTGGGCCGACGCGGTGCTCGTGGCGGCGGGTGAGGCATCGGTGTAGGCGACGGTGATGGTCTCGTTCGGCAGCACGAGGAGCGTGCCGTCGTTGACACCTCCGATCGTGTCGGTCGAGAGATTGACCGTCCCGGTGAAGTAGGGCGCCGAGCCGGTGAGCGTGACCTGTTCGGTGTCACCCGTTCCCGGGCTCGACACCGTCACCGTCAGCGGGCCGACGGCGTTGGCGTCGGTGACGCTGATGACCGCCTGGGACGTCGGACAGTTGTTGTAGGCGTAGCGGTCGAAGGCGACGAGCCCGACCTGGGGCGAGGCGCACGAGGCTCCGGTTTGCGCTGCGGCGTAGTACTCGTCGTAGACCAGGTTGTCGTTGTCGAACGCCACGTCACGGCGTGTCAACACGGTCGATGTGCCGCCGAAGACCGTGAGATCGGCGTGCTCCTGGCCGTACGAGAACCAGGTGCTCGCCGAGGCGAGGCCCGTGACGTTGTTGAAGGTGATGAAGATCTGGTTCGGTGCGGCGACCGGCGTCGAGGTGGCGCTCAGTCGCGGATCGTCCGGAGTACCGGTGTTCGAGAGCTCCCAATTCCAGCTTCCGACCACGCCCGACGGATAATCGAAGACCGTCTGGTAGAAGTAGGCCAGCGAGATCGGGAAGTTCGTCGCCTGATCGCCGGTCGGATTGACCGCCTGGTTCCACTGGTCGTTGTAGAACGCGCCCCACACGCCGGTGGTCGCTCCGTTCGTCTCCGACGCGTGATAGAACGAGTGCCACTTCCACGCGTAGTGGTACGGCTGGCCGCTCGGCCCGTTCCCCAGGAGCAGCGGCTGGAACCGCTGGAGGATGACCGAGTCCGCGTTCCCGGTGAAGTTGTTACCGGAGGTGATCGCGGAGTTTCCGATCATCGCGCCCGCGTTCGCCGTGTTGTTGCTGCAGATGCCGTCGACGCGGTTCTCGCTGCCGACCGTCGAAGGCGCCGTCGCCGAGCCGATCCACTTCCACGGGTTGGTCGGGTGGCCGTTCACGGTGGACTCGAAGAACGTCCCGAGCGACGTGTTGAACGTCGTGCACTGCTTCTCCCGAACGATGACGTCGTTCGCCTGGAGGAGCTGGACCTGCGTCAGGCGCTTCGGGGTCGTGAATCCGTCGGGCGTGGAGGTGATGTCGAAGTCCATGTTGACGCTGGTCAGGCCCGTCGTCGTGTTGTCGGTGCGAACCTGGAAGACGGCGCCGGTGAGGGCATCGACCGGGACCGCGCCGACGTGGACCGGGTTGTTGAGCACCGTCATCTTGCCGGCGCCCGGTCCGGAGAAGCTGAGGTTGACGTAGACGTCGGAGAGCGGCGCGCCCGTCTGGTTGGTGAACCCGAAGGTGTAGGCGGTGTTCTCGCCCGCGTCCATGTAGCGGGTGTAGAACTCGTTCTGGCCGCTGTTCGTGAGCGGGCCGGCCACCTGGTCGGTGCCGGCCGCCGAGTTGTCGCAGCCGCCGTTCAGGATGTAGCCGCCGTCTCCCGCTGCCAGCTTGCAGACGATGTTGGCGACGGAGGGGGTCGCCGCGGCGTAGGTCGCGGTGACCGTGCCGCCGTCGGCGACGGTGATCCCGCTTCCCGCGATGATCGAGCCGTTGAACTCGCCGTTCGATCCCGAGCACGAGACGAGCTTCGTGTCGATGACGTTCGAGCCGGAATCACGGCTCGTCACGGTGACCGAGACCGGCGAGGTCGCGCCGGTGTCGTTGACCGTGATGTTCATCGTCTTATTGCAGGAGTACTTCGAGGAGTCGAAGGAGACCTGCGTGACCGACTGGCTGGCGACGTCGCCCACGACGACGAGCGAGTAGTTCATCCCGGCGGGGTCGTTGAAGCCGACGACGTCGACTTCCACCGTGCCCGAGGCCGGCAGACCGTGCGCCGAGTCGAGGAAGACGCCCTCGGTCGTATTCGCGCGGTCGGCGCTGCCGCCGGTCGTGCTCCAACCGCCGCTGAGGACGTTGCCCAGGTAGGTGTTGGCGCCGACGATGACCTTCAGATCGGCGTCCTTTTGGAGAGCGTTCCCCGCGGCGTCGTACCAGACGAGCATGACGCGCAGCGGCGTCGCGTTGTTGTTGATCGTGTAAAAGAATTTCTTGGTGCTGCCGTCACCCAAGTTGTCGTTGTTCTGGATCCAGAGGAACGGCGCGCCCGCGCCGATGTGGAGTGCGGCCGGCAGGTTCGCGCGGCCGAAGCCCACGTCCGAGCTGTAGCGCTGGAGGATCGAAGGGAAGAGCCCCGTGTCGGGCCATCCGGTCGTGCCCATGTTCTCGCCGGACGCCAGGATGACGGCCTTGACGAGCGAGCCGGAAGGCGTGACCGCGTTCGCGGGCGTCGCCGCGCCGGACGGGTAGAAGCCGGAGAGGAAGTAGTCACGGACGAGCGCGGCGAGACCGGCGGTCTCGGGCGCGGAGAAGGAGGTTCCACCCACACCGCTGTTGTTGACGTAGTCCCAGTACGGGGTCTTCGTGGCGTCGGTCTGGCACATCTGGTGCGAGAGATTCACCGCCTCGAACTCGCCGCCGATGCTGGTCCAGTTCGCCATGTAGGTGACGATGTCGGGTTTGACACGGCCCGAGGTGAGGACCGGGCCGCGCGACGAGCCCAGGTCGTTCCCCGAGCAGGTGCCCGCCGTGCCGTCCCACGCGCAGTTCTCGAAGAGCAGGTTCGGATTGCCCGGGTCGGCGCCGCCGACGCAGATCGAGTTCTTCGCGGTGCAGACGTCGTCGATCGTGCTGGTGCCGAGGATGCCGTTGTTGCCCGCCGATGCGGTCACGATGAAGTTCGGATTGTTGAAGATCGCCGTGTCGAGGAGGCTCGCCTGCGAGTCGTAGGTGGCCGTCGCGGCGCCCCACGAGTGGTTCTGGATGAACGAGCCCTTGGCGATCGCGGCGGTGATCGCGGGGCCGAGGTCGACCGGGGGATTGAGCGTCCCCGCCGCGTTGCCGATGTCCTGGAAGTAGACCTTGCCGTCGCGCGCGATGCCGTCGTCCCAGTTCTCGTTGGGCGTGTGGACCGTGTCGGGATTCGTCGACATGTTCGAGATCGAGCCCACGGCGTGCTGGGACGTCTCGGTGCCGTGGCCCCCGTCGGCCGTGATCGAGTTGTTGACGCACTGGTCGCCGCCGTAGACGTCGTAGCCGACGACCTTGCGGTGGGCGGCGCCGAGCGTTCCGGCGGTCACGGTGTCCTGGGAGAAGTGATACGCGTTCGTGTTGAGGCCCGTGTCCATCATCGTGACGATCTGCGCCGTGCCGTTCAGATTGCCGTCGATGCCGGCGTTCCACAGCTTCCAGCCGGTAAGCTTGTTCGTGGTGAACACGCCGTTGTTCTGGAGGAGCATCGGGTTCACGTTCGGCGAGGTCCCGCTCGCGAGGAGTCGCGGGTACGGCTTCTCGGCGATCCACTTGACGCCGGGGATCTGCGCGAGCATCGGGATGAAGTCGGGCGCCGACCGCACGTGGATCAGCCGGACGGCATCGTTCCCGAAGATGTCCGCGTTGCGATCGGGGAAGAGGCTGAGCCGCGCGAGCCCGCTCAGGACGTCTTCGGGCGTCGCGCCCTTGTGGAGCACGATCTCGAGGACCCACGGAAGCTCGCGGCCGGTCGCCTGGTCGTAGGCCTCGCTGACCGGAACGTCCTGCAGGCCGAGCAGCGGGCTGATCTTGTAGGCCGGCTGGTAGTCGCCGACGTAGGTCACGAACGGAAGCGCCCGGACCGCCTCGACGGAGGCGGTGGGGATCTTCGCGATGTAGGTGTTCACGTTGAGGTACTCGCCGAGAACCGCACCGGCCCCTTCGAGCGCGTCGACCTCATGCTGCGTGCGGGAGAGCCCGCGGATCTTGACGAGGTAATAGCCGGCGTCGACGCCGGTCTGGCGGCTCTGATCGACGAGGAGCTCCTTCGGGAGTTTCTGCATCGCGGCCTGCGGATCGCGAACGTCGATCGTGACGACGCCGTTGACGTCGATCTCCTCCTCGCGGAGGGTCGCGGCGGTGCGGGCGGAGACCGCAGGGCGGGCGAGCGGCTCGGCATACGGCCACCACGCCTGGCCGCGCTGGATCGTCGGCACCGCGGCGTCGGCCCCGGTGACCTTGTGCTTCGCGGTCTCGGGCTTCGGAGGCGCCGCGCTGCCGCGCAGGTCGATCGGGGTGCCATTCGCGTCGGTGACCGACACGACGCCGCGCTTCTGCAGTTCCTTGTCGCCTTGGACCTTCTGGGGCGCTGTGGCGTCATCGGCGAGCGCCAGGCCCCCCAGCGCGAAAGCCGACACGACGACCACGATTCGAGTGAGAACTCTACCCATGATTCCTCCCGGGAACCCCTGATGAGGCTCTACGCCGAAACACCTTGTGGAAATACCGTTAATCGGCCATAAGTCAACCACTTTTGGCGTTGTCGGGACTCTCCGGAATCCTGTGGAACGCCAAATAACTTCGAACTCGTCAATCCCGCTCCAGCATTGACCGCGCCTCGTCGTTGCCGGGGTCGATTTCGAGGACACGGCCCGCTTCTTGCCTCATCTCCGGGCGCCTCCCGACCTCACGGAAGTACCGGGCGAGGCTGAGGCGGACCTCCCGTTCCTCCCGCCGTGTGATCCCCAGGCCTATGAGCCGATGGTATTCCTCGACCGACCCGTCCCCGTCGCCCAGCACCGCCAGGAGCCGCGCGAACGCCCGCGTCCCTTCCACGCGGCCGGCATCGAAGGTGTATTTTCCGGCCGGTCGCTCGAGCCAGGCCTTCGTGCGCCCGTTCCAGACGGCTTGGAGCGCGTCGGCCCGGGCCAGCACCACGTCGTTGCCCTGCCGCCGCACCAGGATCGCGGCGGACTCGTCGGCGTAGACGAGCGCCCAGGCTCCGGTGTCGATGAGGCGCTTCAAGAGCTGGCGCCGGTTGTCCCAGTGATGAAAGAGCATGACGGTCTGGACGCCGTACCGGGCGGCCTCGCGGTTCCAGAGCGCCTGGTCGTACATCCCATCCACGTAGCGGTCATAGAACTCGGTGTCGTAAACCTCGAGGCGGCCGTCGATGAAGACGCCTCCGCCGACCGGGTCGTCCCACGCCAGGTAGCCTCCCGAGGCGAGATCGTTGTAGAGCGTCCCCGGGAGCTGCGCCTCGCGTGCGAAAGCGGCGGCGCGCTCGGGGAACCACCCGTCGATGACGCCGGTTCCGAACGCACGGCATTGATCGTCCGCACGGTAGAACCATCCGGTGACGACGAGGCCGGCGAGGAGGAGCGAGCCGGCGACGAGACCGGCGGCGAGGGGACGCTCCCACCGTCGCCCGCGCTCGCCGGCCGAGGCCACGAGCACGGCACCGGAGCGCGCGATCATCGGCGCGCCGCCGAGTGCCAGGAGCGCCAGGTTCCTCCGTGCGAGAACCGAGAGCGCCACGAGCGCCGCGAAGAAGGCGACGCCGCCGAGGTCGAACGCCGCGAGCCGCCGGAGGCCGGCGCGCCAGCGCAGCACGAGCGCCGAGAGGACGGCCGCGATCCCGAGGACGAGCGTCGCCTTGTACGCGTTCACCGCGACGCCGAAGACGTCCGGAGCGAAAGGCGAATGGAACTCGGCGATCGATTGGAACGCGGGGTTCGACCGGTCGATCCGCGAGAGAAGCTTCAGGGGGAAGGCGACGCCGCGCCAGCCGTACGGGTTGACGAGCGTCACGGCGAGCGCGCTCCCGCCCGCGATCGCGAGGCGCCTTGACGGCGAGCCCGCCATCGCGCAGACGATCGCGACGGCACCGACGATGAAGAGGGCGTGCACGTTGACCCAGACGAGCATGAGCGGGACGAGCCAGAGCGCCCCGCGTCCGTCGTCGTTCCTGGCGCGCTCGAGGACGGCGAGCACCGCGAGGAGCAGGGGAAACGACGCCATCTCGGGCCGGACGTTGAACCGGTCCTGCGCGACGAGGATCGCCAAGAGGACGAGCGCCGCGCCCAAGACGTCCCCGAGGTGCGGGCGCACGAGACGGAGGACGAGCCACGCGGTCCCCGTGAACGCGACCGCCGAGACGACGGAGAGGAGCGCGAATCCGCCGGCGGCGTGGAGGGCGTAGATCGCGACGTCGAACGCCCACTGCAGGTTGATCCACGCATGGTCCCTGACCGTGTGCGAAAGCACGTCGGTCTCGGGAATCCCGTGCCGTGCGATGAACCGGCCGGCGGCCAAGTGCCAAAAGGTATCGAAGTCGTCGAGCTTCCGGAGCGCGAACGCCGCCGCGACGCCGAGGACCGCGAGGGGCGCCGCTGCGGTGGCGAGGTTTCGTCCTCTCGGACCGGGGCGACGCATGGCGCGCCATCATCTACTATCCGCCGATGCCGCGCACCGGTTCGAGGGCGCTCCTCGGCGCCGCCATCGCGCTCCTGGCCGTTCTTCCGTACGTCGCCTCCGTCCGTCATGGCTTCACCTTCGACGACATCCCGCTCGTGGCGGAGAACGCTCGGATCCGCACGTGGGCGCACCCCGGGCGGATGCTCGCGACCGACTGGTGGGACGGGAGGCGGCCGCAGAGCCTGCTCTGGCGCCCGCTCACGATGGCGACGTTCGCGGTCGACTACCCGCTCGCACGTCTGCCGGCGCCGGTGCCGGTGCGTCTGCCGGACAACTCGGCCGCGCCGTTCCACCTCCAGAACCTGCTCTGGCACGCCGCGGCGAGCGTGGCGTTCTTCTTCTTGCTCGCCGCGATGGAGGGCGGCGTCGCCGTGCCTGTGCTCGCGGCGGCGCTCTTCGCCGTGCATCCCGTGCACGGCGAGGCGGTCCTCGGGATCGTCGGACGCGCCGAGCTCGTCGCCGCGTTCTTCGCATTCATCGCGCTCCGCTCCGTCGTGCGGGCCGCGCGAGGCGACGACGGGGAGGGGAACGCGATCGCGGCAGGCGTGGCGCTCCTCGCCGGCCTCGCCGCGAAAGAGCAGGCGATCGTCGTGCCGGCGATCGCTTGCGTGTGGGTTGCCTACGAGGGGCGCGAAGCGTGGAGGCGTCCGGCGGTCCGCCGCGTCCTCGTCGCGCTCGTCGTGGGCGCCGCGGTCTATCTCGGGGCGCGCGCGTACGTCCTCGGGTCGTGGACCGGCACGACCCCTCCGCCCCCGGGTGTTCTCGACGTCGACAATCCGGTCGCATCGGCGGCGGGAGCGGCGCGGGTGCTCACGCCGGTCCGGGTCTTCGGGGAGGCGGTGCGCCTTCTCGTCTTCCCCCGGATACTCTCCGCCGACTACTCCTACGACGAGATCCCGCTCGCGACGCACCTCGACCTCGGAACCGCGGCGTGCCTTCTCCTCCTCGCGGCCGCGATCGCCTCCGCGATCGTCCTGCGCCGGAGATCGCCGGCGGCGGCGTTCGGTCTCGCGTTCTTCCTGCTCGCGTGGCTCCTCACGTCGAACCTCGTCCTGCCGATCGGCACCATCTTCGGGGAGCGTCTCCTCTACCTCCCGTCCGCCGGGATCTGCCTCGCGGCGGCGGTCGCGATCGCCGCCGTGGGGCGCCGGCTCGGCGCGCCGTGGGTCGCGGCCGTCCTCGGCGGCGCGCTCGTTCTCGCGGGGGCGGGGAGAACGGTCGCCCGCGTTCCCGCCTGGTCCGACAACCGCACCCTCTTCGCGGCGACGGTCCTGACCGCGCCGCGCTCGTGCAAGGCGGCGGGCGGCTACGCCGCGGAGCTCTACGCGCGCGGCGAGATGGCGGAGGCGCGCCGCTTCGCCGAGCGCGCGCTCGCGATCGATCCGGCGTACCCCGAGGCGCATCGCACGCTCGCCAAGGCCGAGCGCGTGCTCGCACAGGGCGAGCACGACGCCGCCTCGCGCGCCGTGCTCCAGGGCCAGGCCCGCGCGCACGCGGAGGCGGCGCTCGCGAGCGGCGACCTCGAGTCGCGGGCCGACGCGTGGTCGATCCAGGGCGGCCTTGCGCTCGACGCCGGCGATCTCGTACGGGCGGAGGACGCGCTCCGGAAGGCGCTCGCCCTCGAGCCGAACGACCTCGTTGCCACCGAAGGGCTCGGCGTCGTCCTCGCCGCCCGCGCGCGAGGCGAGACCGACGCCGGGCGGCGCGAGGCGCTGAACACCGCCGCGCTGGCGCAGCTCCGGAGCGTCATCGACCGCGATCCGGGGCACGCCGAGGCGCTCCAGAACGCCGCCGCGACGCTACGGGCGCTCGCGCAGGAGACGGCGAGCCCTGCGCTCGCCGCGGACCGGACGCGCCAGGCGGACGCGTACGAGCGTCGGGCCTTGGCCGCGTCCCCGGCGCTCACCGACCCCAGCGCGGCGGCGAATCTCCACGGGCTGAGAGGGCAGCGATTGCTCGAGGAGAAACGGTTCGACGAGGCGCTCCTAGAGTTCCACGCCGCGGAGGCGCTGACGCCGCGCGCCGCGCGGGTTCACCTCGGGATCGGCACGACGCTCGCCTCGAAGGCGGAGACCGTGCCCGATCCCGGCCCGCTGATCGACCAGGCGATCGCCTCGTTCGCGCGCGCGATCGAGCTGGAGCCGGACAACGGCGACGCCCACCTCGACCTCGCGATCGTGCTCTTGCGCTCGCATCGCGAGCCGAAGCGCGCCGCCGCCGAGATCCGAGAGTACCTTCGCCTCGTCCCGGACTCGCCGATGCGCCCGCAGCTCGAATCGACGCTCAAGCAGCTCGCCTGAAGCTTGAGGGCGAGGCGAGCGCCGCCTCGCCCCCAAGCGTGACTTACGGGCAGCTGCCCGAGTTGTCTCTCGTGGCCATGCTGCACTGACCCGAAGCCGAGCCGCCGCCGCGCTCACCGCTCGACGTCAGACCCCAGCTTCCTTCGTTCGTCGCGCCGTCGTCGGCGGCGATCACGTACCAGAGATTGCCGGCCGGGACGCCGGTCCAGCTATAGCTCCCGGAAACGCCGATCCCGCACGCCGATCCCGTGGGGGTGAGCGACGCCACGCTCGCCAGATTGCCGTACAGGATGTGGTAACCGGTCGAGACGCAGGTCGAGACGTCCCACGTGACGCCGATCTGCGTCCCCGCCGCGTCGTTCCGCGTCGCCTTGAACGACGTTCCGAACGAGCCGTCGGGAACCGGCTTGACCGAGGTCGGCGCCGCAGAGCAGACCGTCTGGGTGCACCCGGTCGGTTCGGTGTAGGTCACCTTGACGTTGTCGACCTCCCACCACCATTCGTACGCCCCGTTGTAGTAGTGGTAGCGGATCTGGACGCTCGACGCTCCGGCCGCTTGCGCGGTGATGTCGAGGACGCGATGGTCGGCAGTCGAGCACGTCGTGCCGTCGCACGCCGCCGGCACGTTGTTCTGCGGGGTTCTGTAGACGTTCACCCAGTTGCCGCCGCTGAGAGACGACCTCACGTCGACGTCTCCGAGCTCCGCGTTGCCGCCGCTCCACCACTTGAACCACTGGTCGAACTCGAGCTGCGCCGAGGTCGCGGTCGTGAGGTCCATCGCCGGGGTGATGAGCTGCTCGTCCTGAATCGCGCCGGTTCCGGCTTTGTCGCTGTCGACGATGGCGAACGGATTCGAGATCGGAGGCGCCGGCGAGCGGGCTCCGGGATTGGCCGTCGTCCACGTGTTGGCGCCGGCCAGGCCACCCGTACCGCCGTCGACGACGGTCCAGGTCGCCGGGATGCCGCCCGAGAAGTCCTCCTGCAGCGCGGTGTCGATGGCGAAGACGATCGCTCCGACCGTGTGGTTGAAGCTGCCGGTCCAGGACCCCTCGTTTGCGTGGATGTTGACCTGGAACGAGACGGGGGAGCCGCACGGCAGGTTCGTCGCGAGCTTGGCAGTGAAGTGCGGGGCGTTGGAATCGGCCGAAGCGCCGACCGCGATCGCCGGATAGCTCGCGGTGGCGTTGACCATCGTGACCCCCGGTGTCGTCGGGACGAGCGTTGCGGTGACGCCGGTCAGCGGCGCCGTGCCGTCGTTCATCAGGTTGACCCTGAACTGCACGGTCTCGCCTGCTTCCCAGATCAGGTTGTCGTTCCCAGCGCCGCCGCTCCCGCAGGTGTCGGCGATCGGCGCATTGAAGTTGTAGATAGCGTGAGGCCCGCACGGCTGGTTCGGGTAGGTCAGCGAGAGGCTCCAGCTGTTCAGGGTGCCCGAGTCTCCGCCGACGCTGTCGATGACGCGCAGAGTCCAGGTGCCGTTCCCTTGGAGCCCGTTGAAGACCGAGAGCGGTTGCTGCGGAATGAACGAGCCGGTGAACGGCGGCGCGCCGCTCGCGATCGGCGTCGATGCCTGGTCGTCGAAGACCGTGTCGATGTAGTCATCGCCGGGTCCACCGTTGTTGAGCGACAGGTTCACGACGACGTTGTTCGGTCCGATCAGCTTGATCGCGAGGTCGGAGTCGTAGGTGTGGTTCAAGTTCACCTTGACGTTGACGTCCTGGATGATCCTGTTATCGGCCACCACGAGGGCGCTGTTGGTCGTCGTGAGGTCCGGGATCGGCTTCGGCGTGTCCGGGGACGGGTAGTTGAATTGCATGTTCTTGAGGGTCGTGAAGCCGTAGTACGCGCCGCCGTTGTTGTCGCTGGCGGCATTGCCGACGCCGTCGGTCGAGGAGACCGAGAAGACGTACGGCGTGCACTCCTGGAGTCCAAGGAGATCGATCTGGTGCGCGCTGACCGGCGCCGGGTTGCCCGAGGTCGATCCCGGCGGTGGTGCGAGCCCGTAATGGACCACACTGTCCGAGCTCTCGTTCGTCGCCCAGGTGATCCGCGCGCTCTGGCCGGTCACGTTCGACGACTGGACGTTCGAGATGGTCGGCGCGTTGCAGTCGGCATCGGCGGTCGTCGTGCGGGGAACGTTCGTCCCGCCCTGGCCGTCGTCGGCGTCGACGTAGGTCGCCGTGATCGTGTCGCCACTGGTAACGGAGAGGAGCCCGTCGGATCCGGGCGCCGCGCTCGTCACCACGATCGAGCCGGTGTACGTGGCCACGCCGGTCTGGCTCAGCGTCACCGTCTCGCCGGCCGGCTCGGTGCCCGACTTGATGTTGATGCTCGTCGTGGCGCCGGCGACGTTTCCGTCGGTGACCGTGATGTGGATCGTCGCCGAGCAGTTGTACGTCGAGGCGTCGAGCTTGATGGTGCCGGCGAACGGCTGCGGCGTCACCGCCTGGCAGTTCGAGAGAACGCCCTCGCACGCGGGGTTCGAGCCCATCGCCTGCACGTGGTAGTACTCGGTAAAGCCGTTCGCGAGGCCGGAGTCGGTGTAGTTCGTCGTGGCCGGGGTGGCGATCGTCGTCGAGGCGGTGTCGCATCCGGCGTCGGTGCGAAGGACGCGATAGGTGACGGCGTTGGGCACCGGATTCCATGTCAACGCCGCCGACGACGAGCCGGGGGTCGTCGCCAAGGCGGGAGCGGCGAGCGCCGGGCACGACGACGAGTTCTGGTTCGAGGCGTCGGTGGCGAGACCGCACGCGATCGTGTGGCGGTTGAAGGCGGCGAAGATCGCGGCGGCGTGAGGGGTGCCGTTCGCAAGGTTGCCGTCGTCGTCGTCCGCGACGCGAAGCATGGAGAACCAAGCGTTCGCAGCACAGCCGTTCGTCTGGGGCGTCGCCGTGGAGCAGGCGTACGCGTTGCCGCCCGAGCCGTTCCGAGACTTGTACCAGAGCTTGTCGGCGAGCTGCCACGCCGTCGCCGTGTCCATCCCCGAGGCAGGGAGATCGCGGTTCGCGAGATCCCAGAGGGTCTCGCCGGCGAGATAACCTTCACAGTGGACCTCCCTGCCGCAGGGGCCGCTGCCCGAGTTGCAGGTCGGGATGAACACGCTCACGGTCGAGGGCGCGTGGTTGGCTCGTTTGTTCCAGTCCTGGTCGCGGATCCCCGTGCAGTTGAGGCACGCGTTGCCGTAGCCGGAGCAGTTCGACGGCGGGCTGGCGTAGAACCCGCGGCCGACGCAGGAGACGTGGGTCGACATGAGGGCGGTGATGTCGCCGTACGCTTCGCCGGGGTTGTCGGTGCCGCCGCCGTCGTTCTGATCGAGGCCGTGGCCCCACTCGTGGAGGAAGACGCCCGCGATCTCGCCGGTGTTGCCGCAGCCGCCGCCCGACTTGAAGAAGTTGACGGTACCGGTGCTCGGCTGCCAGTACGCGTTGCAGGTCTGGTTCAGGTTGACGTTGTCGGTGAGCTGGGAGTTCAGCCATGCGTTGCCGGGGAGCCACGAGCGGCCGTGCTCCGCGATTCGGTTCAGGTGGTAGAAGCTGCTGCGCGCGGAGTGCGTGTTGCCCGTACCGCCGCCGCCCGCCGGAACCGCGCAGTCCGTGCCGGCGCTGCCGCCCATGTCGAGGTCGTTGTCGCAGGTGACCGACTTCGAGATGGCGCCGCAGGAGTCGGCGACCTTGACGTACTGGCCGGCGAGCGTCGTGGTGGCGGACGACCCGCCCGGCGTGCACGCGAAGCTGCCGCTGGAGCTGGCGAACGTGGTCGACGCGCCGATCGTGATGTTCGTGAACGGCATTGGGTACCCGGGGATCTCGACGCCGTCGGGAAGGATGCCGTCGTTGCTCACGGGAAAGACGCCACCCTTGGCCTGGGCGTACTCGTCGTCGTCGAAGAAGCCGAGGATCTCGCCGCTGTGAGCGTCGATGAGACCGACCCACGTTCCAGGCTCGCCCGCGACGCTGACGCCGACGCGCCACGCGAGCTTGGCGTTGTACCCGTTCCCCACGCTGCCGGTGTACGCGGCGGTCTGGTCGACGGTGCGGACGGGAAGATACTGGAGCTTGGCGCCCTCGGCGACCTTGTAGCTCTCGCCGTCGCGGACGCCCATGTAGGCGAGCAGGTGACCGAACGCCGCCTCGGGTGCGACGTCCGGGATCGGGCTCGCGGTAACCTTGCTCCAGCGTGACGCACCGAACTGTACGAGGTTTCCGTGGCTGATCGCGAACTGATAGCGGTCGCCCGCGACCGGGACGCCGGCGACGACGTGGTCGAAGACCACGAGCCAGACGTCCTTCGCGATCTCACCGGAGGCGGCTGCGTTCAGGCGGAGGTCGCCGCTGTCCGTGAGGAGGAGCGAGCTGTTGCTGCCGACGAACGTTTGCAGCTTCGACGCGAGCGCATCGACGGTCAAAGGCTGTCCCGGCGGAAGAGCGTTGCCGGACCCGGGCACGAACGCGATCCCTCGTCCCTCGACGAGAAGCGGCGCACCGGTCCGATCCTCGAGAGCCACGCGCCAGTCACCGGCATGGGAGGCACGGAAGCCTTCCCATCTCTGGCGGATCGCGTCGGTCGCGGGGAGCGACTCGATCGGCTTGGAGGTGACGTACTGAGGAATGCTCGGATCCAAGATGACGAGTGAATCGAACCGGCCCGCCTTGTCGGGCGCCTTGAAGGCGAGCGTCATCGTCACGCCGCAGGTCAAGAGCGCGAGCAGGACGAGCGCCGCGGACGGTCGAACCCGCAGTAGTCGAGTCATGAAAATTCCCCCCGAGAGCACCATCCAGAATTTACCCAGAGTTCGATAGGGCGTGAAGGTCTTTTTTCGATGCGTTGCCGACCGATCTTGACCGCCGCGCGAAGCGCCGACATGCTGCGGCCGTGCGCGTCATCATCGTGGGTTCCGGGATCTTCGGCATCACGACGTCGCTCGCGCTGCGCGCGCGGGGACACGTCGTGACGTTGCTCGATGCGGGGATTGCACCGCGCGAAGAAGCGGCGTCGACCGACATCAGCAAGATCGTGCGCATGGACTACGGCGCCGACGCCTTCTATACGGAATTGATGGAACGAGCGATCCTGGAGTGGCGTCGATGGAACGCACGCTGGCCGCGCCCGCTCTTTCATGAGACCGGGTTCCTCTTGCTCTCGCGCACGATCCTGGAAACGGGCACATTCGAAGGCGACAGTCTCGCGCTCTTGACGAGCCGCGGTCACGACGTCACGCGTCTAACGCGGAGAACTCTCCGCGAGCGCTTTCCCGCGTGGGATCGCTCGGGTTACGTCGACGGCTATTTCAATCCTTCGGCGGGGTGGGTCGAAAGCGGTGCCGTCGTCGCGTGCCTCATGGCGGAGGCACGTGAGGCCGGAGTGGTCGTTCGCAATGGCACCTCTGTGCGTGGTCTCGAAGCTCAGGACGCGGACGCCACCGTGGTCGCTGCGGGAGCGTGGACGACCGATCTCCTCCCTCACCTCTCGGAGGCGTTGTGGCCGGTGGCGCAGCCGGTCTTTCACTTGAAGCCGCCGGATCCCGAGCGCTGGCGCGCGGACCGCTTCCCGGTCTGGGCGGCCGACATTGCGCGGACCGGCTGGTACGGCTTCCCCGCTAACGCGGACGGGATCGTGAAGATCGCGAACCACGGACCCGGGAGGCGCGTCGAGCCCGACGCACCCCGCGTGACGTTGCCCTCGGAGGAAGCGGCGCTCAGGCGCTTCCTCGAGGAGAGTCTCCCCGAGCTCGCCGAATTGCCCCTCCGCGCGTCGAAGACGTGCCTCTACTCCGACTCGTTCGACGGCGACTTCTGGATCGGCGCGGATCCCGATCGCCCCGGCCTCGTCGTCGCCGCGGGCGACTCGGGGCACGGCTTCAAGTTCGCGCCGGTCCTGGGCGCCATCGTCGCCGACGCGGTCGAGGGCCGCGCGAACGACGCCCTTCGCCGCTTCGGCTGGCGCACGCCGAGCCTCCGCAAGACGGAGGACGCGCGCTTCGGGATGTCATGAGCCTGGAGCTTCGCTGCACCGTTCGCGACTGCGGGCTGCCGCTCGCGCGCGAAGGCTCGCGCCTCGTCTGCGCGTCGAAGCACACCTTCGACCGCGCGCGAGAGGGGTACTGGAACCTCCTTCAGCCGCAGGACAAGCGCTCCGCCGCCGCGGGCGATCGCGATCAGGCGACCGATGCACGCCGCCGCTTCATCGGCCGGGGTTTCGCGGACGGGCTCGTCGAGGTGCTGCGCGAGATCGTCGCTCCCGCGGGAGTGCTGCCGCAGGACGCCCTCGACGTCGGCTGCGGCGAGGGGAGCTTGACCGCGAAGCTCTTCAAGGGCGCCTCGTCCGTTTGCGGCGTCGATCTCTCGCGCCGCGCCGTCACGCTCGCGGCCCGCAAGGAGCCGCGCTTCACCTGGCTCGTCGCCAACGCCGATCGCGCGCTGCCGCTCGCCGACCGATCGATCCCGCTCGCGGTCTCGATCTTCGGGCGGCGGCCGGCCGCGGAGCTGTCGCGCATCATCGCGCCCGGCGGCCTCCTCGTCGTCGTCCTCCCCGGCGCCGACGATCTGGCGGAGCTTCGCCGGACGTCGCAAGGAGAGGCCGCGGGCCGTGACCGCGTCGTCGGCGCTCTCGCGGCGCTCCATCCCGCCTTCGCGCTCAAGCGGCAATTGCGCTGGCGTCACGCCGCGCGCCTCGACCGCGCCGCGCTCCTCGACGCGGCCGTGATGAGCTACCGCGGTGTCCGCAAGCGCGAGCGCGACCGGCTCGCGCTTCTCAAGGAGCTGGACGTCACGTTGTCCGCCGAGATCCTCGAGCTCACGTCATGTTCGTAGCGTTGTGACACAATCCCGGGCCGTCATGAGAGCGCTCCTCGCCGTTCTGGCCGTCCTCGTTTCGATGCATGCCGCCGCCGCGGTCGGCGTGCGCATCTCCTCCGACACCTCGGGGCCCTCGACGCGTGTCGTCCTGACGTTCGCGAAGAGCACGTCGTGCAAGGTCGCCGAGCAGGCGGGGCGCGTCACCGTATCCTGCGATGCCGCGCTCGACCCCGACCCGGCGACCGGCAAGCTCGACGACTCGATCCTCACCGAATGGCGTCAGGACGGCGAGCGCACGCTCGGGTTCGCGACCGGTCCGGGGTACAAGCGCGCCGACTCCTTCGAGCTCAAGAATCCCTACCGTCTCGTCCTCGACGCGCAGGGCACCCGCACCGCGAAGGCGGTCGAGGTGGCACCCGCCGCTTCGCAGACCGTTCCCATCGTCGTCATCGACCCGGGTCACGGCGGCGTCGAGACCGGAGCGGTGGGGCCCGGCGGCCTCCAGGAGAAAGACGTCACCCTCGATCTCGCGAGGCGCCTCAAGGACCTCCTGCAGAAGCAGGGAGTCACCGTCGTGCTGACACGGGACGACGACCGCGTCCTGCCGCTCGACGATCGCACCGCGATCGCGAACCAGAACCGGGCGGAGCTGTTCCTCTCCCTTCACTTGAACGCCTCGAAGCGGAAGGCGGCGGTCGGCGCGGAGACGTACTTCCTCGCTCCCAGCGCCTCCGACGCCGACGCGAAGAGCTCGGCCGCCGCCGAGAACGCCTCGCCCAGCGCCGGCGATGCGACGCCCGCCACGCCCGCGACGCGCGACACCGGCGCCGGGCTCGACCTCATTCTGTGGGACCTCGCGCAGAACTCGCACCTCGCCGAGTCGAGCAAGCTCGCCGAGGCGGTTCAGCGCTCGCTCAACACCCTGACCGGCGTGAAGGATCGCGGAGTGCGCCAGGCGCCGTTTCGGGTTCTCATGGGAGCGACGATGCCCGCGATCCTCGTCGAGAGCGGGTTCATCTCGAACCCCGACGAGGAGAGCCGGCTCAAGGACGATGCGTACCGGGACAAGATCGCGCAGGCGGTGGCAGGGGCGGTCGCCGAGTTTCGCCAGCAGCTGGCGGCGAGCCGGTGAGCCGCGCGCTCGCGCTCGGCCTCACGCTCCTTGCGGCGGTGGCGTGCGGCGGAGGCAACAGGAACGCCGGCGCACCGTCGCCGGAGACGCCTTCGGCGCCTCCCGCCTCGCCGCCACCCGCGGCCGAGGCGGCGCCGCTCGCGAAGAGCACCGTCACGCTCTACTTTCCGTCGGCGACCGACGACCGCCTCGTCGCCGAGTCGCGGGCCATCATCGAGACGCCGCGTCCCGCCGACCGAGGTGCGCAGATCCTGGCGGCGCTCCTGGACGGGCCGGAAGGAGAGGGCGCGCTGCCGTTCGCTCCGGACGGGACGACGCTCCGCCGCCTCTGGGTGCGGGACGACGGGACCGCCTACGCGGATTTTTCGAGCGGCCTCGCCGACGGGCTCGCGGGAAGCTCCGAGGAGATCCTGCGGCTGTACGCGATCGTCGACTCGTTGACGACCAACGTCCCCGAGATCAAGAGGGTCGGGATTCTCATCGACGGCCGCGAGCGCGAGACGCTCGGCGGGCACGTCGACGTGCGACGCCCCATCGGGCCGGACGCGAGCCTCGTCGCGACGGCCGGAAAGAAGGAGTAAGGGATGCCCCGTCATGACGGTCGCGCCGACGACGCGCTGCGCCCGGTGACGATCACGCCCGGCTGGCTCCGCCATGCGCCCGGCTCGGCGCTCATCGCGATGGGCGACACGCGCGTGCTCTGCGCCGTCACCGTCGAGGACCGCGTGCCCCCGCACCTCAAGGACAGCGGTCAAGGCTGGGTCACCGGTGAATACGCGATGCTCCCCGCTTCGGGGCGCGACCGCACGGCGCGCGAAAGCGTGAAGGGCCGTCCGTCGGGCCGCACGATGGAGATCCAGCGTCTGATCGGCCGCGCGCTCCGGAGCGTCGTCGACCGGTCCGCCCTCGGCGCGCGCACGCTGTGGGTGGACTGCGACGTCCTTCAGGCCGACGGCGGGACGCGGACCGCGAGCATCACCGGCGCGTACGTGGCGCTCGCGCTGGCCTTGGCGAGGCTGCGGGAGAAGCGCCTCATCGGCTCGCCGGTCTTGACCGGGATGCTCGCGGCGGTGTCCGTCGGGATGGTCACGGGGCGGCCGCTCCTCGATCTCGACTACGTCGAGGACTCGACGGCCGAGGTCGACATGAACGTCGTGCGGATCGACGACGGTCGGTTCGTCGAGGTTCAGGGAACCGCCGAGACCGAGCCGTTCCGCCGCGAGCGTCTGGACAGCCTTCTCGACCTGGCGAACGTCGGCATCGACAAGCTCCACGAAGCCCAGCGTGAGGCGCTCGGCGACGCCCTGACGCGAGTCACCGTCGCGCGCTGAGGACGACGCGATGCCGACCCTCGTGCTGGCGAGCGGGAATCCAGGGAAGGTCGCGGAGCTGGCGCAAGCGCTGAAAGAGAAGTTCACGGTCGACGGTTTACAGTCCCTGAGCGACCGGACGCCGGTCGTGGAAACCGGAGACACGTTCGAGGCCAACGCCAGACTCAAGGCCGAGGAGTATTCGCGGCGCACGCCGCATCTCGTGGTGGCGGACGACTCGGGTCTCGAGGTCGATGCGCTCGGCGGACGGCCCGGCGTGCTCTCGGCGCGGTACGGCGGCCCGGGCCTGGACGACCCCGCGCGCTGCCGCGCGCTCCTGCACGAGCTCGACGGCACCGCCGACCCTGCGCGCACCGCCCGTTTCCGCTGCGTGCTTGCCGTCGCGCGCGGAGGCGCCACGCTTGCGACCTATCACGGCGTGGTCGAGGGGCTCATCCTGCGCGCGCCGCGCGGGACCAACGGGTTCGGGTACGATCCGGTCTTCTTCCACCCGCCGTCCGGCCGGGCGTTCGCCGAGCTGTCGCGCCACGAGAAAGAGAAGGTCTCGCACCGGGGAGCCGCGCTGCGCCAGCTCGTCGCCGCCGTGTCCCGCGGGGAGGTCGCATGAATGCCGCCGACACCGCCTGGATGATCGTACGGCGGACGGCCCATTCGGCTCACGTTCGGCCGCCCGGGAGTAACCTCCTTGTTTCCGGAGGTGCCCATGCGATCCGTTCTCATCTGCTCATTGGCCGTAGTCTCGCTCACGTTCGCCGCCGACACGCCGAATGACACGTACACGGTGACATCCGTGGCGCTCCCCGGAGCGCCGGCCGGAGGCCTCTTCCTCGACTACCTCGCGATCGACCGCACGCGCGGCCGCGCGTGGGTGCCCGCCGCGGGCACCGGATCGGTCGCGGTCATCGACGCGAAAACCGGTGACGTGAAGAAGGTCGACGGGTTCAAGACCCAGGAGATCGAAAGGAACGGCACCAAGCGGAGCGTGGGCCCCACCTCCGCGAGCGTCGGCGACGGCGTCGTCTACGTCGGCAATCGCGGCGATCAGAGCGTGTGCGCGATCGACGTCGCCAGCCTGGCGAAGCTCGGCTGCGTGACGCTCCCCGGTTCGCCCGACGGCGTCGTCTACGTCGGCAAGACGAAAGAAGTCTGGGTTACGACGCCGCGCGACCAGTCGATCGTCGTCCTCGACGTCTCGAACGCGAAGGCCCCCAAGGTCGCGGGCTCGTTCAAGGTCGAAGGCGATCCCGAAGGCTACGCGGTCGACGATGCGCACGGACTCTTCTTCACGAACCTCGAGGACAAGGACAAGACGCTCCGGATCGATCTCAAGTCGCGCAAGGTGACGGCGACGTGGGAGCCCGGGTGCGGCGAAGCCGGTCCGCGGGGCCTCGCCGTCGAGCCCGAGGGTCGCGTCCTCGTCGTCGCGTGCACCGACCACGTTGCGACGCTCGATGCCGCCGGCGACGGGAAGATCCTGGCGAAGCTCGAGACCGGCGAAGGGGTCGACAACCTCGACTACGTCCCGAAGACCCACAAGCTCTACGCCGCGGCGGGACGCGCCGGAACGCTCACGGTCGCGACGCTCGACGGGAAGGGCGGCCTCACGAAAGCCGGCTCGGTGGCGACGGCGAAAGGCGCGCGGAACGCCGTCGCGTCCGACGACGACGTCGTCTTCATCGCCGACGGCCCCGAAGGCAAGATCCTCGTCGCGAGGCCGAAAGCGAAGTAGGGCCCGCGCTACTCGACCACCACGGCGCGAGTCGCGCCCTCGGGTGCGCCCTCGACGCGAACGGCGTAGCTCGCCGTTCCCGGGGCGAGCGTGCCGGGCGGGACGACGTCGCGCACCTGGACGCATGCGGCGCCCTCGAACGCGACGTCGTCGTCGGGGAGCGTGATCGTCGCGCCCCCGAGCACGCGATGGACGCGCGCGGTCTTCTGCTTCTTCGCGGTGCGGCAAATCAGACTGACGAAGGCGACCGGCCGGTCGGAATGGACGGGCTCGCCGTCGGCGACGACCATCGAGCCGTTCTCGCGCACCGCACCGTCTCTGAGGAACGCGCCGGTGCCCGGCTGGAGGACGGCGATCCCCGCGATGCCGCTCGGCCCGATCTTGCCGGACCACGTTCCCGCGAGCCTGCCGTTGCCGAGGCGTCCGGAGAGGTCTTCCACCGCCGCCGTCGCGACCTCGTACTCGCCCGGCTCGATCTCGGTCTCGGACTCGAGCACGATCCTCACGCCGGGACGGTCCACGGTGACGCGCCCCGACGCCTCGCGACTCACCTGGCCTCCCGAGACGACGGACAGGCCGACGTCCCATGCCTCGCGATGCGGGCCTTGTGTCTCGGGGAGCGAGGTCTGGACGAGCACGCGCAGGCGCCCTTCGACGACGGCGAGCGGCACCACGCCGCCGCGCATCGCGATCGTGTCGGCGCCGCCGGTCTCGTTGAGGAACAAGGCGAGCAGCATCGAGGTGCGGCGTGCCGATTCGCTCTGAACGACGACCGACGTCTGCGTGCGCACGTGCACGCCGCGAGCGAGGACGCGCACGTCGATCGGGACCGACCGATCCTCCGGCAGGTCCTTCGGGTCGAAGCTGAGCAGGTAGACGCACGCCGCGTCCGCCACGATCTTCTTCGCCACGTTGGCGGCGCTCGCCCCGCTGAAGAAGGCATCGCCGCCGGTGTCGAGCGCCAGCGCTTTCAGGCCGCCTTCGGCGTCGTGCCGCGCGATCTCGCGCGGCGACCCGGACGGGTAGGCCTCGCCGATTCCTTCCCCTTGAACTGCGTACAGCTTGACGCCGTAGGCCGCGGCGTCCGCATGCAGCTTTCCGAACGACAACATCATGTCGCCGGCGCCGAGGACGCAGTCGCGCCCCACCGGGAGGACATAGTGCCGGCCCGGCTCGTCGCGCAGCGTGTCGGCGAAGTAAAGGGCGATCTTCGGCTCGTCGAGGCGTGAGAACCGTGTCAGCGTCGCTCCGAGGAGGTCCAGCGCCTGGCGCGACCGTACCGCCTCCTCACGCATGTACGTCAACGCCAAGCCGCACGCCGCCTCGGGTTGGCGATGCTTGATGAGGTCGGCGATGTCGCGCTCGCGCTTGAACTCCAGCGTCGCGTAATCGTCCCAGTGCCGGGGATCGGCGACAAGACGCTCCAGCGCGGCGAGGAGAAGCTCGGGCCGGTCGGTGAAGTCCTGCAAGGTGGCCAAGCGGCTACCGGAGGCCACGATCGAGGCCCGGTTCCCGTTGCGCACGAGCGTGCGAACGAGATTGGCCGCCTGTTCCCAGGCATGCCTCCGGCCGTCGACCGTCAGGTTCCTCTGATCGAAATAGAAGAGGTAGGAGGTCGGGGGCCCGGGCGAGGATGCGGAAGATATCGTCGCCGATGGCCCTCCACCCGGCGGCGCGAGTTGCGCCGAGGAGCAGAATTCATCGACGGCGACCGGGACGACCGTCTTGCCGCCGATCGTGACCTCGAACCTGTCACGAGCGAGACCGGCGATCTTGTCCGCCGGGCCCGTGACCGACACGTCGACCTGGATCAGCCGCCGGCCGGTACGCTCGGTCATCCCCGTGCGCTGCGGCTCGTCGTCGGCGGGCGCGATTGTCGCGGCCACCCCGGCCACGGCCACCAGTAATAACGCGTGGGTTCTTACGGGCACGTCGCCGTCGCGCGCTCCGTTCCGCCGCTGGCTTGCCCGAACGTGCCCACGCAGCTTCCGTGCGTGCCGCGCGAGAGGTACCAGTAGCCCGTAGCCGGCGCCGGCGTCGCGGCATCCACGAGGCCGTTGACAGCGAGGCCGCCGAAGCACGTTTCGTCGCCACCGCCCGGGCCGACCGGTAGGCCGCTGACCAAGCCTCGCACGACGTCGTACGCCGTGGCGTTGGTTACGGCCGTCCACCAGATGTTCTGTTTGTCCGCGTCGAAGGAAACACCCTGGGTTTCCGGCGGGGTGAGCCGCGTGCCGCAGACGCCGGCCTGGCAGGTATCGCCCGCCGTGCAGGGATCGTTGTCCGTGCACGGGGTTCCGTCGGGGCTGGGCACGTGCTCGCAGAAGCAGCTCGTGAAGTCGCCGATGAAGTCGTCCGTGCAGGGGTTCCCATCGTCGCACGGTGTCGTGCCGGAGCAACTGCCGGCCCCGTCGCAGACGTCGTTGGTCGTGCACGGGGAAAAGTCGTTGCACGGCGTGCCGGATGGGGCCGGCGGAAAAACGCAGCCCAGGATCGGATCGCAGTAGTCGTTCGAGCAGGGGTTCCCATCATCGCAAGGTTGCCCGGCGCCCGAATCGTTGATGCAACCGACCGCTGGATTGCAGGAGTCGGCCGTGCAGACGTTGTTGTCGTCGCAGTTGCGCGCCACAGCGTTGCACGCGCCCTCGACGCACACCCCGGGCATGTAACAGTGGTCGACGACGCAGCCGTTCGCGTCGCACGCGAGCTGATCGCAGTTGTTGTTCTCAATCGTCGTGAACGAGCTCGACGCCGCGTCGTTCGCGGTGTTCGGGTCGGTCGACTCGGTCGACACCGTCACCGCGTTGGTGACGTCGATCCCACCGCCGATACAGTCCGCGACCTGCACGTTCAAGGTGTACCTGACGGACGCGCCGGCCTCGAGCGACATCGTCGTGCAGTCGAACGGCGCATCCGCGGTGCCCGGCGTCGGCACCGCCAGGCACGCCGTGTTGTTGCCGCCGAACCCGTCGTCGACCGTCGCCGACAGATAGCGGAGGGTATGAGGGAGCGGATCGTCGAGCGTCACCATCTGCGCGAGGTCGCTCCCGACGTTCGTGATGATGATTGTGTACGTGAGCGGCCCGCTCGTCGGCATCGGGCCGGTCGGAGCCGCCGTCATCGAGATCGCGACGTCCGCCGTCGTGGTCCCCGGGCCGGCCGCGGGGACAGGGCCGCAGTTCAGCGTGATTGCGCCCGCGTACGGCGCGGGGAACGGGCCGGGGACGCTCACGCCGGAAGCCGCGAACGGATAGAAGCACAGCTCGAAGGAGCCGGTGTACGTCGCACGCCAGTGCTGGAAGAACGACGTGACGTCCGGAGCCTCGGAGATCAGGTTGTTCGCCACGGAGACCGGACCGTTGTTGCGGATCGTCGCGTTCGTCGTGAAGAGGAAGTTGCTGATCCCGGCGCCGTTGGCGTCGTAGAGAATGATCTGCGGAATCGAGGGACCGGCGGCCGGCGAGAACGTCGAGCGATCGGGGTTCGAGTCGCCGAACCACACGATGTCGTCGCCCTTGTGCGCGAACATGCGGTAGCAGTCGCTGTCCGTTCCGTTGAAGAACGTGCCGCGGATGTAACCGCCATTCGTGACCGGGTCGTTGAAGAGACCATCCGCAGGCCAGCCGTAGGTGAAGTCCCAGCCCTCTCCATTCTCGTTCTGTGCCTGGGCAATCGGCGGCTCGACGACCGCGTACAGCCGATACGGCTCGGCGAGGAACGACGAGGTCTTGCTGATCCTGACGTACGTGTCGCCGCCGGAGACGTTCAGAGCGCCGGCGATGACGGGTGAGAGCGAGCCGTTCATCGATTGGCCGTCGTCGTCGTCGAACCCGAGCGTGTCGGTTGCCGTCGTCACGCGCAGACGCAGATCCGTGTCGTTCGCACTCGCGGCCGCCGCCGTAGCGTAGATCTTCGATCCGGGTGCCACGGTCCCGAGACTCCAGAAATCGACGTCGCCTTCGTTGGCGTCTCGGCCACAAATGCCGGAGGCGCAGACACCGCCGGTACCGCAGTTTGCGTTGTTGACGCACGGCTGGCCGCTGTTGGTGCCGGAGCTGCAGATCCCGCAACCGCCGTTCGTCTGACAAGTCCCGCCGCTGCCGCACTGTGCGCTGGCCGTGCAGACGATCCCGGGGGTCGAACCGTTGACACAACGGGGAACGCACGTGTTGCCGAGATTCGGACCGGACTGGCAGAGCGAGTCCGGGAAGCACGAACCTGGAGCGCCGCCGCAATTGACCGGCTGGGTCGGCGAGCCGGCGACGGTGGCCGTGACCTGACACGCAGCGCCCGGCGTCGAGCCGAGGATGCAGTGATACGTCGGGGCCGCCGAGATCGTCCCTTCCTGATCGCCGCATGAGGCCGCGCTGTACGGGGTTGCCGTCGCCGGTGTGTCGTTCGGCTCGACCTCGTCGTGGCACGGAGTGGCCTCGATACCGAAGGTGCCTCCCGCGTTGTCGGCTGCCGCGTCGTCCACGAAGACATAGATCGTCTCGTTCGCCGTCAGGTCGAGGCAGTGCAGCTCTTCGGAGCGATTGTTGTTCGCGCCGGTGGCCGTCGTGACGCTGTTCCCAACGAGCTCGCGATTGGCGCCTGCGAGGCAACTCACCGTGCCGCCGCTCGCAGGGCAGGCCTCGGATGCGTAGAGCACCAGGTCTTGACCGGCGAGAGCGGTCGTGGGATTCAGTGTCACGGTACGGATCGAGTACCTTCCCGCCGCCGGTGCGGTGAACGTATAGACGACGTCGTGCCCTGGCGCGGTCGTTGGATTGTTCGTGCCCGGCAGTCCGCCGAAGCAGGCGGCCGTCGATGGCGACCGGTAGTCGTCACCCGCCGCAATCGTCGATCCCTCAACGAGCCGGTCCACCGGAAGCTCGACCGCTCCGTCGCAGGTGTCGTTGGGCGCGGTGTTCAGTCGTTGAACGTAGAGGGCGAAATCGGCGTGGCCGGGCGCGATCGTGCTGTTCGGTACCCAGTGACCGGCGACCACGTAGTAGGTCGTCCCGCCGGCCAGCGCCGCCGAGATCTTCGAAGGGTCGACGACGTCCGAGCGGCATGACGGTTCCGAATCCTGACAGTCGAGCGCGGTGAGCGTCCCGCCGCACGTGCCGTCCGAGGACGAGAAGATCGCGAGGACGGTGTCGTCCACCGTCTCGCCGGCGGCGAGCCCCGGACAGGTCGTGAACGTGTAGAGCGTGCTCACCGATGGCGTGAACGTGTACCAGACCGTGTAGTCGGTCCCATCGGCATTGCAGGACGCAGGAAACAGCCCGGCGTCGTCGACGCCTTGAGGGGTTGCGTCGATGGCATCGACCGGCGGCGTCAGGAGCGGGTACGGGCCGTCGGCGATCGGAAGGGCGCCCGCGCAGGTGTCGTTCACCGGTGGCGCTGCCGCGGCCGGCGAGACGAGGAGGCCTAGCAGGAGAATCGCGTTGGCTTTCATAGCGGCCCCAGTTCCGTGGCACCCAGGCGGGCGCGGACGACGCACGTCCGCGAGCTATTCGCCTTAGATATACCGGGAGCGTGAGCAGGGTCAATCCACTGTTTCGCGGCGTCGGGATTGGGCGTATAACCGTGGAATCCGGGAGGTCCCCATGAAGTTGAACCGAGTCCTGCGTCTCGTCTGCCTCGCCGTCGCGATCGCCGCCGCAGGGGCGGGCGTCCAATCGCTCCGCACTCAGGCCGCGCCCGGCGGCGCGCACTGCCAGCGTGGGATCAAGTCGTGCAGTGCGTCCCAGGTCGGCCAACCATGCAATCCGAACAACCCGGGGATCATTTGCTCGGCGCAGGCCGACGGCTCGTACTGCTGCCTGGCCTACGCTCCCTGAGGTGACGGCCATCATGAATTGAGGGCGGGGCGTCCCCTTGGAACCTGACGCCGCCGCTGCCACACTGTCCGCGGAGGGACCGGATCATGCGCAAGGTCTTGGCGGGCGTTCTTGCGATCTTCGGGCTCGGGGGCGTCGCTCTCGCGGCCGAGCTCAAGGTGGGGGACCCGGCCCCGCCGTTCAAGCTCCAGGGGTCGGACGGCAAGGTGCACGACCTCGCCGCGCTCAAAGGGAAGACGGTCGTGCTGGCCTGGTTCCCGAAGGCGTTCACCGGAGGCTGAACCGCGGAGTGCAAGTCGCTCCGTGAGAGCGGCGCCGCCATCCGCGCGTTCGACGTTGTCTACTTCACCGCGTCGGTCGATGACGCCGAGACGAACAAGAAGTTTGCTGAAGAGCTTCAGGCCGATTATCCGATCCTCTCCGATCCCGACAAGAAGGTCGCCGAGTCCTACGGCGTGCTGATCCCCGGCATGGGCCTCGCCAACCGATGGACGTTCTACATCGGCGCCGATGGGAAGATCGCCGCCGTCGATCGCGAGGTGCACGCGAAGACCGCGGGCACCGATCTCGCCGCAAAGCTCGCCGCGCTCAAAATCCCCCCCGCGAAGTAAGGGCGGGAGCGGGGGTCGCGGGGGGGTGCTGGCGGACGCGCCCGGTGGCCTCCCGTGCGCGTCCACCCGCTGGTCTCGATGGCCGGAGCTCCGTCGTAGCTGGCCGAAGTGTGTGACCATTCCTTGTTGCTGTCAAGCAACAATTGCGCAGGGGATTCGCGCGGCAGCGCGCGCTCTCGAGCGGCCACCGCCGGCGCGGTTGCCGTTCGGTAACGGCTCCGCAGGCCACGCCCGGTCCGATAGTTGAGCCACGGCGGTTCGATGACCCCGGGTCCCACAACCACGGAGGTCACGATGATGGAGCTCACCCTGACTGTGGCGATGCTTGCGATGAAGGTCTGGGAGATCGGCGACGATCCACAGCCGATCAATCCGCTGATCGGCCGCTAGCGGATCGCCCCGGCGACGGAATCGCGTGAGACCTGCCCCACTTCTCGCGCGTCCCCCTGTCGCCGGGGCTCTCAACCCGGGGTGCGGTTCGTGGACCGCTCCCGAATTCCACCCTCGCGAGGAAATACAGCGGGCCGGACCGGAAGTTGGCGCTACTTCACTTCCATCAGGTCTTCGCCGAGGACGATCTCGCCGGCGAAGGTCTTCCGGATCTCGCCGACGACGCGGTCGCGATCGACGTCCAGATTTCCGGGAACGAAATGCGTGAGGACGAGCGTCTTGACCCCGGCGTCGCGCGCGATCCGCCCCACGTCGCGGTAGCTCGTGTGGCTGCTCACGATGTGACGGACGAGCGGGTCATCGGAGGGCAGCTTCAGCCATGCCGCCACCTCGTCGCGGTCGAGGAGAAGCACCTCATGGACGAGAACGTCGGCGCCGCGTGCGAGGCGGACGAGGCTCGCCGACGGCGCGGTGTCGCCCGAGAAGACGATGCTGCGGTCCCTTGCGTCGAAGCGGTACGCGTAGGCCTGCTCGATCGGCGGATGGTCGACCCGCGCGGCGGTCACGGTGACGCGGTCGTCCTTGAAGACGACGCCATCGTGCCGGAACTCATCGACGCGGAGCTGCTGGGGAAGGGGTGTGCGTCCCTCATCCTTCACTCGGGCGGCGATGTCGAACGCGGACGCCTTGAGGCCGGCCTTCACGCTCCTCGCGAGCGGCGGTGGGCCGTGGATCCCCAGCGTGCCCTGGAGCGATGTCCCCCAGAGGAGGAGGGGAAGCGTCGTCAGGTCGGCGGTGTGGTCCGAGTGGTGGTGCGTCACGAAGATCTCGCGCACGTGGTCGAGGGGGAGGCCGGCGAGCGCGAGCTGGCGCCCGACCCCGTTCCCGCAATCGATGACGTAGACGCGATCGCCGATCTCGAGCGCCTCCGCCGGTGCGGCGCGCTTCGCCTTCGGCGTGGGGCCACCCGCCGTGCCGAGCAGGACGAGCCGCACGGGCTCGGCCGCCGCGACGGGATACGCGGCCAGGAGGCATGCGAGCGCGAGTCGACGCATGAGGGACGCGGTGGCGATGGGACTCTCCTCCGCGACGATCGGAACGGCCGGCAAGGCTACCATGCCGTGATGGTTTTCTTCGCCCAGCTCCTGGCGCTCGCGCTCGCCGCCGCGAAGCCGCCGGCGGGGGCCACGCCGCGCCCGAGCGTCGTGCTCATCACGCTCGATACGACGCGTGCGGATCGCATCGGCTGCTACGGGCGGGCCGGCGCCGGAACGCCTTCGCTCGACCGTCTGGCCAGTTCGGGCGCGCGATTCGCGGAGTGCTGGTCGCCCGCGCCGATCACCCTCCCCGCTCACCTGGCGATGATGACCGGATGCACGCCGGCGACGCACGGTGTCCGGGACAACGGCGTGTCGCGCTACGACGGACGGATACCGACCCTGGCCGCCCGCTTCGCCGCGGCCGGCTGGCGCACGGCGGCGGTCGTCTCGGCGCCGGTGCTCGATTCGGTGTGGGGGATCGACGCCGGGTTCGGCACCTACGACGCGCACCTCGACGGACCGCGCGAGCGCTCGGGCGCCGGTACCACGGCGCGCGCGCTCGAGATGGCCCGCGCCGGCTCCTCGCCGTTCTTCCTCTGGGTCCATTACTTCGAGCCGCACTGGCCGTACGAGCCGCCCGAGCCGTTCCGAACCCGTTACAGAGAAGACCCGTACCAGGGCGAGATCGCCGCGATGGACGCCGAGATCGGGAAGCTCCTGGACGGCCTGTCACGTCCGGAGCAGCCGCTGATCGTGGTCGTCGCGGGCGATCATGGGGAGAGCCTCGGCGAGCACGGTGAGCGCACCCACGGCATCTTCACGTACCGCTCGACGCTGCGCGTCCCGTTCGTCATCGCCGGTCCCGGCGTCCCGCGCGGCCGCGTGGTTCCCGGCCTGGTGTCGCTCGTCGACCTCGCCCCGACCGTCGCCGCGCTCGCCGGGCTTCCGGGGGCGGAACGCGAGGACGGCCGATCGCTCGTCTCCGCCGTCGGCGGCGAGTCCCTCCCTCCCCGCACGATCGGGTACGAGTCGATGCTGCCGAACGATTCGTACGGGTGGGCGGCGCCTCGCGGCCTCACCGACGGCCGCTACGCCTTCATCGATCTGCCGAAGCGCGAGCTCTACGACCTCACGGCGGATCCGGGCCAGACGAAGAACATCTATACCGACGGCGACCCGGTCGGGCGCCGGTTCCTCGAGGCGCTCGGACCGCCGCCCGCCGCCGCTTCCGAGGCACCGATCTCGGAGGAAGAGCGCGCGAAGCTCGCGTCGCTCGGTTACGTGGGACGGGCGTCGGCGCCCGCCGCGGCCCCGATCCTCGACCCGAAGGACGTCGTCGACCTGGCGGAAGCGGTCGATCGGGCAAAGGAGCTGTACGCGAGCGGCCGCCATCGGGAGACGATCGCGGCTGCCGACGCGATCCTCCGGCGGAATCCCCGGAACGTTCCCGCCCTCTCGGTGCGCGCACAGGCGCTCCTGGCGGACAGGCGTTACCGCGATGCGATCGGGTCGTTCCAGGCGGCGCTCGCGCTCGCGCCCACGTCGGCGGTCAACCGGTTCGACCTCGGCTCCGCCTTCGCCGGCGCGGGCGACGTCACGAGCGCCGAGGCCGAATGGCGGAAGGCGATCGCCCTCGATCCGCACTTCGCCGCGCCGCGCGCGTCGCTCATCGCGTCCTCCCACGCGCGCGGCGACCTTTCCGGCGCGCTCGCGGCCGCGACCGACGCGCAAGCCGCGGGCGCCGAGAGCGCCGAGCTCTCCGTCGAGACCGGTGTCGTGCTCGCGACCGCGGGCCGCCTCGACGACGCGCGCCGCGCGTTCGAAACGGCGCTCCGTCTCCGCCCGGACGACGCTCAGGCGCTGGGTGACCTCGCCCAGCTCGCCTACCAGGAAGGTAAGTTCGACGAGGCGATCGCCCGTTACCGCGCGGCCGCGGCCGCCGCACCCGCCGATCCGAGCTTCCTGAAGTCGATCGGCGCCATTCTCTGGAACGACCGGCACGATCTCGCCGGGGCGCGGAGGGCCTTTCGTCAAGCCCTCGAGATCGAGCGCGATCCCGCCGAGCGCGCACGCCTCGCCGATGCGATCGACGAGCTGTCGAAGGAAGAGTGACGGCCCGTCACGGAGCCCGCTTCTGCGCTTCCTCGAGGATCGCGAGGGTGGCGGCGTCGCCGGGGCGGAGGACGAGCGCGCGGCGGCAGAGCGCCTCCGCGCTCGCGGCGTCCCCTTGCCTCAGGGTCACCTCGGCGAGCGCCGTCATGCTCGGGGCGGAATCGGGGACGAGCTCGAGCGCGCGCGCGAACGCGGCGTGGGCGGCGTCGAGACGGCCACCCTCGAGAAGCGCGTGCCCGAGGTTGAACTGCGCCGGCGCGCTGTCGCGCGAGAGGGGAACCAGGCGCTCGTAGAGCGCGAGGACGTCGTCATGGCTCAGATGCCGTAGCTCGACGCCGAGCTCCACGGCCTTGACCGGAAGCTCGGTGCTCGTGGGAACGGCGTCGAGTCCTGCGCGATAGACCCGCCACGCCTCTTCGTGCCGTCCCTCGGCCTTGAGCCAGCCTCCCTCGAGGAGATAACCGATCGCCGCCCTCGGCTCGTCACGCACCGACGCATGGCCGAGGGTGCCGTCATCGATCCAGTCGCCGCAGCGCCTCACCGTCCGGGTCGCGCCCGCGATCGCGAGGATATAGAGGACGGCGGGAGCGACCCAAGCGGGCACGCGACCGCTCGGCCGCGCGGCGATCGACCCAACACCCCCGGCGACGAGCCAGGAGAATCCGGCGAGCGCCAGGTACGCGTAGCGCTCGGCGAACGGGTCGCGGCCGAGTGCCGGGAGGTAGAGGGCCGGAAGGAGCGGGACCACCGTGAGCGCGGCCGCCAACGCCAGATCGGGACGCGAGCGCCGAAGGCGGAGGACGCCGGCGCCCGCGAGGGCGAGGACCGCCGCCCCGATCGCGAAGGCCGCCCCCGGTCCGCGCGCGAGTGAGACGACGTGCTCGATGAGGAGCGGCGACGGCACGACCATCCAACGCAGGTAGCGGAGGAGAAGACCGGGAGCGTTCCAGAGCGACTGGGCCGCCGTTCGCATGCCGCGGCCGCCTGCGAGCCCGCCGATGATCGCGAACCGGACCGCGAAGAACGCTCCGACGACCGCGATCCACGGGAGCACCGCGCGGCATGCGGAGCCGATACGGCCGCCGGGCCGGAGCCACAGCTCGGCGAGGAAGAGGAGCGGAAGGAAGGCGACCGCCGTCTCCTTGCACCCGCACGAGAGCCCGAAGAGCAGACAGGCGGTGAGGCGCCGGCTTCTCGCGAGAGCGGCGGGCGCCTCCCATGAGGAGACGTGGAGCAGGAGCGCGCCGAGGCCGAACGCCGTGAACGCTAGCTCGGCGAGGCAGCTCGGCCACGCGACCGCCTCGCTCGCGAGCGGGTGCACCGCGAACAGCACGCCCGCGCCGGCGGCGACGAAGGGAAGGACGGCCGACGTCTTGCGGACGAGCAGCATGACGAGCGTGGCGTTCGTCATGTGCAGGAGGATGCTCAGCAGATGGAAGGCGAGCGGCCGGCCGGAGAGCGCGTGCCACGTCAGGTTGTCGAGGACGCCGACGACCGGGCGGTAGTAGTTCGTGTTGCCCATCGCCGGCGAAGACAGGAACGGCATCGCCGGCAGGCGCACCAAGAGCGAGGCATCTTGCACGTACCTGTTCGTTCGAAGGAACGCCTCGTCGTCGTAGAGAAAGCCGGCGCCGAGGGTGGCCGCGTACACCAGGAAGGCGGCCACCGCCGGCGCTGCGGACCAGGGCGATCGGCGGAACGGCCCCATCACGCCGCGATTCTATCCGTTGCACGGATGCAACAGAGACCTTCGCCGGCCGATTGACTCGGGGCCGCGATCCCGGTAACTCTCGTCGAGCGAGCGCCCGGCGCCGATCGGCTGCCGTCCCCCAAACGCAAAAGTGAGGCGTACGGGCGCTCGAAAAGGAGCCTTGGACGAACGGCCGTTCTGCCAGTATTGTTGTCGTCGCAACTCGATGGGCGGATCGGCACGGCAGACCCAACTCGACACGCTGGGCGGTGTCTCTCGGATCCCGAGCAGGGGGAGGAAAGTTCGATGAAGAGATTCTTGGCGTTCACGATGTTCGGCGTACTTGCCATCGGCCTGCCCGCGTTCGCGGCCGGTCCGACGGTCGGGAACTTCTACACGCGGCTGGCTCAGGCGAAGAAGCTCGAGGCCTCCGGCCCCGTGGCCGCCGAGGCGAGCCTCCGCGGAGCGGGCTACACGCTGCCGGCGCTTTCGCTCGACAAGGCCCTCACGGAAGGCGACGTGGCGTCGATCGCCGGCGCGCTCGGCCTCAACGTGACGACCACGCGGCCCGGAAATGTCGTGACCGACACGCAGGTGAACTCGTTCATGACGGGCTTCAGCGCGCAGCTGCAAACCGGTGCCAAGGCCGGGTCCCCGACTCCGTACCAGATCGACGGCAGCGGAACCGGCGGCACCGACCCGGGCAACAGCGGTAACGGCAAGGGCAAGAAGAAGGGACACAACAAGTCCCCGTCCGAGCCTCTCTGATCGTTCCGCTTCTCTGACCGGCGCGACGAGAATCCCACGTCTCTTGCGCACCCCGCGGGCTTAAGATGCGCGCATGGAGGTGCCGTGTGCGTAAGCTCATCGCTGTGGGGTTGGCCGTTCTCGCCTTCGTCGTCGTGACCGCTTGGGCCCAGGATGCGGGCAAGCCGGGTCACGTCATCGCCATGCCGTCGGAGCTCAAGTGGGGCCCGCCGCCGCCGGTTTTCGAACAGAACGCGAAGTTCACCGTCATCTCGGGCGACCCGGGTAAGGCCGGACTCTACGTCGTCCGCCTCCAGATGCCGGCCGGTTACAGGATCATGCCGCACTGGCATCCGACCGACGAGCACGTCACGGTGCTCTCGGGCACCTTCGACATCGGGATGGGTGAGAAGTTCGAGAAAGGGTCGATGAAGGACCTACCCGTCGGCGGCTACGTGCTCCTTCCCGCCGAGATGCGCCACTACGCGATGGCGAAGACGGCGTGCACGGTGCAGGTCCACGGCATGGGCCCGTTCCAGCTCACGTACGTGAACCCGGCGGACGACCCGAGCACGCGGAAGAAGAAGTAGCGGCTACGGCCCGGCCGAAGCCGCGGCGGAGCTCGCCGCGCGTAGCCCCGGCGCTTCCGGGCGACCGTCGCGTCCCGGCCAGTAGTAATCGGCCAGCGCGATGCGTCCCTCCGGGAGGCGTCGCAGGGCGATCATCGTGCCGTCCGCGAACTTCCCGGCTTCGCCGGCGCGGGTCATCCAGATCCCGAGCGTCGTGCCGTTGAACGACACGCTGTTCAGGCGGAGGGACGGTGTGACCGACCAGTAGGGACAGACCTTCACCACGCCGGGCCCGTGCACGTGCCCGTCGGGCGAGACGAACGCGTCGGTCACCCGTGTCTGGACGCACGTGTCCGCCGCCTGCGCGCCCGTCGTGACGATGAGTGCTGTGAAGAGGAATGCCGCCGAACCCACTGCACGACGCGCTCCGAGATCCATGGCGCACCGCCTTTCGCGAGTCTCATAGACCTATACGCGCGACTCGCCGAACGGTTTGCGCTCGACGACAATAGTTCGTTGATCCGTTCCCTGATAGGGGAACTGGACTCGCCGGCCTCGGTACACGAAAGGAGCGTCGTGGGGCGCGAATGCTCACCGCGCGAAGGCGCGAGCACGTCCGCTCGACGAAAACGGCGGCACGCGCCTCGCTAAGAGGGTGCGCGGGGCGCAAGGAGGTTGGCGTGCGAATCCCTCGGCGGATCACTCAGAGCGTGAGCGCGGCGATCGTGACCGTGTCGGCCGTCACGCTTCAACCCCTCGGGTCGGCGTCGTCGCTCAGCTTCGGCGGGCTCGAGGACGGCTATCACGTCGACTACCTCCTCTCCGACGGCACGATTGCGACGCGGCAGGTAGATCCGGAGTTCCGGAACGGCTGGGGCCTGGCCGCGAGCGGGACGGGGCCGTGGTGGGTCGCGGTCAACGAGATCGACAGCGCGGCCGTGGTCGATGAGAACGGCACAGTCCAGGGGCTGCACGTGTCGCTGTCCGGGCCGCCCACCGGCATCGTCCACTGGAACGGGGACGGGTTCGCCGTGACCGACGGGACGAATTCGGGCCCGTCACGGTTCCTTTTCGCCCTCGAGAGCGGCAAGATCGTGGGGTGGAATCCGTCCGTCGGCCCGCCGGCTCCCGAGCAGGAAGCGTTCGTGGGCGTCGACCGCTCGTCGGACGGCGCGGTCTACAAGGGGCTCGCGGTCGCGAGGACGCTCGACGGGCCTCGACTGATGGCCACCGACTTCCACAACGCGCGGGTGGACGTCTTCGACGAGAATTTCAAGCCGGTGACGAAGCCGGATGCGTTCGCCACGCCGAGGGTTCCCCCCGGCTTCGCTCCGTTCGGGATCCAGACGCTCGCCGGTCGCGTCTTCGTGAGCTACGCCAAGCAGGACCCCGAGAAGATGGACGAGGTCGCCGGCCAAGGGCTCGGAATGCTGGCCGCGTTCGACACCGACGGAGTGTTTCTCGGCGAAGTCGCCATCCGTGGCGCGCTCGACGCACCGTGGGGGATGGCGCTCGCACCGGCTGCCGGATTCGGAGCCGCGAGCGGGAAGCTCCTCGTCGGCAACTTCGGCGACGGCACCATCGCCACGTTCCGGATGACCGACGACTTCAACCGCCTCACTCCGGACGGTGTGCTGCGCGACGCGTCGCACCGGCCGATCCGGATCGACGGCCTTTGGGGGATCGCCTTCGGCAACGGTGGGGAGGCCGGCAGCCCCGATTCGCTCTACTTCGCGGCGGGGCCGAGCGGTGAGTCCCACGGTTCGTTCGGCCGCATCACGTTGGAGTCCGGTCCTTAGGAACTTGATCGCGGACCGGATCCCCCCGAAAAGCTCCGGTCCGCGTGACAGCCCCGCTCCTCCCGGCGCGCGCCGGGAGGAGTTACGGGGTCCCGAGGCGGAGCGCCGGTACGCGCTTTGGTTCGCCGCCATCCTCGCCTCAAGCTTTGTCTTCCGGCTGCTCTACAGCGGCTGGGTCGAGCTGACGGGCGACGAGCTGATGCACTGGCAGTGGTCGCGTCACCTCGCGCTCGGCTATCCGGAGCATCCACCGCTCATCGCGTGGTCGATCGCCGCCATCACGCGCGCTTTCGGAACGTCCGAGCGCACCGTGCGTCTCGTCTCCGTCGTCGCGATGACGGTCGCGCTCGGCGTCGCCTTCCGTCTTGCGCGCGAGCTCTACGGCGCGCGCGCCGCGTTCTACTGTGTCGGGGCGCTCCTCATCACGCCGATCGCGGCCGCCGGGGGCGTGCTCGCGACGACCGACGCGCTCCTCACGTGCTTCTGGACGCTGACGGCCTACACCGTGAAGAAGGCGGTGCTCGACGGGCGGACGTGGGCGTGGCCCGCCGCGGGGCTCGCGGCAGGTCTCGCGCTGCTTTCGAAGCTTCCCGCGATCCTGCTCGTGCCCGCCGTCGCGCTCGTGCTCGTCGCGACGGCCGAGGGGCGCTCGCAGCTTCGTCGCGCGGGACCGTACGTGGCGGCCCTCCTCGCCGTGCTCGTCTTCCTGCCCGATCTGATCTGGAACAGCCGGCACGGGTGGGTGACGCTCCTCATGCGCGTCGGCTACAAGGTCTCTCCTCAGTTCACCCTGCGTCCGCTCGGCGAGCTTTTCGCGATGCAGCTCGTCGCGGTGTCGCCGGTGTTCTTCGCAGGGTTCCTCTGGGCGCTCGTGGCGTGCTGGCGGCGGAGGTCCGACGCGCGCGCGGTGCTCTTGGGATCGTTCGCGGCGGTTCCGTTCCTCTTCTACGCCGCGTACAGCCTTCACGCCGCGGTCGACAATCACTGGCCGGCCGTCGGCTACATGACCGGCTTCGTGGCGCTCGGCGCATTCGCGCTCGAGCGGCGGCCGTCGCGGGCGGTCGTCATCGCGGCGGTGGCGCCGTGCCTCGTCATCACAGGCCTCCTCTATCTCGTCCCCCTTCGCCCGAGCCTCATCGCGTTCTCGTGGTCCTATTCCAAGAAGTTTGGAACCTCGCGCCTCAACGACATCGTCGACTGGAAGGAGCTCGGAGCCGCGATCGCTCCGCTCGTCGAGCGCGATCCGGGACGAACGTTTCTGCTGTGCCACGACGGCTACTCGATCGCGGGCCTCGCGTCGTTCTATACGCGGGGCCGGCCGCCGGTCTTCTTGTGGCAACCCGCGCCACGGAACGGCGCCGCGTACGACACCTGGAAAGCCGAGAGCGACCTCCGCGGATGGAGTGCCGTCATCGTCGACGACCGGTGGCACGCCGGCTTCTTCGACGCGGTGCGCCCCTCGTTCGAGTCGCTCTCGCCGCCGATTCATGTGACGCTCGAGCGCGACGGACGGATCCTGCGCGAGTTCGACCTCGCGGTCGCGACCGGTTTTCGCGGATTTCCCGGGCGATAGCGAACGCCGGCGTCCGGATCCGCACGCTTCAAGGGCCGCCGGCCGCGACGATTCGCCCTCGATCGCTGGCATCGCGATTGCCTTGCCTGCCCCTCATGGATCGGGCCATCGACGAAGGGATCGTGCGGCGGCGGCGTGCGAAGAGGATCGCCGTCGTGACGGTGACGTGCGGCCTCGCGGTCGCGGCGCTCCTCCTGTTGCCGGGCTGGCTCCGTCCCTCCGTCGAGAAATCGCGGCTCCGCCTCGGCCGCGTCGAGATCGGAACGGTCGAAGCGACCCTCGATGCGTCGGGCGTCATCGTGCCCGCGGCCGAGCGCTCGATCGTGTCGCCGATCGAGAGCCGCGTCCTCAAGGTCCTCAAGAGGGCGGGGGAGAGGGTCAAGACCGGCGATCCGCTGGTCGAGCTGGACACGGGCGCCGCGAAGCTGGACCTCGAGCGGCTCACCGATCGTCTCGCCGAGCAGGAGAGCGAGCGCGAGCGCGTGCGCCTCAGCCTCGATCGCGAGCTGCTCGGCCTCCGGGCACAGGCGGAGAGCCGGCGCCTCGATGCGGAGGTGCTCGCCCACAAGGCCGCCCAGAGCGAGAAGCTGCGCGTCGACGGGCTCGTCTCCGACGAGGCGCTCGAGGCAGTCCGGGCGGAGGCGAAGAAGGCGGCGATCGAGGTGCGGCAGCTCGAGGAGTCGGCGGCGATGGCCGAGAAGGCGGCGAAGGCGCAGCTCGACGGCGTGGCGCTCGCCGCACGGACCCTCGAGAAGGAAGCGGCGGAGTCACGGCGTCAGCTCGAGCTGGCGACGGCGCGGGCCGACATGGACGGCGTCGTCGCCTGGGTGGCGAGCCAGGAGGGGACCGCGGTCCACCGCGGCGATCCGGTGGCGCGCGTGGCGCGGCCGGACCTCTTCCGCGTCGAGGGGACGATCTCCGACGTCCACGTCGCGCGTCTCTTTGCGGGCCAGCGGGTCCACGTCGTCGCGGCGGGAAGACCGATGGACGGGACGGTCGCGACCGTGCTCCCGGCGATCGAGGGCGGGACGGCACGGTTTCTCGTCGATCTCGCGCGGCCGTCGGATCCGGAGCTGCGGCAGAACCTCCGGGTCGACGTTCACGTCGTCGTCGCGTCGAAGAGCGGCGTTCCCACGGTCGAGCGCGGCGTCTTCGCCGTGACCGGCGCGGTGCAGCCGGTCTTCGTCGTCGACGGCTCGCGCCTCGTGCGGCGGAGCGTGCGCTTCGGTCTCGTCGGATTCGACCGGCTCGAGATCGAGGAGGGCGTGGCGCCCGGCGGCACGATCGTGCTCTCGGACATGCAGGACTACGCGCACCTCGAGACGGTGCGCCTTCGGTAGGAGGCAGAAGTGATCCGCTTGGAAGGCGTCAGCAAGGTTTACCGGACGGAGCGCATCGAGACGCTCGCGCTCGACAAGATCGAGCTCGACGTCCCCGCCGGCTCGTTCGTCTCCATCATGGGTCCCTCGGGATGCGGCAAGACGACGCTCCTCAACCTCATGGGGCTTCTCGACGCGCCGAGCGGGGGCCGGGTCGTCCTGGACGGCGCTCCGGTCGGGAGCTACAAGGACAAGGCCGTCGCGCGCGTCAGGAACGAGAAGATCGGATTCATCTTCCAGTCGTTCCACCTCGTCGCCGACCTGACGGTGCAGGACAACGTCGAGCTGCCGCTCCTCTACCGCCGCATGGGGGCGAAGGAACGAAGGAAGCGCGCCCGCGCCGCGCTCGACCGCGTCGGTCTCGCCTCTCGCGTGCACCACTTCCCCGGCCAGCTCTCCGGCGGGCAGCAACAACGCGTCGCGATCGCCCGCGCGATCGTCGGCGAGCCGCGCCTGCTCCTCGCCGACGAGCCGACCGGCAACCTCGACAGCGCGATGGGCGACGAGGTGATGGCGATCCTTCACGCGATCAATCGCGAGGGCGGGACGACGATCGCCATGGTCACGCACGACCCGCGCCTCGCCGAGTCGACCGACCGGGTCATCCGTCTCTTCGACGGCCGCCAGGTCCAGTGAGCGCGCGATGAACGCCAGCACCTTCAAAGTGGCCCTGCGCGGGCTCCTCCGGCGGAAGTTCTTCACCTTCATCTCGCTCTTCGGGATCGCGTTCACGCTGCTCATGATCCTGATCGGGAGCGCGCTGCTCGACCATGCGGTCGGACCCCATCCCCCCGAGATCCGCGTCGCGCGGTCGCTCTACGTCACCGAGATGAAGCTCTCGGGGCCGCACTGGACCAGCACCTCCGGGGCGGGCTACGGCTTCCTCGACGCCGAGGTCCGCGACCTTCCCGGTGCGGAGCGCATCGCGTTCTTCACGATGCCGAGCCAGGCGGTCAGCTACGCCTCGGGACATCGCGTCGACGCATTCTTCAAGAGAACCGACGCGGGGTTCTGGAAGATCCTCGACTTCACCTTCCTCGAAGGCGGTCCGATGACCGAAGCGGACGACCGCGACGCGAACCTCGTCGCCGTCATCAACGCCTCCACGCGGGACCGGTTCTTCGGCGGCGACAAGGCGCTGGGGCGGACGATCGAGATCGCCGGCCAGAGCTTCCGCGTCGTCGGTGTCGTCGAAGACGTGCCGAGCGAGCGCGTCCTGATCTTCTCCGACGTCTGGGTTCCGATCGCGACGATGCGCGGAGATTCGTGGCGCAAGGACGCGCTCGGGAACTTCGGCGCGATCGTGCTGGCGAAGGACGCCGCGGATTTCCCGGCGCTCAGGGCCGAGTTCGCCGCGCGCGTGAAGCGCCACCCCATCCCCGATCCCGCGCATTACAAGCAGCTCGACGGCACGCTCGACACGATGGCCGGGACGATTGGCCGGAAGATGTTCGACATCGCGCCCGAGACCGGAAGCGGAGGCCTCTCCGCGGCGGTGAAGCTCCGGATCGGGCTCTCGATCCTCGCCGTCCTCTTCATGACGCTGCCGGCGATCAACCTGGTCAACGTCAATCTCAGCCGCATCCTCGACCGCGCGCCGGAGATCGGCGTGCGGAAGGCGTTCGGGGCCACGTCGCGTGCGCTCGTCGCGCAGTTCGTCGCCGAGAACGTCCTCCTTACGATCGTCGGCGGTTTCGTGGCGGCGGTCGCCGCCGCCCCCATCCTCATGGCGATCAACCTCAGCGGGCTCCTCCCGTACTCGCAGCTCGCGGTGAACTGGCGCATCCTCGGCGAGGGGCTCGTGGCGGCGGTCTTCTTCGGCGTCCTCTCGGGCGTCTACCCGGCGTGGCGGATGTCGCGCCTGCATCCCGCCGAGGCGCTCCGCGGGGTGGCGTCATGATCCGTCACTTCCTCAAGCTCGCCTGGCGCAGGAAGCGCGGCAACGCACTCCTCATCGTCGAGATCCTCGCCTCGTTCCTCGTCGTCTTCGCGGTGGCCACGGCGGGCGTCCAGCTCGCACGCTCGTACGGCAAGCCGGTCGGGTTCGACTACCGGAACGTCTGGGAGATCTCGGTCGACCGGCACAAGTCGACCGACGACACCTGGAGCCCGGAGGAGACCGCCGGCTTCACGCGCTTGCTGAAGGAAGGCGCTGGCATCGAAGGCGTCGAGACGATCGCGGGCGCCTCCAACGCCCCGTACGACTTCAGCACGATGGTCGGCGGCATCACGATCCGCGGCCGCGCCGTCGACCCGGAGTTCTCGGAGGCCACCGACGCGTATCGCGACGCCGTGCGCCTCGACGTCGTGCGCGGACGATGGTTCACGGCGGACGACGACGCGTCGAGTTGGAGGCCTATCGTCGTGAACGAGGAGATGGCGGAGATCGCCTATCCCGGAGAAGACCCGGTCGGCAAGGTCGTGCCGGTCGACGGCAAGGACGAGCCGGAATCGAGGATCGTCGGCGTCGTCTCGGACTACCGGAAGGGGGGCGAGCTCTCGCTCTCGCATCCCTTCATCTTCCGCCGCATCCCGGTCGGCGATCCGAAGGTCCGCCCACCGCAGAAGCTCGTCGTCCGCGCGCGGCCGGGCGTCGACGCCGGCTTCGAGGAGCGGCTCGTGCGGGGGCTGCAACAGGTGACGCCGGAGTGGACCCTCGAGGCCCGGCCGCTCGAGGCGAGCCGCGCGACCTCCTTCCGCATGCGCTTGGCACCCCTTCTCATCCTCGGCCTCGTCGCCGCGTTCCTCCTCATCATGGTCGCCCTCGGGATGATCGGCGTGCTGTGGCAGAATGTGACGAGGCGCGCGCGCGAGTTCGGTTTACGGCGCGCCGCGGGCGCCTCGCAACGCGACATCCAAAGCCAGGTTCTCATGGAGATCACGCTCACCGCCGCACTCGCCGTTGCCGTCGGGCTCCTGCTCGTGGCGCAGGTCCCGCTCATCCCGCTCCTCGGTTTCCTCTCCTTCGGGACGCTCACCGCCGGCGCCGTCCTGGCGATCGTGGTGGTCGTCGGCCTGGCCCTCACCGCGGCGGCGTATCCGAGCTGGCTCGCGACGCGGGTCCATCCGGCGGACGCGCTCAGGGACGAGTGACCGGATGATCCTGATCGTCGACGACGACCCCTCGGTCCGGGCGTCGCTCGCCCTCCTCCTGAAGCAGCACGGGCATGCGACGTCCGTCGCGTCGGGACCGGACGAGGCTCTCGCCGTCCTCGGCGCGAGCCCGGTGTCGCTCGTCCTGCAGGACATGAACTTCTCGCGGGCGACGCAGGGGGACGAAGGGCTGACGCTCCTGTCGGCGATCCGCGAGCGGCATCCGGCGCTTCCCGTGATCCTCATCACGGCGTGGGGCTCGATTCCGCTCGCCGTCGAGGGGATGCGCGCGGGAGCCTCCGACTTCATCACGAAGCCGTGGTCGAACGTGCAGGTCGTGCAATCGGTCGAGACCGCGCTGGCGCTCGCGGCGCCGTGGCCGAAGGCCGGTGCTCCCGCACCAAGGCGCTTCGCCGGCATCGTCGGCGAGGATCCGAAGCTCCTCCGCGTCCTCGAGATGGTCGCGCGCGTCGCGCCGACGGACGCGTCGGTCTTGATCACCGGCGAGAGCGGCACCGGCAAGGAGCTGATCGCCGAGGCGATCCACGCCGCGAGCGGACGGCGGGACGGCCCGTTCGTCAAGGTCAACCTCGGCGGGATCTCCGCGACGCTGTTCGAGAGCGAGATGTTCGGCCACGTGCGCGGCGCGTTCACCGACGCCAGGAGCGATCGCCGGGGGCGCTTCGAGCTCGCCGACGGCGGGACGATCGTCCTCGACGAGATCGGCGAGCTGGACCCGGCGGCGCAGGTCAAGCTCCTCCGCGTCCTCCAGGACCGCACCTACGAGGCCCTCGGCTCGAGTGCCTCGCGGAGCGTCGACGTCCGCGTCGTCTCGAGCACGAACCGCGATCTCCCCGACATGGTCGCCAAGGGGACGTTCCGCGAGGACCTCTTCTACCGCTTGAATCTCATCGCCCTCCGCCTCCCGCCGCTGCGCGAGCGGGCGGGGGACGTGCGTCCGCTCGCGGAGCACTTCCTCGAGGCGGCGTCGAAGCGCTTCGGCCGCCGGCAGCCGGCGCTCGCTCCTTCCGCCGCGGCGTGGCTCGTGGCGCGGTCGTGGCCGGGGAACGTCCGCGAGCTGAAGCAGGCGGTCGAGCGCGCGGTCCTCGTCGTCGACGACGATCGCTTGGACGCCGACCATTTCCGCGCGCTCGCGGAGCTCGAGGCGGCCGGGCACCGCGAGGCCCCGCTTCCGAGCCCCGGCACGATGACGCTCGATGCCCTGGAGAAGGCAATGATCGAGCGCTGCTTGGTCCACGCCTCGGGGAACCTGACCCGCGCCGCCGAGGCGCTCGGCATCAGCCGCACCGCGCTCTACCGGCGCCTGCAGAAGCACGGCATCGAGGCGAAGCAGGCGTGACGCTCCGCGCGAAGCTCGTCACCTACGTGATCGTCGCGCACGTCATCTTCGCGGGGATCGCTTTCGCGACCCTCTACGATCGCCCGGGCCTCCTGGTGATCGCCGAAGCGATCCTCGCGCTCTCGGCGGCCTCCGGGCTCGCCCTCGCGCGAGCGTCGGCGCTTCCCTCGCGCCTCGTCCGCTCGGGGACGAACCTCATGGAGGACGGCGACTTCACCGCCCACTTCCGGCCGACGGGCCACGCCGAGATCGACGCCATGATCGCGGTGTACAACCGGATGATCGACTCGCTGCGCGAGGAGCGGACGCGCGGGCGCGAGCAGGAAGGGTTCGTTCAGAAGCTCATCGCCGCCTCGCCGCACGGCGTCGTCACGCTCGACCACGACGGGAAGGTCGCGCTCGTCAACGCCGCCGCGGACCGTTTCCTCGAGACCCCCGCCGGGCTCGTGCTCGGACGGACCTTGGACGAGCTGGACCTGCCGCTCGTCCGCGCGCTCTCGCGGCTTCCCGAAGCGGGCTCCGAGATCGTCACGATCCACGGCCGCCGCCGCTACAAGGCGACCCGCGGCACGTTCTACGACCGGGGGCATCCGCGCGGGTTCTACGTCGTCGAGGATCTCACCGCCGACCTCCATGCGACCGAGAAGGCGGCCTACGACAAGCTCATCCGCATGACGACGCACGAGGTCAACAACTCGGTCGCCGCGGTGCGCTCGCTCCTCGAGTCGGTCGGCACCTACGCGCCGCAGCTCGGCGCCGAGGATCGCGGAGACTTCTCGAAGGGGATCGACGTCGCGGTCACCCGTCTCGACCATCTCAACGCGTTCATGAGGGGGTTCGCCGAAGTCGTGCGCATCCCGCCGCCCGACGTGCGTCCGTGGGTCCTCATCGACCTCGTCGACGACATCCTCGTCCTCATGGGCCCGCAGCTCGCCGCGCGCCGGATCGAAGCCACGTGGTCCGAGCGCGCCGCCGCTGGCCCGTCGCTCCTCGACCGCAACCAGATCGAGCAGGTGCTCGTCAACGTCGTGAAGAACGCGATGGAGGCGATCGGCGAGGACGGCCGCATCACGCTCGGGATCCGCGCGGAGCGGGGCCGCGTCACCCTCGACATCGCCGACTCCGGCCCCGGACTCAGCGAGGAAACGCGCCGCCGCCTCTTCACTCCCTTCTTCAGCACCAAGCGCGACGGCCGCGGCCTCGGCCTCACCCTCGTCCGCGAGATCCTCGCGCAGCACCGCTTCGGCTTCGAGCTCGACAACGCCCACGGGGGAGGGGCGCGGTTCCGGATGCGGTGCTGAGGCCTTAAGATGGCCGAACCCAAGGGGGCGGCTGCCGCATGCTCGAATCGTCCGGGCCCAGGCAAGGATCGATCGGGCCTTACAAGATCGTCTCGCGCCTCGGGAGCGGCGGCGTAGGCGAGGTCTACCGCGCCACCGACACGCGTCTCGGGCGCGAGGTCGCGATCAAGGTCCTCCTCGAGAACGTCGCGCGCGACCCCGAGCGCATCGGGCGCTTCAAGCGCGAGGCGCGCGTCGCCGCGTCGCTCAACCACTCGAACATCGCCGCGATCTACGGCTTCGAGGACGAAGGCGACGCCCACTTCCTCGTCATGGAGCTGGTCGAGGGACGGTCGCTCGCCGATCGGCTGAAGCAGGGCCCGCTGCCGATCGACGACGCGCTCGCGGTCGTCGAGCAGATCGCCGGCGCGCTCGAGGCGGCGCACGACGCCGGAATCGTCCACCGCGATCTCAAGCCGTCGAACGTGATGCTCACGCCGGACGGCAAAGCGAAGATCCTCGACTTCGGTCTCGCGAAGGCGCTCGACGAAGAGAGTCCCGCCGGCGCGCTGGACCATTCGCCGACCGTGTCGATTCACCTCACGTCGCCGGGGATGATGGTCGGCACCTTCCCCTACATGAGCCCCGAGCAGGCGCGTGGGCGCGCCGTCGACCGGCGGTCGGACGTCTGGGCGCTGGGCTGCGTCCTCTACGAATGCCTCACCGGCCGCCGCGCCTTCGAAGGGGAGACGGCGACCGACGTGCTCGCGAAGATCGTCGAGCGCGAGCCGGATTGGGGCGCGCTGCCCGCGCGCACGCCGCCGCGCATCCGCGAGCTGCTGCAGCGTTGTCTCGAGAAGGACCTGAGGCGCCGCCTTCGCGACGCCGGCGACATCCGGATCGAGCTCGAGCGCGCGCGCGAGGCGCGTGAGTGGACCTCGACCGGGGGTGTGCCTGCGGCTGCGCCGACTCGGCGCCTACCCTCCAATGTTCCCTGGACGATCGCCGCGGTCGCGGTGGTCGCCGCGATGCTCGCGTGGTTCGTGCCGGGGAGAAACCAGAGCGACGCGCCGGAAGCCACGCGCGCGGCGTCGGCCCGCCCGCTGAAGGTCGACGTGACCGATCCCGGAGCGCTTCGCTTCGCGATCGCGGACGTGGCGTCGATCGCGATCTCGGATGACGGCCAGACGATCGCGTACCTCGGCGTCTCGCCGACGGGAAGCTGGTTCGAGGGCGAGCTCTGCCTGCGGCGCGCGGACGAGATCGGCGTGATGCAGAAGGTGCCGCCGCCCGAGCCCGGGTTCGGCATCTCGAATCCGTTCTTCTCCCCCGACGGCAAGTGGATCGGCTTCTCGGCGACGGGCCTCTACAAGATCCCGGTGACCGGCGGGCAGCCGGTCCCTCTCGTCGAGCGGCGAAGCGTCGGTGGAATGAAGGGGGCCGTCTGGACCGAGCGCGGCATCATCTTCGCTCCGGCGGCGAAGTCCGGGTTGTTTCTCGTCGGCGAGAATGGAGGTGTTCCGGAGGCGTTGACGATTCCCGACGTGTCGAAGGGTGAGGTCTCGCACCGGTGGCCAGCGGCCCTTCCTGACGGCCGCCACCTTCTCTTCACGATCAAGAAGGAGGGGATCACCTCGTTCGATCAGGCGGCGATCGCGCTCCTCGACCTCGAGACCAAGAAATGGAAGACGCTCATCGAGGGCGGGTCGTACGCCCGCTACGTTCCCACCGGTCACATCGTCTATACGCGCGCCGGAGCGATCGTCGCGGTGCCGTTCGATCTCGGCGCCGAAAAAGTGACGGGGAGCCCGGTCACGATCGTCCCGGGCGTGATGACCGAGCCGGGCAGCGGCGCCGCACAGTTCGCCGTCGCTGCCAAGGCGGGAGCGCTCCTCTACGTTCCCGGCGGGCCGAACATCCACCGGCACGAGCTCGTCTGGCTCGACCGTCATGGGGCGATTGCATCCGTGGGTGCGCCGCTGGAGCCCTACTACCAGCCGAGACTTTCTCCGGACGCGACCCGCGTCGCATCGACGGTGTTCGGTGCCACGGATACCGTGGTCGTCTACGACATCGCCCGCGGCTCCTCGGTGCAGGTGAAATCGGCAGGCAACACGTCGCTCGTGGCTTGGCACCCCGACGGCCGCCAGCTTCTCGTGTCGTCCGATGCGGAAGGCGGGAGTGCGCAGCGTCTGTATCTCACACCGGCGGACGGATCCGGTGCGCCGCGCGCCGTCGCGCCGCAGATCTCGGGACTGCAGGCGCGTCTCCTCGCCACGACGCCGTCGGGCGTCCAGCTCGTGGTCCAGCTCGAGAACGATCTCGAGCTCATGAGCCTCGACGGCGCGTCGTCGAGGCAACGCATCAGCGGCGCGGGAGAGGTGCAACCGGGCCGGCCGACGATCTCCCCGAACGGACGTTGGATGGCGTACGACGCCGACGTCTCCGGCCGCCGGGAGATCTTCGTGCACCCGTTCCCCTCGGGGAACGGAACGTGGCAGATCTCCCGGACCGGCGGCGACGTCCCCGTGTGGTCACCCCACGGCGACGAGCTGATCTACGTGCATCTGAACGAGCTCGACCGCACGCTCATGTCGGTCCGGGTGACCGAGACTCCTTCCGGAATCTCCACCGCCGCTCCCGTCGAGGTGATGAAGGTCCCGAACACGACCGACATCGTCGGCTTCTCGCCCGACGGCCAGCGCTTCCTTGCGGTCCGGCCGGTCGCTCCGCAATTTCCCGGCGACCGCGTCCTCGAGATCGTGAACTGGCTCTCCGACGTCGAGGCGAAGGCGCCGCGGCACTGAGGTCTCCATGTTGCGACTGGTCTCGGGCATCGTTCTCTCACTGACACTCGGAAGCGCCGTCGTCGCAGCGGACCAGGGCGCCACCTTTCAAACCGGTGGCGTGACGATCTGGTACGAGGTGACGGGAAGCGGCTCCGGGACGCCGCTCATCGTCGCGAACGGCGGCCCCGGTTTCGACCACAGCTACCTGCTCTGCGGCGACGTGTGGGACACCCTCGCCAAGGGCCGCAAGGTCGTCCTCTACGACCAGCGGGGGAACGGCCGCTCGTCCGAGCTGAAAGAAGGGCAGCCGTGCGGCCTGGAAGAGCAGATCGAGGATCTCGATGCGCTCCGGGCGCACCTCGGGTTCGAGAAGTTCGACCTGCTCGGCCACTCGTGGGGCGGCTATCTCGTGATGGCCTACGCGTCGCGGCATCCCGACCGCATCGCGCACCTGATGATCGTCGATTCCGCCGCGCCGAAGATCCAGGACACCGTCTTTCTGTTCAAGAACATCTACCCCGAGACGACGGCCCGCGAAGACGCGCTCGCGTTCGCCGTCGAGCTGGGCGACGACAAGGCGGTCGCGGCGGACCTCCATGAGTACATGACGATGCTGTTCTACTCGCCGGCGGCGCGTGACGCGTTCATGGCGCGATCGTCGAGCTTCGTCTACCGGCAGAAGGTCAACAAGTCGGTGTGGAGCGATCTGCAGCGCTTCGACCTCAACCCCGAGCTGTCCAAGTTCAAGTTCCCGACGCTCGTGATCACCGGGCGCTACGACTTCAACGTCGCGGCGTCGGTCGCCTTCGCGATCCACCGGGCGATCCCCGGCTCGGAGCTCGCCGTCTTCGAGAAGAGCGGTCACCTTCCGTTCTGCGAGGAGCCGGCGGCGTTTCTCGAAAGAGTCCAGGCGTTCCTCGCCCGATGATCCGTGCCACTCTTCGGAGGCGGCTCCTCCCGTCGCCGAACGTGAGAGCATCCACGAACACGTTTACGGCGCTTCGCGCCAGGAAGGAGAGGCACATGGAGAGGAAGAAGGCGATCTGGTTGGTTCTCGGCAGCGTGGTCATCGCGGTGGCGGCGTTCGTCGCGGTGACGGCGACCCCGGCCCAGGCGTTCATCAACTGCAGGTTCGTGAGCTGCGCTGCGCCTGCGTGCGAGGACAACCAGCACTTGCAGGTTCCCCCGGGCCAGTGTTGTCCTGTCTGCGTGAACAACTAGCGATCGCGAGTCGCGCCGGGCGCTGGGGGGCGACCGGCGCGACGATCCAAAATCCGGAAGGCGAGCGCGACGCGCGCGTCGGAGTGAGCGCTACGGGCAGGGAGCGAAGGCGCGATCGCTCCCGCACGACCCCAACCCGTCCGGCCGTTCCGTGCCGCTCGAGCTCGTGCCGAGCGATCCCATGAAGTCGGACGAGATCGCGACGACGAGGTAATAGTGGTCGCCCGCCGTCGGCGCGATCGTCGCCGAGAGGAGTCCGCCGGACGAGCACTGCCGCGGCTCGTGCGAGTACCACGAAGTCAGGACCCCCTCGTAGATACCGTAGTCGGTCGCTGCCGCGCGGCAGCTCGCCGTCCACTCGAGATCGAGATCGCCGGGAACCGCCACGCTCTTCGCGACGAGCACCGTCGCGACCGTTCCCGGCTCGGAGGTGTTGGAGAGGCAGGTCTTCCCCTCGTTCGTCGTCGTGCAGGTGCAGCTCGCGCAAGTGCGATACGGCGGGAAGCACACGGTGCCGTTGTTGCAATCGACGGCGACCGGATCGCCGCACGCCGTGCCGCCGAGCTGACAGTTCGCGACGGCACCGCGCGCGACGGCGGCGACGAGCACGGCGGCCGCGAGAGCCTTCACGTGGGGAAGCTAGGGTCGAGGAGACCGGGGCGCCAGTTGGCTCAGCCTTTCCGCCGCTTCTCGCGCCTCGACGTAGTCCGGCCGGGCGCGCACAGCGGCCCGGAGCTCCTCGAGCGCTTCCTCGGGCCGTCCCGCGCGCACGAGCGCTCCGCCGAGGTTGAAATGCGCCTCAGCGAAGCCGGGCTCGAGGCGCACGGCTTCCCGGTAGTGTTCGATCGCCTCGGGGTCGCGGCCGGCACGCGCGAGCGCGATCGCGAGGTTGTTGTGCGCCCGCGCGTCGCCGGGGCGCAGGCGCAATGCTTCACCGTACTCGCGGATGGCGTCATCGAGCCGCTTCGCGTGGAGGAGCGCGTTGCCGAGGTTGTAGTGCGCCTCGACGTAGTCCGGTCTGAGTCGCAGCGCTCGCTGGTAGCGGTCGATCGCTTCCGGAAGGCTCCCTCGATTCGCGAGCTCGAGGGCGAGGTTGTACTGCCCCTCGGCAAACTCGGGCCGCAGCCGCGCGACCTCTTCGAACTGCGCGAGCGCCGCGTCGGACTTCCCTTCACGTGAGAGGACGCCGCCGAGGTTGTTCCGCATCGCCCAGTTGCCGTCGGTCACGGCGATCGCGTGCGTGAACAGCGTCACGCTGTCCGACCAGAGCGCGACTTGCCCGCGTGTGAGGACGACGAGCGCGGCGAGTGCGACGCACGACGCCGTACTCAAGGCCGCGCGTCCACGCTCCGCGATCGCGCCGGCGCCCCACGCCACGACGACGAAGACGCCGACGAGCGGAAGGTACGTGTAACGGTCGGCCATCGATTGCTCGCCCACCTGCACGATGCCGATGACCGGGACCAGCGCGACGAGGTAGAAGAGCCAGCCTGTGAGAGCCCACGGCGCCGCGCTTCTGAACCGGAACGCGGCCGCGGTGATTGCCGCGAGCAGGACGACCGCGACCACGACCTCCCACACCGGATGCCCGGAGCTCGGATACGGATAGAAGACCGCGAGCGGGGATGGCCGGATCGTCTTTACGAGGTAGGTCGCGTACGTGACCGCTGCGTTCGCGAGTCGTGATGGGAGCGGGATGCGCTCGAGCGTCTGGAGCGCCCCGCCGGCGCGCTGCGCGGCGATCGTCACCACGCACGACGCGGCCGACAGCGCGAGGAGCGGCAGCTTCTCCTTCCAGCGCGGAGGGAATGCGGCGCGCTCGAGCGGCCAGAAATCGAGAAGCATGAGGAGAAACGGGAACGTCACGAGCATTGGCTTCGCCATGAGCGACGCGGCGTAGAACGCGATCGCGGCGCCGTAGGCCGCCTTGCGCGAGGACCGGAGCCAGCGCAGCCAAGCCGTGAGCGCGAGCAGGCCGAGGAGCGTGCTCAAGACGTCCTTGCGCTCCGCGATCCACGCGACCGATTCGACGTGGAGCGGGTGCACGGCGAAGAGCGCCGCGACGAGCGCCGGCCGCCACGTGGTACCGGTCATCGCGCCGAGGAGAAGGAACAGGAGGATCGAGCTGGCGGCATGGAGGACGACGCTCGTGACGTGATGCCGTCCCGCATCGAGGCCGAACATCTCGACGTCGGCCATGTGCGACAGCCACGTGAGCGGATGCCAGTTGGAGTTCTCGAACGTCGTGAATGCCCACGCGACCGACCCGCCGGAGAGTCCGCTGCGCACGTGCGGGTTATCCGAGACGTAAACCCCGTCGTCGTAGGCGACGAACCCGTTCCGGGTCGCGCCGCCGTACGCGATCGCGACGAGGAGGAGGAGGCCGGCGGCGATCGCCATCCCAGGCGGCCCCTTCGGATCCTTCGGCTTTTTCCCGGCTCCCCGCACCCGCAGGATCTTACAGAAGACGAGACAATACGGGGGGAGGGCTCCGATGACCATCATCGACGCGACATCCGACTACGAGCGCTGGGCGGCACGCCGCGTCCCCTTGATCGACGCGGACCTCAAGGCGAAGCACCGGGCGATGAGAGCCGACGCGTTCTCTTTTCTTCGCGCCACCTACTACCGGTGGGCACAGATCTGGAGGGAGCTCGCCGCGGATCTCGCCAAGATGCCCGCGGTTCTTTCGGTCGGCGACCTTCACGTCGAGAACTTCGGAACGTGGCGCGACGCCGAGGGCCGGCTCGTCTGGGGGATCAACGACTTCGACGAAGCCGACGAGCTCCCGTTCACGAACGACCTCATCCGCCTCTCGGTCAGCGCCGTGATCGCGATCGAGCAGAAGGCGTTGCCGCTGCACGACGGCGATGCGGTCGCGCTGATCCTCGACGGCTATCGCGAAGGGATCAGGTCCGGCGGCATGCCGTTCGTCCTCGAAGAGCGCCACCGGTCGCTGCGGGAGATCGCTTCCAGTCGTCTCAAGGCCGCCGGGACCTTCTGGGGAAAGCTCGTCGATCATCCGGCATCCGATCGGCCACCGCGCCCGGCCCGGCGACTGCTGGAGCGCTTGATGCCGCCGCAGGCGAAGCCGGTCAAGCTGATCCACCGTTCCGCCGGACTGGGGAGCCTGGGCCGCCGGCGCTATACGGCCATCGGAGAGCTCTCGGGCGGACTCGTCGCTCGCGAGGTGAAGGAGCTGTTGCCGCCGGCGTCGCGGTGGGCGGACAAGGACAGATCCGGGCGGATCCTTTATTCCGAAATGCTCGACGCAGCGGTCCGCTGCCCGGATCCGTTCCTCCTGCATCGCGGCGACTGGGTCGGCCGCCGCCTCTCGCCGTCCAACCGACGGATCGAGCTCGAATCTCTCCGGAAAACACCCGAGATGGACGAGGTGCTGCGGTGCATGGGGCTCGAGGCCGCGAACGCGCATCTCGGCGGACGCAATCGGAAGCGGCTACGGAAGGCCGTGGGAGCGATCCGGAAATCGACGTTGGTCGCGGCGGTCCGGCGATTGCGAAAGGCCGTCGCGCGCGACCACGAGGATTGGAAGTCCGGCTAGCGTTCTACGGACAGGCGTTCGGATCGAGCGAGAGGTCGGCGTCGCGATCTCCGCCCGCGCCCGCGAGCTCGGAGACCACACCCTCGCGGTAGCTGACGGTCTCATTGCAGTACGTCGTGACGGCCGGACGGACGAGGTAGTAGAAGGCGGCGCCCGGCCCCGGGCTCGTCGCTTCGGCGATCGAGCTCGCCGAGACGTTGTCGCCGATGCAGGCGAGCACGGTGCCGTTGTAGTCGCCGCCGGCGCTCCTGAGGCCGATGAGGTTGCCGCGGATCGCGTCGACGACGGCCGTCGTCGCCCAGCTCACGCTCGTCTTGCTCACGCCGATGTTCTGCGTGAACCTGGCCTTCGCGGTACCGGTCGAGGGGCAGGGGACCGTGACCAGCGCGGTGACGGCCGCCGACCCGTCCGCTTGATCGCACGAGGGGCTCGTCGAGCAGCGCACCTTCACGCCGTACCGGGTGGTGAAGTTGGGAGCGTCCGCGAAGGCGGAGCTGTCGGTCCAATCGCGGAGCAGCGTGTCCCCGGCGTCGCCGACGACCGAGTTGCCGTTGCCGTCGAGCCAGAACTGATATTGCGAGATGCCGTTCAGGCAGGCGTCGATCGCCGACGTCTTGGCCTCGAGGCCCACGGCCTGTCCGGGTCCCGAGGTCGTGGACGGCGTGGCGACGAGCGCCGCCGTGATCGACGTGCAGCCGGCCGAGCAGGTCGGGAGCGCGGTGATCGTGCGGGTGTCCTGCGTCATCGTGTAGGGAGTGCCGCCGAGCGCCCCGACGATGTGGATGTCGTCGATGTACCAGCCGTCGTCCTGCGGCTGGTCGTCGCGTCCGAAGAACGAGTCCCAGGTCTGGCTGGTGCCCAGCTCGATCGAGGTGCCGAGGAAGCGCAGGCGGATGCGGCGCGCGGCGTAAGGCAGGAGCGAGAAGCGCGGCCGGACCCAGGTGCCGACGTTGATCGAGCCCCGGAGCGCGGCTCCGGCATCGGCGAGCCCGACGTGCGTCGGGTCGTAGCCGTGGCGGTAGTCGGTGTCGCCCGAGTGCGCAAACACGAACTCGGGGTAACACGTCGACGACGGCCCGAGCCGGCGGTTCGGATCGGTCGGATTGAAGAACGAGTCCTCGTTGTTCCCATCGTCGGTCGGGTCGAACGTGCAGTTGGTGAAATCGTCCGTGCCCTGCTCCTCGTAGGCGTTCGCGTACGGGAAGATCTTGACCCAGTTCGTCGGTGAGCCCGTCGACGTCAGCACGTTGATCTGGACGATCGCGCGATCCGCGCACTCGCCGTTCGTGATGCCGCCGATCCCCCGGTTGTCGACCAGCGAGACCTGATGGGCGAAGTGAAGCTCGGGGTTCGAGCTGGCGAGTCCCAGGGCGACGGGATTGATCGTCTGGATCGCATCCAGCTGCTTGTACCGGCCGGTGTCGCGCTTCGGCGTGGTGCCGAGGTGGACGCCCCAGTGCACGGAGAAGTTACCCGTGTACGCGCGGCCCGTGCTGCCGTTCGCCGCCGAGCTGTCGTGCACGTGCCAGTCGTTCACGCCGCCGGCGGGGTCGCCGGTGAAGCCGAGGAAGCAGTCGGAGTCGCCGGCGCTGTTCGTGTTGAGAGCCTCCGGGTCGTTGTACTGGCAGCGCATGCCGTCCGAAGCCGCGAGGCTGTTCTTGCCGGCGTCCAGGGTCGCGATCGTGAACTTGCCCATGTTCGACGTCGTGGTGAAGTCCTCGATGAACTCGCTGAGGCCGGACCCGCCGAGCGTGCTCAGGTCGAGATCCATCGTCAGGGACATCGAGCGTGTGATGACGTCGAATTGTTTCGACCGGAGCGTGAGGTAGAACGTCGCTTTCAGGTTCTGGTCCACCGACGTGCGGTTGACGTTCGCGACCTTGAAGCGGAACGGGGCGGAGGTCACGGTGGCGTTGTTGGCGACGGTGCCGCCTCCCGCCGGAACGCTCACGACCGGCCTGCTGATGCACTCGATGTTCGGATCGTTCGTGCCGAGGGCGGCCGTGAGGTCGTCGAGCGCGAGACCGCTCTTGTTCACGAACGTCACCGGCATGTCGATCGTCTCGTTCGTGTCCGCGAACCCGTCGTTGTCGCCGAAGGCGAACTGGGTCTGGCACCCCTCGCCCGCCGGGCAATCGGCCGGGGCCGAGCACAGCTTGGACGTCGTGATGGTGCAGCGACCGACGAGGTTGATCGCATACGACTTGAGGTCGATGCGGCCGGCGGTCACGTTGATCACCGTCGTGCCCGCGGTGAGGAGGCCCTGCTTCGTGGGGTCCAGGGCGTTCAGGCAGCGGGAACCGGTGCCGTCGTTGCGGTCCTCGTAGCTCGCCGTGATGACCGGAGGCGCGTTGCCGGTGATCGCCATGTAGAGCGTGCCCGCCGAGTCGTAGAGGAACGAGTAGGGGAAGCGCGCCTTGTAGACGTTGGGCGACACCTGGTTCAGAACCGCCACCTCTCCCTTCGTCTCGGCGTCCGACGTGAGCTTGACGAGCACGTCCGGCGTGCCGTCGTCGTCGCAGTCCTGATCGTCGACGGCGTCGGTGTAGTCGGCCGAGCAGACGCCTTCGCCGGCGCCGCAGTCGCCGTTCTGGGTGCAGGACTTCGCCGGGTTCAGAGAGCAGACGGAGTCGCCGTTGCAGTTGTTCCTGTTCCAGGCGGTTCCGATGTTGTCGCAGGTGCCGAACCCGGTGCACTGCGCGTCGTTCGAGCAGACGATGTTGGCGCTGGTGCAGCGTCCGTGGACGTTGTCGTACGGAGTCTTGTCCGTGACCGTGACTTCCACGAATGACGTCGCATCGTACGTGAGCGTGGAGCCCACCTCGATGTTCGCGCACTCACCGGCGCCGGCGCAGTCGTGCGTGTCCGCGTCGAGGCGCGTTTCCTTCCACGAGATCACCATGTCGTCGACCGCCACGCCGTAGCTCTTGGGTGCGACCGGCGAGCCGGCAATCTCCTCGAAGTTACGGAAGCCGAACGCGGCCTGGAAGCGGTTTCCGGTCTGTCCGTAGAAGTCTTCCAGGGTCGCGAACAGCATGTCGGGCGGCGTGGGGTTCGGTTTCTTGCCCGGCGCCGAGAACGCCGGCGCCAAGAGCGCAGCGACGGCTGCCGCCATCACGAGAACACGACGTTGCACCACTCCCCCTGCGCGAGACGAGACACCTTTGCAGGTACCTATGCGCGCTTCGAGGTGCGAATGCAACCGGTATTTCGTGTGGTCCGCCCGCGATTACGAAACTCAGCGTTGACGGGAGCTACGGCACCGCGTATCGGGGAAACGCTGGGGGGATCGCGTCGATGAGCGTGAAGGCGAACGATGCTCGTCTTGATCGTGGATTCCGATCCGGACCGAAGTAAGGGGACCGATCGCCTCCTCCAAAGAGCGGGCGGGGTGACCCTCACGGCAGCGGACCCTCGCACGGCGATGCTCCTGTTCGTGCGGCGCGAGCCGGCGGTGTCGGTTCTCCAGGCGTCGTCCGAACGCGACTTGGGATTGTGCCGTGATATGAAAGCACTCAAGGCAGGCCGGCGTCGGGCGGTCATCATCTGCGGCCCAAGGGAATTGAGAGCCGTCGCGTTCGAGTCGGGGTGCGACGCGTTCGTCGCGGAAGGGCCCGATCCGCTTCCGCTGCTGCGTGCCGTACGGCGACTCTTGACCGTCGCCAGACCCGCCTCGTCCGGCCACGGAATCGAAGTGGTCGCATGAGCCCGACCCGCTCCGAAGGGTTCGAGGGGGATCTCGAAGCGCTCAGCGTCGTCGACATCGTGCAGACCCTGTCGCTCGGAGGGAAGACGGCGCGGGTTCTCGTGAGCTCGAGCCTGCGTCGCGGCGAGATCTGGATTCAGGACGGCGCGGTCACTCATGCCGCGGCCGGACGGTTGCTCGGGGACCTCGCGGTCTATTCCTTGATCGAGGTGGTCTCGGGACACTTTGCGGTCGAGTACGGCGTGAGCACGGAGACGCGGTCGATCACCCAGGACACGACTTACCTCGTGCTCGAAGGGTTGCGTCGGGTCGATGAAAGATCATGCAACGCGACTCCGGCGTCCGACACCGAGGTCCCGCCCGTGCTCGAAGCCGACGTTCGTCGCGTGCGGTCGCGCCGCCGGGCCGTCGGCATGCTCGCGTTCGGGATCGGCGTGAGCGCGATCGCCGCCGCGTGTCTCCATGACTGGCGGGGGCCGACACAGATCGACGCCGTGGCGGCGGTCGCCGCGGCCGCTCCGGCAACGCCCCCAACGATCACGCCCCAAAATCCAGCACCGCAACGATCGATGAAGCGATCCGGCCCCTCGCACCCCGCGAAGCCGCAACCCGTTAGCGCCGTCCCGTTGCCTCTGGTCGCCCCGGAGTCTCCCGCGGATGAAGAGCCGGTGCCGTTCGAGACCGGCGTGGCGCCGTCGCCGGCGATCGAGGCTCCCGCGGCTCAAATGGGCTCGGTCGACGAGCCGCCCCGCCTGCTCGTCGCGGGGAAGAGCGGAGCCGACGGAGGCACCCTGACGGTGGTGGTCGACGGGAAGCCGGCTTACACCCACGCGCAGCTCGACAAGAGCAAGCCGTTCCAGGCGTCGATCGTGCTCACTCCCGGTGAGCATGTCATCGTGGCTCGGCTCGAGAACGGCGCGATCGCCGGCGTCCACGAAGCGTCCACGCGGAGCGTCTTCGCCAAAGGCGAAAGCCAGGTGCTGCGCATCACCGCCAATCGGGCGTTCGGAACCCCGGTCAAGGTGAAGCTGGACCGCCTCCCGCCGCGCGGTTAAGAACCCTTCCCACGGCACAAAAGTGCCGGTATATTCGGGGCGATTCACTCATTCGGGGGGGGTCCGATGCGTCGATCTGGACGGGTTCGTCTGTCACTGGCCTTCACCTTCATCGCCATCACGGCGGCGGTCGCCTTCCAAGTCAAGCCACCGAGCGGTCGTTTCGACACGCTCGTCATCCCCGACCCGAGCACCGTGTCGGGCGTCGCGACGACGCCGGACGACGCTCTCCCCGCCCAGGACACCCTGCGCACGGGGTGGAGCGTCTTCCGCGCGACTCACGGCCAGCAATGGCGCGTCTGGCTCGACCGGCGCTCCGGGGCGCCGATGCTCGTCGAAGGGTCCGGGCTGAAATTGATCGATGGGTCGACGACTCTCGATCGCCTCGAAGCGCTCACGCGGCAGTTCGCATCGTCGAACCGCACGCTCCTCCTGGCGAACGACTCGGAGCTGGTGCTCAATCGTGCCGCCTCGGTCCAGTTCGGACAGGACTCGTGGCAGGTCGTCTTCGACCGCTACGTCTCCGGCGTTCCGGTCCTCGGCGACCGTTACCTCTTCGCCATCAGCCACGGGAACCTGGTGCAGTTCGGCGCTCCGCGCTGGACGAAGATCACCGGAAGCCCGGTCCCCGAGATCGACGCCGCGGCGGCGCGCGACCGCCTGAAGGCCTACATGGGGATCACCGCTCACGACACCGTGAAGGTGCTCGAGAGCGGCGCGCTCCAGATGCTCCCCGTCCGCGTCGGTGAAGGCGCCGGCGCGGTCCCCGGCCCGTACAACGGGACCGTCGGCGCCGGGTACCAGTCGCGCCTGATCTGGCGCGTCGGCCTCGAGATCGTGAACGAGCCGGGACAGTGGATCGGCCTGGTCGACGCGAGCGACGGCGCCATCGTCGCCTTCTTCGACGACAACGAGTACGCCCAGGTCAAGGGCGGCGTTTTCCCGGTCTCGAACGACGGGAACGCGCCGGACGGGATCGAGAAGCCGGCGTACCCGATGCCGTTCGCCGACATCGCGATCGGCGCGAGCAACAACATCACGAACAGCATGGGCTCGTTCACCTGCTCCCCGGGCGGCTCGAACGCCACGACGCACCTGGCGGGACAGTACGTGAGGGTCAACGATACCTGCGGCCCGATTTCGCAATCGGTCTCCTGCGACGCCGACCTCGACCTCGGCGTCAGCGCCGGCACCGACTGCACGGTGCCCCCGGGCGGCAGCCCGGGCGACACGCACGCCGCCCGCAGCTCGTTCTACCATCTGAACCGGATCTCCGAGCACGCGCGCCCGTGGCTTCCGAACAACACCTGGCTCACGCAACAGCTCACCGACAACGTCAACCTGAACCAGACCTGCAACGCCTACTGGAACGGCAGCACCGTCAACTTCTTCAAGTCCGGCGGCGGCTGCGCGAACACCGGCGAGATCGCCGGCGTGTTCCTCCACGAGTGGGGGCACGGCTTGGATCAGAACGACGGCGGCGGCACTGACAACCCGGGCGAGGCGTACGGCGACATCACCGCCCTCATGTCCACGCACGTCTCGTGCGTCGGGCGCGGCTTCTTCCAGAGCGGGAACTGCAGCGGCTACGGCGACGCCTGCTTGAATTGCACCGGCATCCGCGACCAGGACTGGGACATGCACGCCAGCCACACCCCGGCGACACCCCAGGGATTCCTCACGAACAATTGCGGCGGCGGCGGCGGCCCGTGCGGCAAGGAAGTCCACTGCGAGGGCTACGTCAGCGCCGAGACGCTGTGGGACCTCGCGACCCGCGACCTCCCGGCGTCCGGGCTCGACACCGCCTCGTCGTGGCAGCTCGCCGACAAGCTCTGGTACAAGTCGCGCAATGGATCGGGAGGCAACGCCTACACCTGCGCCCTCCCCAATTCCGACGGGTGCGCCTCGACGAGCTGGTTCTCGAAGATCCGCGTCCAGGACGACGACGACGGCAACCTCTCGAACGGCACGCCGCACGCCGCCGCGATCTTCGCGGCATTCAACCGGCACCACATCGCCTGCGGCAACGCCGGCGACGCCTCGAACCAGAGCTCCTCGAGCTGTCCTTCGATCGCGGCACCGGTCCTGACGACGACCGCCGGATCGTCCTCGGCGAGCCTGTCGTGGACGCCGGTCGCGAACGCGGCGACGTATCGCATCCTCCGCAACGACGCCGGCTGCGACGCGGGCTCCGCGATCATCGCGACGGTGAACGCGCCGACGACGACCTACACGGACTCGGGGCTCGCGAACGGCTTCACGGAGTACTACCACGTCCAGGCGGTGGGAACGAACACCAACTGCGACGGCGTGCTCTCGGACTGCTCGAACGTGGCGCCGCAGCCGTTCGCCGGAACGGTGAAGCTCGACGCCGGCGCCTACAACTGCGCCAGCCTGATCACGGTCACGGTGACCGACGCGAACATCGGATCGACGACCACGACCGTCAAGATCACGTCGAACGCCGAGCCTCTGGGCGAAACGGTCACGCTGACCCAGGTGAACGGCTCGGCGAACTACCTCGGGACGATCTCGACCACCTCGTCTCCCGCCGGCGCCGACGGTCTGCTCTCCGTCGCCGACGGCAACACGATCACCGCGACGTACATCGACGCCGACGACGGCCAGGGAGGGACCAACCTCACCCGCACCGCGACCGCCGGCGCCGACTGCCTGGCCCCGCTCATCTCGAACGTCCAGGCGACGAGCATCACCGGGACCGGGGCGCGGATCACGTGGAGCACGAACGAGAGCTCGAACAGCGTCGTCCACTACGGGCCGTCGGCGCCTCCCGGAGGGACGGCGTTCAACGCGAGCCCGGCGGTCAATCACACCGTCGACCTGAACGGGCTGGCGGAATGCACGCCCTACCTCTTCTCGGTGCAGTCCTCGGACGCCGTCGCCAACCTGGCGGTCGACGACAACGGCGGGTCGTACTACCCCTTCACGACCGTGAAGAACGTCCAGCCGAGCTATCCCTACAACGGTTTGCCCGTCTCGATCCCCGACAACAATCCCATCGGCGCCACGGCGTCGATCATCATTCCCGACAGCAAGCAGATCGTCGACCTGAACGTCACCGTCGACAACCTCACGCACACGTCCGACGGCGAGCTGACGCTGCACATCATCGGCCCCGACAACACCGACGTCGTGCTGTCCGCCGGCCACGGCGGCTCGGGCCACAACTACACCGCCACCACCTTCGACGACGCCGCGGTGATCCCGATCTCGTCGGGGTCGGCTCCGTTCACCGGAACGTTCCGGCCCGATCAACCACTCTCGGCGTTCAACGGCAAGAACGCGGCCGGCACGTGGAAGTTCTTCGTCGTCGACAGCGGGTCGGGCGACATCGGCACCATCAACGCCGTGACGCTGACCTTCACGTTCCCCGCCGCGGCCTGCGGCCCGCACGCGGCGTACCGCACCCACGGGGTCGTCGGGGACGCGTGCCCGGCCGGCGGCGCTCCCGGCAACTCGATCTGGGAGGCCGGCGAGACGGTCAACTTCAAGGTCAACCTTCAGAACGACGGCTCGACCACGCTCACCGGCGTGACGGCGACGGTGGTGCCGCTCACCGCCGGCGTCGCCATGACCGATCCGAGCGCGAGCTACCCGTCGATGGGCCCGAATACGAACGCGGATTCGATCGCGCCCCACTTCACGGCGAAGCTGTCCACGGCGATCATTTGCGGCACGACGATCACGTTCCGGCTCGACGTCACGGCCAACGAGGGCTCCTGGAGCAGCACCTTCATCCAGACCGTCGGCCAGCCGTATCCGCCGAGCACCGGGACGGCGCTGAGCGAGGCGTTCGCCTCCGGCATCCCGAACACCTGGACCGTCGTCGACGGGGGCCGGGGCGGCGGCGCCGCCGCGACCTGGACGACGGCCAATCCGGGCGGACGAAGCATCGTCAGCCCGATGGCGGCACCGGTGCCGATCGTCGATAGCGGCTTCGCCGGCGGCGGCTCGAGCCAGGACGAGCAGCTCATCACTCCCAACATGGATCTCTCGCTGACCACCTCGGTCACCTTGGTATTCGACGAGCACTTCCATGTGACGAGCGGCCAAGACAATTCGATCGGCGACGTCGACGTCCAGTCGTCGAAGACCGGCGGGGCGTGGGTCAACGTGCTGCGGCACCAGGGCGGGTCCACCCCGAACCCCGCCCACCAGTCGTTCGACATCACTTCCCAAGCGGCGGGGGCGACGAACGTCAAGGTGCGCTTCCACTACTGGCAGGGGAAGAGCGACGGCTGGTGGCAGGTGGACAACGTTCAAGTCAACACCGTCTCCACGGGCGGCTGCAACCAGGTCGTCTGCCCGGGCGGGCCGACCTCGGTGAAGCCGGTGCCCGACGGCGCGTTCGGCGCCGGGATGACGGCCACTCGCAGCGCTGCAGACGGCTCGCAGATCGGACTCGCGTGGGATGTGTCGACGTGCGTGTCCACCGGCTATCACGTCCTTTACGGCGACCTCGCGGCCGTCGCGTCGTCGACGGTTTCCGGGTCGGTCTGCGGACTCGGCGCGTCGGGATCGTACGCGTGGACGTCGGTCCCAGGCAGCAACCTGTGGTTCGTCGTCGCCGCCGACGACGGCACGGCCACCGAAGGAAGCTGGGGCACGACCAGCTCGGGCGAGCGCGGCGGCACGTCGGCATCGGGCCAGTGCGGCATGAGCACGCGGAACAATTCGGGGAGCTGTCCGTAGTCGAGGTAGCATGCGCGAGTGCTCAGTCTTCCGAGGAGGTCGTCCATGATTCGACGCGTGTTCGCGCTCTCCATCGTCGTTGTTCTGGGGTTGATCTCGCCGGCCTTGGCGGACAAGGACAAAGACAAGGACGACGACCAAGGCGAGCACCACGGCGATAAGGGGCACGGGAAGCATCACGAGGACTCCGACGATCGGGCGGAGCGATTCAAGGGCCTCGACAAGAACCACGACGGACGTATCTCTCGCGACGAGTGGCACGGCAACGACAAGTCGTTCGCCAACCACGACAAGAACCACGACGGCTTCATCACCGCCGACGAGTACGAGTCGACGGTTCACGAGGGAGAGAAGTCCGCATCAGCACCGGCGGCCGCACCGGCGGCGGGCTCGGCCTCCGCTCCGGCTCCCACGGCCCATCCGACCGCGGTGCCCGCTGCGGGCGCTGCTCCGACCGCGGCGCCGAGAGCGATTCCGGCCGCTGCGCCGAGCTCCGCGCCAAGTGCCGCTCCGAGCGCGGCCCCGGCTTCCTTCCAGTCGCTCGACCTCAACAAAGACGGGAAGATCTCGCAGCTCGAATGGAACGGGACGCCGGAAGCGTTCAAGCGCCTCGACCTGAATCACGACGGCGTGCTCGGCCCCAAGGAATACGCCGCGGCCGCCGGTAACGCTGCGTCTGCACCTGCGCCCGCGCCCACTGCCGGTCCGCGCTCGTTCGCCACGCTCGACCACAACAAGGACGGCAAGATCTCGAAGCTCGAGTGGGACGGCAGCCCGGAAGAGTTCAAGCGGCTCGATCTGAATCACGACGGCGTGCTCGGCCCGAAGGAGTTCGGGACCGAAGGCTCAGAGTCCGACTTCGACAAGATGGACCTGAACAAGGACGGGAAGATCTCGCAGCTGGAGTGGACAGGCGACCCCGCCTCGTTCAAGAAGCTCGACGCAAACCACGACGGCGTGCTCGGTCGTAAGGAATACGCCGGCGAAGCGAAGGCTGCGCCGCACCCTGGTCTGCCGTCGTTCGACGAGGCCGACGTGAACAAGGACGGGAAGATCTCGCCGGCGGAGTGGAAGGGAACGCCCGAGGCGTTCAAGGCTCACGACATGAACCGGGACGGCTTCCTGAGTCGGATGGAATACCCGCACTGAGGGATCCGCTCCGGCTTCAGTGGCTTAGGGGCGTGACCACTCTCGGCCGGGGACGCGGCTCGACCCGCGCTCCCATCCCGCTGATCCACCCCGCGACGAGGTCGAGCGCTTCGTCGTCGACGAGCGCCGTGCCCACCGGCGGCATCTGCGACAAGGGCCGGCGGGAGCTCATGCGGTAGACGACCGCGCTCCAGTCGGTCCGGCCCGGGGCGACCCTCCGCGACCGCTCATCGGGGATGCACGGGACGACATAGTTCCCCGGCACGTCGACGAGCGTCGCGAGCACCGGCGGCGCCGTTTTCGCCTGCGCGACCGCGAGGCCGAGCGGGCCCAGCGGCCCGCGCGAGTTGTGGCAGTGCCCGCAATTGCCCGAAAGGTAACCCAGCGATGCCCGCTCGATCGGGTCCGCCGTGTTGATGCGAGGTGGCTTCTTGACCCAGTCCTGTCGACGCGGTGAGAGAAGGCGGTACGTGTCGAGCGTGCGCAGCGTCACGTCGCCCGGCGCCAGCGGCTGCGCGTGCGGCGCCAGCGGGTCGCGATCGTCGGAGAGCTGCAACGTGTTGAACCCGAGGACCGGCGACGCGCTCGAGCCGTGGCAGCTCAGGCAGTCGGAGCGCGACGGGATCGAGTACTTCGCCTCGGCGGTGAGCGGAACGACGTTGGTCATGCCGTCTTCCGGGACGAGCGTCGCTTCGGTCTGCTCGGCGTTCCACGCATAGGTCACGAACACCCACGCGTCGTCGCTCGTGCGCCACATCATGCGCGTCTCGACGCGCCGCCCGTGGAGCACGAACTCCTTCCACAGCCGCGTGCCGACCGGGAAGACCCACGCGTCGGGATCCGAGACGTCGATCGTCGTGCCGTCGGGGATACGGATCCACCGGTTCTTCGTCGCCCCGTCGCTCCAGAGCGGATACTGAGGCTCGAAGGGGAGATTCCAGGGGTCGATCGTCTTCGACGCGATGTCGAGGTAGAGCCCGGTCTCGGAGAGCTTCTGCGGCAATTCCCCGGCGGCGCGAGGCGGCGCGGCGAGAATCAACGCCGCCGTCGCGGCCACGATCGCGCGCCGGAGGGTCTGCCCCATGCTCCTACTTCGCCGGTGGAGCGGCGGGCGGCTCGACCGGCTGGGGCACCTTGTTCTTCACCGGAGGAATCGACCGGAGATAGGCGAAGAGCGCCTTCAGGTCGTCGTCGGTCGCGTTCCGGTACATCGGCCACGGCATCGGCGGAAGGATCGGCCGCCCGATCCCCTGATGCTTGCCGGTGCGGATCGTGTCCATGAACATCTTCTCGGTCCACTTGCCCAGCCCCGTCTCCGGATCGGGCGTCAGGTTGGCCGTGAAGCTGACCCCCCACGGCCCTGCGAACGAGGTGTTCGTCGCCGCACCGGCCCACGCCCAGGGAGCCGCGAGCGGGGGAGGCGGCGGCATCTTCAACTCCGACGGGTGCCCGCTGAGCATCCGGCTCGTGTCCGGCTCAGGGCCCTTTTCGCCCATCTTCATCGGTGTGTGGCAGTCGTTGCACCCCATGATCTTGGAGAGGTACAGGCCGCGGCTCACCGGGCTGCTCGCGGCTTCGGACTGGGCGGACGCGGGGATCGCGGCGGCCACGATGGCGGTAAGAACGAGGATGCCGAAAGTTCTCATCAAGTCTCCGATCGTCACGCTGGCGTCGAGTAAGAACGTACGTTACTCGCGCCAGCTTAACAGCGAAGTTTCCACAGCGGAACCTCGGCTCATCCCCCCCGTAAGACAGTTGGACGGCGGCGACCGTTGGCCGCTCTCCGGAGGAGGCGTCACATTCAGCGCTCGAAAATCTTCCGACTGGCAGCCTGGTGCGCGATCCCGCTCGTGGCGCCGACCTGCATGGCAACCGAAACGTCGAGCCCGCCTGACCCCGTCTCCGTGTGGGTGAAGGCGGAGTTCGCGCCGCTTGGTGGGATCGAGCCCGGCAAGCCGAACGGTGACCTACGCCGGATCCTCGCACCGATCATCGGTCAAGCTCGGGTCGTCGCCCTCGGCGAGCCCGAGCACGGGATCCACGAGTTCCTCGATCTCCGCAATCGGGTGGTCGAGCTCCTCGTGACCGAGATGGGCGTCACGGCGATTGCGGCGGAGACCGGCTACTCGGAGTCGGTGGCCGTCGACGACTACGTTCTCGGACGTGAGAATCCAGGTCCGGAGGATCTGCGCCGCGTGGTGGCGTCGGTATTCTCCTGGTCCGGCGGCACCGCCTACCCCGAGAATCAAGCGCTGCTCTCGTGGCTCCGCACGTACAACTCCCGTGCGTCCGTGACCCGCAAAGTGTGCTTTTACGGACTCGACTTGACCGGCGGGCGCGGGGGGCGATTCGTCGAGACGCATCTCGCGTTCGACGCGGCCCTCGCCTATCTGGCCAAGGTCGACGCGCCGCAGGAGCAAGCGTTCCGAGGGCGACTCACGTCCTTCCTGCCCCGGTTCTCGAGCGAAGGCTACCCATCGCTCTCCGGTCCCGAGCAAGAGACACTGACATCCGCGATCGACGACCTGTCGAGCCTCTTCCAACGCCGCCGAGCCGTCTGGACCGAAAAGACCTCGACGGAGGCCTTCGAGCGTGCGGCGCATCAGGTCACCGTGGTCTCGCAGCTGAACGCGAACTTCCGCGCGGCGACCGCCGAGAGCAATCCGCAGGCACAGCGAGAGAGCGCGATGGCGGAGAACCTCGGTTGGGTTCTCGACCGCGAAGGGCCCAAGGGGCGCGTGTTCCTCTACGTCGCCAACTGGCACGCCAGCAAAGGGCCGATGGTCACCGATCGCTGGGGCTCGGCGCTGGGGGAGTACCTTCGGACTCTACTGGGAGCCGACTACGTATCGATCGCCGGCACCTACGCGCAGAATGACGACGGCTCCGCGTCGAGCCCGTCGACCGCGCCCGAAGCCGGAAGCGTCGCCGCGCTGTTGTCGCAGCTTCACGTCCAGCGGGGGATCCTCTCGTTGCGCCACGTTCCTCGCGATGGCCCTGTCGCCGATTGGTTCGCGGTGCAACGTCCGCTGCGGGCGGGGAGGAACGACGGATTGATCGTGAACAAGGCCTTCGACGCCGTCGTGTTCGTCGGCACGGTTCACCCCGCCACGCAGCCGCCAGCGTGATCGGTCGCACCGTGCTCTTCGGGGGCGTTCCGGGCGCGAGCCGCCAAGCCACAGGTCACGCGAGGACGACGTCTGGTATCAGTGTGAACACGGTCTCGCACATGTGGACGATGGGAGTCCCCTCGAGAACGGCGCTGAGCCGCTTGATGATCTCGGGATAGGCCTTCGTGTCGAAGGCCTCCGCATCGGACCTGTCGTCCCACATCGAGATGCTGGTGCCGGATTGCCGGTCCAAACCCACGAGCATCAGTCGGAATCCCTTCTCCTTCTTCATCAGCGGCAGGATCTCGCTGCTCAACAAGCGCTTGAACTCATCGACCTTGCCGTTCTTGACCACGAACTGAACGCTGCGAGCAAAACCCATTTCCCTACTCCCTACGTCCTTGTAGTTGGGTCTCCGGGCCGCCCCCGCACAAGGTTTGCGGAAGCGACCGTGACGCGGGGCGTCACAGTTTCCGGCGTTCGCTTCGAAGCGATTCGTAGTTCGGTTCCGCCAAGCGACGCTCGCGACGGCGAGGTGCGTCGCGACGCGTCTGACCCTGGGTGTCGGCCAGGTCCAGCTTGTCGAGTCCTGCCTCGGCCGATCGGCGCCGGGGACGCTTCGCCGGCCGAAAGCTCGAACGCGCCTCGTGCTCCCCCGGCTTCCGACGTTCGGACTCCGAGCTCACATACCACCTCGCAAGAGTTTCCCTACCGCTCCGTCCGCTATTCGATCGTGAATCGCACGCCGCCCTCGATGATTCCCGCCGCGAGGGCGTAGCGGGTGAGTCCGGCGGTGTCGTGGATACCCAACTTGCCCATGAGTGCCTGGCGATGCTTCTCGACCGTCTTGATGCTGATGCCCAGCTCGGCCGCGGTTTGCTTGTTGGCCTTTCCCTCGGCGATCAGCTGGAGGATCTCGACCTCACGCGAGGTCAGGCGGACGTCTTGCTTCCTCCTTCGACCCGAGGCTCCATGGATCGTGCTCTCACGGCGTTCCGTGAGGCGTTTCGAGATCGCGGGACTGAAGTACGTGTTCCCCTTGTGAACTTCCCGGATGGCTTTGGCGAGCACGAGCGCCGAGGTCTGCTTCACAAGGTAGCCGAGAGCGCCGAGCGCGATCACCTGCTCGACGTACTCATCGTCACCGTGAGCGGACAGAACGAGAATCTTGGTCTCGGGCAGAGCCTTGAGGATCTGCCGCGCGGCCTCGAGTCCGTTGAGTAGCGGCATGGCGATATCCATCACGACGACCGCCGGCCGCAACGCCTTGCTCCGCTGCACCGCCTGACGGCCGTTTCCGGCCTCGCCGACGACGACGATGTCGCGTTCGATCGCGAGCAGCGCCCGAAGGCCTTCACGGACGACGGCATGGTCTTCGGCGAGTAGAACGGTGATCGGCGTCACGACCGGCCTCTCTTCGGTGCGCGCGTCGGCCGCCGGCGGCTCTCCCCGAATGGAATCTCCGCACGCACGATCGTGCCGCTGCCCGGCGCCGACTCGACGACGAAGCTGCCGCCGACCATCTCGACCCGTTCTCTCATGCCGAGTAGTCCGAGGCCATGGATCCTCACGGCGGCCAGCTCGCGCTCGACCGAAAACGACCTGCCGTCATCGTGGATTTCCATGCGCACCGTCCCCCTGAGCTTGACGATGCTCACGCGCACCGCACGCGCGCGTGCGTGCTTTGCGACGTTGGTCAGAGCCTCTTGGACGACGCGAAAGAGCACCGTTCGCTTGTCGCTACTCAGCCGCTCGACTGCCGCAAACGCGGTGAACTGGATCCGGACGCGCGTCCGCTTCGTAAACTCCTTCATCGACGAGCGGAGCGCCGGAATGAGTCCGAGGTCGTCGAGCAGGGGCGGCCGTAGCTGCCGGGCGAATTGGTGCACGCTGTTCATCGATCGCTCGACCAGCCGCTGCGTGACGGCGATTTTCGTCTCTATGCCCGTCGTGTTGTTCGCGGACTCGACCCTCAAAGCCGCCAGCTTCACGTTGACGGCGGTCAAGATCTGGCCGATCTCGTCGTGAAGCTCGCGGCTGATCCGCTTCCGCTCTTCTTCTTGCGCCGAGAGGATCTCGTGGGAAAGGCGCCGCAGGTGCTCCTCCATGCGGGCGGATCTCTTCAGCAGCTCGTCGTAGTGTCGTTGGCTCGACGCGAGCGATTTCTGGAGATCCTGCCGGCGTTGGACCTCCCGCTTCAATTCCCGTCTTAGGGATGCGAGGTCGATGGGCCGGAGGCGCGCGCTCGCGCCGCGGCTGGCTGTCGGCTTCAACACGGGTTGCGACTTGATGACTGCCGGCGGCCCGTTCGAGGTGGCGCTAAATCGGCGATTCACGCGCGACCCCTCCTCGATGCGCGCACCGCCGCCGGCGCACCGAATCCATCGTCATTGTCGAGCGGCAGGCCCGACCCGTCCACTGGGATGCGAACCTCGTTCACCTGTCAACCTCGGCTGCACACGCGATCCATCGTGCGTCGGCGGATTCGAGCCCACCATGGGGAGAAACCCTACCTGGCCGATCTGTCGAAGCTCTCTCGTGGGGTGTTCACCCCATGGTGCCCGTACCCGCCCGGCTCTGATCATGAGACCGCTTGCGATCGTATCCCGCGTCGCCTCTTCCGAGGCGCGCGCATCACGGAAGGGAGACCGGAATGAGAAATACATCAGGGTGGGCAGTGCTCGCGATCATGCTGTGCTCGATGGCCGTCGCAAGCCCCAAGCTCGCCGTGCTCGACGGCACGAGCTGGAAGGTCGAAGTCAAGCCGGATTCGATGGCCAAGGACAAGGCAGAGCAGGAGTTCAAGGAGACGCTGACGTTCGCGGACGGTAACGTGACCTTGGGCGCGGCGAAGGTCGGGGGCGACCCGGCGCCCTACACCGTGTCGAAAACGGGGGTGAAGGACCTGACTTTCACGGCCGAACGAAAAAGTGCCGGCGAAGGCAGCTCGACGTGGACGGGCACGGTTCATGGCGATGACGTCGACGGCACTCTGGTCTGGATCAGGCATGACGGAGTGGTCTTGACCTACACGTTCAAGGGCAGCAAGGTCCGTTGAGTAACCCCCCGGCAGCTCGGTGGCCATGGGGTCAACACCCCATGGAGCCATCACGAGCCGACTCCTACAGTCCACTTCGGTGCCAGCCATCGGGCTCACCGAAGGAGATGTCCCATGACGATTCAGGCAGCGAGCGTTGTGGCGGGCCAGAGCGCCACGGCCGTGGTGAACGAAGAGGCGGAAGCGGCCTACTGGAGTGAGAACTATTCCAAACGAGGCTATGTCGAACGCCACCGGGTGTACGGCGACTACGAGCCGGCGTACCGACACGGCTGGGAGTCTCGCGCCCGCTTGGGCAATCAGCCGTTCCGTAGCGTCGAAACCGATCTCGAGCGAGGTTGGGACAAGGTCAAGGGCGCGTCCACGCTCGCTTGGAGTCAGGCCAGGAGCGCCGTCAGCGACGCGTGGCACCGCGCCGGGCGACCCTTGCTGAGCCGAGCGCCGTCGGACCCGGTAGGGTAAGACCCCATGGGGAACCGCCGGCCGAGCACCTAGCTTGGTCGTCGACGCGAAAGGCTGCTTCCGTAAACCTTGTGCGGGCGCGGTGCACGGTGCTACGAACGACGGCAACCACAAGGACGAAAGGAAGTACCTCACCATGCGAGCTTCTTTGACGATGATTCCCATGGCAGTGTTGTTGGCGTTGGCGGCAGCCGCCGCCACGACCCCGCCCCAGCTGACGAAGGCCGACAAGACCACGCTCGGCGACTCCGTCTCGGTGCTCAGCGATCTTGCGAATGCGCCCGACAAGGGGATCCCGCAGGACCTCCTCTCGAAGGCCGAATGCATTCTCATCTTCCCCTCGGTCGACAAGGGCGCGTTCATCGTCGGCGGCAAGAGCGGACACGGCGTCGCCTCGTGCCGGCAGCACAACGGCGAGATGGGCCCCATCGCTTTCTACACCATCGGCGGCGCGAGCATCGGTTTCCAGATCGGCGGCCAGTCGGCCGACCTCGTGATGCTCATCATGAACGACAAGGGGATCGACCACCTCCTCGCGGACAAGTTCACCTTGGGTGCTGAAGGCGCCGCGACGGCTGGTCCCGTGGGACGCACGGCTGCTGCCGCGACCGACGCACAAATGCACGCGCAGATCCTCACCTGGTCGCGCTCGCAGGGTCTCTTCGTGGGAGCCGCGCTCGACGGATCGGTCGTGAAGCCCAACAAGGACGCGAACGCGCGTCTCTACCGAAGGGCCACGACCGGCAAAGAGATCCTCGTGAATTCGAAGGTCGGATACCCGGCTCCGTCCATGAGTCTCGTCGACTCGATCCGCCACCAGATGGCGGTCGCGGTGGCCGAGAACTTGGCCGAGAAGAAATAGCTCCGGCGTCGATCGACCCTCCAGCTTCGGTTTCACCTGCGCTCGCTTCCGGAGTCATCGGACGCGAGCGCTTTTTTTAGGCACGGCCGCCTATCAGTTGCTGTCGGCGCTCGTCACGCTCTCGCTCTCGAGTGAGTTGGGCTTCTACGCGACCAACTTGACACATAATCTCGCCACGAACGGGCGTGGGGGGCGGCCACGGTGCGCGACGGCTCGCTTTTCCCGCGGTACCACATCGATGGGGCCAACCTGTGGAGGTACGCGTGAAACGAACTGGCGTGAATTGCATCTTGATCGCACTTTGCTTCGCAAGCGGTGCGGCGCACGCCAGCACCATCTCGTCGACGAACGCCAGTTGGTCCCTTGCGCAAGGCGAGCCGAGTCCGTCGCCACGCTACCGCCATGCGATGGCCTACGACAGCACTCGAGGTCGGGTCGTGCTCTTCGGCGGCTACGACGGCGCGCGCCGCGACGACACGTGGGAGTGGGACGGCAATGCATGGGTGATGGCGGCGCCCAGTCCGAGCCCGAACCCGCGCAACCGCCACGCGATGGCTTACGACAGCGCCCGGGGGCGCGTGGTCCTCTTCGGAGGGAGCTATCTCAGCCCGCTCCCTGCGCCCCAGCAGACGTGGGAATGGGACGGCAGCGCTTGGGTCGCGAAGAACAGCGCGACGCCTTCGGGCACGATCGACAGTGCGATGACGTTCGACAGCGCGCGAGGACGCGTCGTGTTCTTCGGGGGCGCTCAGGGAGAGACATGGGAGTGGGACGGAACGGCCTGGCTGAAGAGGACGCCCGCCACGAGTCCGCCGGCCAGGCGCCGTCATGCGCTGGCGTATGACAGCGCGCGGGGTCGCGTGGTGCTCTTCGGCGGTGCCGACTACTCCATCGGTACGGCTCTCGGCGATACGTGGGAGTGGGACGGCACCAACTGGACCAACAAGAATCCCGCGGTGAGCCCGTCGGCCCGTTCGGGCCTCGCGATGGCTTACGACAGCGCGCTTGGCCGCGTCGTGCTCTTCGGCGGGGCCGACGCTTCGGGACTGCGGGGAGACACGTGGGAGTGGGACGGCTCGACCTGGGTCGACGTCACGACGGCCCTCCATCCGCCGGCCCGCTCGCTTCACGCGCTGGCTTACGACAGCGCCCGCGATCGAATCGTTCTCTTCGGCGGCTACGACCACTCGTCGCGCGGCGACACGTGGGAGTGGGACGGCACCAATTGGACGGAAAGGACATCTGCAGGTCTGACGCGTCGTGAAGGTGCCGCGCTGGCCGCCGACCGCGCCCGGGGTCGCGTCGTCTTGTTCGGGGGTTGTGACAACTCCGGATTCCGCGGCGACACCTGGGAATGGGACGGGACGAATTGGACCGCGAGGATGCCGGCCACGAGTCCGTCGAAACGCTTCGGTCACGCGATGGCGTACGACAGTGTCCGGCAGCGCACCGTCCTCTTCGGCGGTTACGACGGCTTCTTTCACGGCGACACCTGGGAGTGGGATGGAGCGACCTGGCTCGACAAGACCACGAGCGGGGGCCCGTCTCCCCGCGACTCCCACGCCATGGCTTACGACAGCCTGCGCCGTCGGGTCGTGCTCTTCGGAGGTTGTGACACTTCCGGTTGCTTTAGCGACACCTGGGAGTGGGACGGCAGCACGTGGGTGCAAATCGGCGCCACGACGCATCCGCCTTCCGCGTCCGATTACGCGATGGCGTACGACGAGACCCGAGGGCGAATCGTGCTGTTCGGCGGCGTTGACGGTTCCCTCGTTCGAGGCGACACGTGGGAATGGGACGGCACCGCGTGGACCCAGATGTCGCCGGCGGCGGCTCCCTCGAGACGCCAGCTCGCCGCGATGACGTACGACAGGGCGCGAGGGCGGGTCGTGCTCTTCGGCGGTTACGACGACTCGGGTCCGCGGGGCGATACGTGGCAGTGGGATGGAACTTCGTGGACCGAAACGACGCCTTCGACGAGTCCGTCGGCCCGTGAATACCACGCCATGGCGTTCGACAGTGCGCGAGGACGCGTCGTGCTTGCTGCAGGTGTCAGCGAAACGATCTACCAGGCCGGGACGTGGGCCTACGCCAACCTCTGCGCTGCCGCAGCGGACTGCGACGACGGCGATCCCTGTTCCACAGACAGTTGCAACCCGTTGACCGGATGCGAACATCTCGATCGAGACAGGGACGCCGACGCGGCCTGTGAAGACGTCGACAACTGTCCGTTCGTGAACAATCCGTCGCAGATAGACACCGACGCCGATGGCCTCGGCGATGCCTGCGACAACTGTCCGCTCGCCTCCAACCCCTCTCAGTCGGATTGGGACAACGACGGCGAAGGTGATGTCTGCGACCTCAACGACGGTCTCATCTACATCCTCGGGCCTCACGACCGAACCCACGTCGAGTGGCAGCCGGAATCGGGATACTCAATGTGGAATCGCTACCGCGGATCGCTGGCCGAGCTTCGCGTAACGGGTGAGTACACCCAGGCGCCCGGATCGAATCCGCTGGCGGGTCGAGACTGCGGCCTGACCGACGCCTCCGCGTTCGACGACGTCGTGCCGGATCCGGGGGACGTCTCGTTCAGCCTGGTCACCGGAGTCGCGGGAGGCGTCGAGGGCAGCCTGGGGACGAACAGCGTAGGCGCGCCGAGGGCCAACACGAATCCGTGTCCGTAGAGAGAGCTACTGCTGAGGTCCCGCCGGGTAGCGCGTGAACCCACCGTTGACCATGCAGATGTCGTCACGAAAATCTGTCGTTCTCGCAGGTGCGCAGCTGATGATGGTTCCGTCCTTTCCAAGTGAGAGAAGCGTGTAAGCTGACGGAACCGAAGAGATGCTGAAAGACCACCCCCACCCGTCCGTCATCGGCAACGGATTGATGTAACGGGGCTCGAGCAAGGGTCGCAACGACAAGATCGATGCGGCGACCGGATAGACGTTGTTGTCCACGCTGTAGGCTTCCATCGCCGCTCCGATGGATCGCATCGCGGCCATCGTGCGCTTCTGCTTCTCACGATCGACACCATTCAGTGAGTCAGGGCTTGCGATGACGCCAGTCATCGAAACGACTAGGATCATACCTGCCGCGGCCGCCGCGAAGCTGAGGAACGCGCGCGGGGTTCGCGAGATCGTCGGTTCGAGAATCACGTGATGCGCCTCCACGCAACTTTTTCGTGGAGGATTGTGATTCAGAAGGCGCCCGGGGTCTAGCACGCGCTTCGAGATTGTACCGGCTACAGTCACCGCCCGGTTCGCAGCAGGTACCAAAGCACTGCGGCAAGAAGGACGCCGACGATCAGAAGCGACGTCACGCTCGCCGTAAAGTACGGGTAAACCATGTAGAGCAAGCCAACCACGATTTGCGGCCATCGGGCCTCTCGCTTCCCGTACAGAAACAGGGCGAGTCCGATGACGCCGATGATCAACGAAAGGAACAGCCAAGCCGGATCGAGATTCATGGTGTGACGACTCGCCTCCTGAGGCACAAGTTCTGGAGACGAAGGCTATCCCGCTCCCGATCGAGTTCTACCGACCGCGCGCCCATCAACTCTCCCGCTCAACGATCGTCGGAGTACCAACTTGCGCTGAATGGTAACCCGAGGTCCGCCTCCGCTCGTGATTGAGCGAGCAGGAGAGCCCTTCAGGAACGCGGCATCGTGAGCAAACGGGAAGCGATGACTGGACTGTCAAGAACGACGAAGGTGGAGCGCTCCGGCGTCGGTGGCCGCGGATCGAGTGCCGACATCCGCGCCTCCGTCGTGACCGTTCTTGCGCTGAGGTCTACGGGGGCAAGTTGGTTACCCAATCGCCCGACGACGAATCCTGCGGAGCGGAGATGTCAGGAGCCGAGAGGCGTGTTGCAGCGGTGCAACGCAATTGCGACGGGACGGTTGCCGCGCGCGTGCCGTCGGAGTATTCAATCGCCAACGAGCGCCCGCTCACCATCGGTGCTTCCCCCAAACCACCCCCGAGCGCGGGTGGGCACTCAGTAGGTGGCGGCCGTTCCTGTCACGCAATCGACATGATGCTGACGAGCAACGACGTGTTATGGTCGCGCCAGCACGCGGGTGGACGTGCTGTCGTGAGGTCACGGACGACAGCGCCAGTTTCCAGCTTTCGGCATTGACCTCCGACACGCGTCACGGTTCGCCAATCGCGCCGCAATGGTTGTCGCGCGTGGATGCGAAGCAGCGGAGGCAGACATGTCCAATCGAATCCGGGTCAGAGTGCAGAAGGTCTTGCTGGTCTTCGGGATCGCGGCGATCTGTCTGATGTCACTCGATGCCCTGACTTCCAAGGTCGTGCCGAAGGCCGACGCGACGTGCCTCGGTCGGACCGACTGCACGCCCGAATCTCCGGCCGTCAACTGCTGCAACGTTCCGCTCGAAGCGCACCAGTTCGCCAACATCTGCGATGCGCAGGCGGCGTGCTTCTACAAGTGCGCCGATGCGCCCGACTACCCGCCGATCTGTCAGATCTACAACTAGCTCGCGCTTCCGGGGAGGGCCCGAAGGGGCCCTCCCTTCCAGGTTCCGCTGCGTCGCGTCGCAGCCCCGCAACCCAACTCGCTGCCGACGATGGACTTGACGACTGCTGTTCCGCCAAGCCGGTGCGAGCGAGGAGGTGGGGCGCGCCGCGTTTTGATTTCGAGGGGGCTGGCTCCCCAAGCGACAGGCATTTCGAAACTCTCGCGCGCTGGTTAACAGCCGGCGAGCCAACTCCGCAAATCAATACGCCGGACCACGGCGCTAGTCATGACGAACTCTCGTTGGCGTCGGCCAGAAGGCATCTGAGGAGAGCTCGCAACCTGACTCGTGTCTGCGATGATCGACTGAGTGGTCGAACTGGCGCAGATAGCGACGTCAAACCAACGGGTGACGCGAAGGCGAAGCGAGGTCGACGAACTCCCGCCCGTCCAGATCGCGCTGCTTTCTGGAAGAAAGATCGGTGGTCCGGGACAACAGCTAAGCTTTCACACGTATATAGGTAGTTGCCGGCAAAGCTGCTGGATTCTCTAGGACAAGCCGATCGTCTCCGATGATAGTGAACTTTACCCTATCTTCCCGCGGCGACGATGGTTGGTTGGTCACCAGACAGGACCCTTCGACGCGGTACGTGAGATGGATGAGTTGCTTCTTGGTTGAGAGGTGAATTGCATACACGAGATTGCCCGCGCCGTCGAACTCGAGGGATACGTCGCCGAACTCACGCAGGGACCACGCATCTTTCGGGTCCGTCCGCCACCGACCAGTGAGCTGACTGACGACGTTCCTCACGCGCTGAGTCGAATTCCAAGTTCCGCGAGTTGACGCTCTATCGCGTCGCGGTGAGTGTTGCTTCTTACTTGACACCACACATCGTCGAGTCGATCAACCGGTCCAATTTCGCTGACTAGAATCGCGAGATAGACTAATCGTTGCATCTCTGTCAACCCGGGCGAGGTTCCCACTAACCATTCGTCACGAAGTTCCTCATCCGACGATCGCTGTTCAAGCTCGAAAAGCACCCCGGCCGCTGCTTCCAATAGTATGCCGGCGACCTCCTCGGGAGTGGCCGCCGACTCAATGCGCAACCATTTTTCCGATTTGCCTTCGCTCAAGCGTCTTCGCCAGTGCGCCTCCCAGATGTCGGGCGCGGGTTGAATTGACCCTTTGACCCTTCCACCTACTCTCGCACTGTAGACCCCATAATTGATTGTCACAAGCGTCTCAGAAGCAAGTGATTTTGTGCTCTTTTGTAGCGAGAGCAGTAACGTATTCCCATCGTCATGCTTGCGGAAAAACGTCGTTCCCCTGTGCGAGAACCCCATGCCTCTCAATCCTCGCCGCACAAGCGGGAGGGACGATTTGAATACGCCACTGCTCTGCACTACGGGCCTCGCACCACTGTGACTTGATAGTGCTCCACCAGCAACAACCACGCGTCCTTCGCGCGCTGCGCTGCTGTGTAAGGAGAATTACCTAACTTTGTCTCGATCCCCCCAAGTACCTTCCCATCCAGCGACACCTCGATGTCGATGAAGCGCTTCCCGAACGGTGTGTTCTTGTACACCTCCGTCACTACTTCACGGCCCTCCGCTCGGAGCGAGTTGGCGATCTGGTCTCTGAAGGCGTTACCGGCCAATCGGTTCAGTTGCACCTGTGCAAGCGCCTGACCTGCTTCTGTCGTTTGCGCGAAGCTGAGTTCCCTCAATCCCGTGGTGCCAATTTCTTCCGACGCGCTCCGCGCAGCTTTGAGACCGAGTTCGCCAGCCCCGTCAACGAGGCCCCCCAGTGGAACTGCCATCATAGCGGGATCGAATCCAGTTAGTGCGTCTCGCATCGTCGGTGGAAATAGCGAATTGAGCAGCGACCCCAGGACCCTCGCCCCAATCTGCGCGTTTGCCGGCAACGTTGGATTAATTGCGGCGATCGACAGTTCCTCTTTTACCGTGTCGATTGGACCCCAGTTGATCTTCCGATCAAGGTCATTCCTTGACCACACCATGACCGCACGCCGCCCAAAAATGTCAATCAGATTTACAGGATCATTCGAAGCGTAGAGATAACGGTTCCACTCTGATGGCCTTTCCAGATCTGGCCATGCGACATCCGGCACCATGAACCGGTCGTATTGCGGCGTGTCGTGTCGCGCACCGAAGTCGAAGAGGTTGGCGGTCTGGTCCCTCAGGCTTCCCTGATAGAGGCCCTCATTCCGCGCGCATGCCGAGCCGACCCGCTGCTCGCCGAACGGGAAGTACTCGTACTTCGCGACGACCTTGCCGGCGGAGTCCAGGACCATGTTGGTGCTGCCGCGGTGGTCGGCGACGTACCAGCGGAGTTGGCCGGTCACGCTCGTCGAGTCTTGCGGAGGCGGTGCAGCGTCGACTTGCAAGGTGACGGGGATCTGGAGGGCGGCGCCGCCGAGCGACGTCGTGATCGTGATCGCGGCGTGATAGAGGCCGGGCGCGAGCGCCCGCGAGTCGAACATGAGCGGCATCGTGTAGAAGACGTGGGAGGGAACGGTGTCCTGCGCGGGGAGGGACAGCGGGAAAACCTGGCCCGAGGAGAACGAGACCGACGTGAAATAGGTGACGGCCAGGTTCGTGTTGTTGCAGAAGCTCGGCCCAGAGCCTCCGAGCTGCTGTCCTTGATCCTGCCGCTGGAAGACCGCCGAGCCCGACGATCCGAACCCGTTGTTGCCGCCACCGATCGTGCAGCCCCCGCCTCCACCGCATGCGCCGCAGTAGACCGAGCCGCCGCAGCCGTCGCTGATCGTCCCGCACGTGACGTTTTCGGATGCGCACGTCTTGGGCTGGCAGGCGCACGGCGCGTCGTAGTCGACCGAGGCGATCACCTGCCCGGCGGCGTAGATCCAGTCCATGGATGGAGACAGGCTCGCGCCTCCCACGGCCTCGAAGCGCGACAGGCGGCCCAGGGGCTCGACGTACATGTCGGCGAGGGCGGTGTTAGACGAGACGATGTGCGTGCGGCTCAGTCGGTCCTTGCCGTCGTACTGGTAGTCGACCGCGGCGTCCGCACCCTTGAGCTTGCCGTTGCTGAAATAGGTGTAGGTGTGGCCGCCGCAGGTCTGCATGTAGCCGGAGGGCGAGTACCCGCAACCGGCGATGCGGTTGTTCGCGTAGCCCACGTTGAAGTTGAGCTGGGTGAAGGCCGCGCTCTGGCGGCTGGTCATATTGCCGTTGGGGTCGTAGCCGTAGTTGACCGTGCCGTTCCAGTAGCTCGCCGAGGTCAGGAAGCCACGGTCGCCTTCATAGCCGTACGTTTCGTTGAAGCCGTTCCGCAGGATGCTGCTCACCTGGCCCCGCGTGTTATAGCTGAAGGTCAACGACTCGTCGGCCGATGAGCCGTCGGTGTCCTTCGCGCCCGACGTCGTGATCGCGGTCGGTCGATTCAGCTCGTATTCCGAGGTCGGGATGTTCACGGTGACGCCGTTGCCGTAGACGAACTTGTCCGGCGTCAGGCGTGGGTTGTACTGGACGTTGCTCACGATCGTCTGGCCGTTCAGCGTGACAGTCTTGACCTGACCGGCTTCGTTGTTCGTGTACACGACCACGCTGCGGGACGTTCCGCCGGTGTGGGGATAGTCGACGCGGGACAGATTCCCCTGAGAGTCGTACTGCATCGACGATGCGTACACGATCCCCGACCGCTTGTTCTCCATCGTGAGCACGCGGCCGTTGATGTCTCGCGTCGGCCACACGGTCGTCCCGCTCGCGTCGGACATCCCCGTCAGGAACCCGGACGGGTAGACGTAGCCGGCCGGGTGGTTCGGCACGGGGTTGCCGTCGTAGTAGAGCTGGACGTCGTTGTCGGCGCCGGGACGGTCGATCGCCGTGACCCGGCCCTCGGCGTCGAGCGTGTAGGACTCAATCTGGCCGTCGGAGGTCGTCTTCGACGATCGCTCGCCGACGCCGTTGATCCCGTACTGGATGAGCCCGGTCTCGGGATGGTTCTCGGAAAGAAGCGAGCCCGCAGCGGTCCAGGTGAAGACACGATCGCCTAGGCCGTTCAAACTGCGCACTTTGGTCAGGTGATCGAGGACGTCGTACTCGTACTGCGTGCCGTAGCTCCCCTCGTTGACCTGGATGATCCGTCCGAAGGCGTCGTATGTGACGACCCGTTGCGAGATGCCGTCGTTGATCGTCGCGGTGTCGCCGGTGTACGTGAAGGTCGTCGTCCCATCGAGGTTCGAGGCGGTCAGCGGACGCCCCAACGCGTCGCGACTGAACCCCGTGTATGCAGGAGATGCCGGCGAGTGCGACGGCTCGTACTTGCGCAGCACGTCGCCGCGCGAGTCGTAGTCCACGGCGTCGTAGTTGAAAACGCCGCCACCCACGAGGGTGCCCGACCGAAGCAGCCGCCCGAAGCCGTCGTAGTCGTACGTCGACTGCGCAACGCCGCGATTGACCGTGATGTTCGTCGCAGAGTAGCTGATCGTCGTCTGCGGATCGGAGGGCGGGGCGATCACGGTCAGGCGGGACCAATCGTCATACGTGAAGTACGTCGTCCCGCCGTTGGCGTTCTGCTCCGAGGTGACGAGCGACGAGTTCAGGTCGATCGTCCGGTCGAAGATCGTGCGGCCGCCCTCGACGAGATTGTCCAGAGTGCCTCGCGTAAAGGTGTATCCGGTCGTGCGCGTCACGCCGCCGCCCGAGACCTGGCGCTGGGTCAGGTCTCCGTAGGCGTCGTACGTGAACGTCGTCACGATGTTGTTTGCGCTCGTCCAAACGGTGGAGGTGTGGACGTTCCCGAAGGCGGTCCCGCCACCCGTCGCCGTGTCATAGACGTTGTCGGTCTCCGCTGATTTCACGCCGCTGGCGTCGTCGGTGCGGATCATCGTCGGGCGATCGACGATGTGTGCGTTTTCGAAGGTCGCGTTCGAGTGGGCGTAATTGAAGGTCGTCTTTCGATATAGCGCGCCGTCGTAACCGTATTCCTGCTTCCAGCCGGGGTTGCCGTACTTGTCGTACGTTCCGAAAGTGACCTTGCTGGTCTTGTTATTGGGATTTCGGATTGTCTGCCGCTGGGTCAGCAGCCCGACCTGCGCCTTCTCGGTGTACCCCGATTTCTCCGAGACGTTGTCGTTCGAGATGATCTGCGGTGTATAGGTGTAATCGTCTTCGACGAGGGTCGTCCCGCCGTCGACGAGCTCCGTCTTCTCGAGCAGGCCCGCTTTCCAGATCCGGTCCGTGCCGGTGTTCGCGTAGCGGGTGTACGTGTACTTGTGCATCGCTCCTTCGGGGTCCGTGACGACGCTCGTGCGGTCGGTCGGCTGGCCCGACGGCCAGGTGAACGACCAGGTGTCCGAACCCACCGACTTCGTCGTCACGACGCGTGTGCATTCGACCCCCTGGCCCGTGTTGCGAAGCGGGTAGTAGAACTGGTGGTCCTGGTAGGTGTACGCGATCGAGCTTCCGGTCGGAAGCGTGAGCTGCTTGAGCTCCAGGTCGTAGCTCGGCTCACCGCTCGCCGGTGCGTACTCGTAGCTGGTGGTCTCGCCGGTCGGGACGCTGGCGCTGCGCAGGACCGGGTCTGTGTACGAGGTGGTGTCGACGTTGTACCCGTACGTCGCCGTGCCGTTCACCCACGCCACCGTGACCGACTGCAAGTACCGCGGACCCATCGCTCCGGGCTGGCATGTCGAGTGCAGGCACGTCGAGGGCGTATCGCACGTCGGCTGCGGCTGGCACTGTGGGTAGGGTGGGCAGGTCCCCACGTTGCAAGTTCCCAAGACGCATTGCACCGGGTCGCACGTGGAGTTGACGCACGTACCCGTGTTCGTGCAGGTGCTCGTCATGCAGTAGTTGCCGGCACCGGGGCAGTCGTACGGTGCGGAGCACGGAATCACTTGGTTCAGGTAGCACACGCTGTGGCAGTCTTGGGGGTAGGTACACTGATGGCCATTATCCTTGCCGCCGACGCAGGCGCTGGGGCACTGACTCGGAAGCGTGCACGTCTGTCCGTTGTTGAACCCGCCGACGCAGGCGTCCGGGCATGTACCCTCGGACTGGCAAGCCTGGCCGTTGTTCGGGCCGCCCGTGCAGCGTGAGCCGCATTGACCCGGGCCGGTGCAGATCTGCCCGGCGATGCCGTCGCAGATCCCGTTGCACTGGTACGAACCGTAGTTGCAGAGCGTCCCCGGATTGCCGCCGCCCTGGCACTCATCATCGCAGGTGTTCGTGACAGGTCGCGATTCCGTCCGTGCTGAGGGAGGGAGAATCGGAACGCGGCTCGCGCACAGCCATGTTCGGAAGCGTACGTCAAGCGTCTTCGATCGCCAGCGGAAATCGCAGTCCTATGCCAAACGCGACGATGGCGCTGCTACTGACTGAGCAATTGAGACTAGAAGGTGCGGGGCCGTGACGCAGGCGTCAGCGCGAGGTCGACTGCCGGATCGAGGCGCGGGAGGTACTTGTCAATTCGAAGGTACGAGCTGGAGATTCCCGCTTCCGTCTCGCCGGTACTGCGAAATGTTCCCGTGCGCGTCAGTGACCCTCGCTTCTTTCAACGAACCCCCATCGTCATACATGTACGTGTGGCTCGAGGACACAGCGCCGTGCGAGATCTGACGGACGGCGATCAGATTTCGAGGGGGCTGGCTCCTGAGGAGGGATTTGAACCCCCGACCCGGCGGTTAACAGCCGCCTGCTCTACCACTGAGCTACTCAGGAACACGGAGTGCTTGAAACTACTTCAAGAATTGAACGCGAGAATCTACCACCCAAGCCGAGACGAGTCAACGCGATATCAGGTCGATCCTGCTTCGATGTGGCCTCGAAAGCCCGAGCGGTTTCGGAATGGAAATCAGACGCGAGCGATCAGGAGTTTCGGAAGCTGTCCCGTCTGATCACTCCGGGAGCTGCGCCACGTCGAGCCAGAATCTCTTGATGTCTTGAAGGACACCGGTGAACGCGTCGAGGCCGATCGGCTTCACGATGTACGCGTTCGCGTAATGGCCGTAGACCTCCGCGATCTCGCTCGGCGCAGCGGAGGTGGTGAAGACGACGACGGGGATCGCGCGGTACTCGGGGTGGACCTTGATCTCGCGCAACACGTCGAGGCCGGTGCGGCCGGGGAGGCCGAGGTCGAGGACGATGAGGTGCGGGCGCGGCGCCGAGATGTAGTCGCCGTCGCGGCGCAGGTAGGCGAGCGCCTGGTCGCCGTTGGCGACGGTGCGCACGATCGTGGGGCCGCGATCCTTCTGCAGGATCTCCTCGATCAGGCGCGCGTCGGGCGCGCGGTCCTCGACGAGCAGGATCGTCGGGGGGCGTTGGCGCAGGCGGAAGGGGCTCATGAGGTCTTCGCGTCGATGCGCGGCAGCGCGAACAGGAAGGTCGAGCCGCCGCCGGAGCGTGGCTCGGCCCAGATGCGCCCGCCGTGGAGCTGCACGATCTTCCGGCTGATGGCGAGACCGACGCCGATGCCGGGGTACTCGTTGCGCGAGTGCAGCCGCTGGAAGATCTCGAACATACGCTCCTTGAACCTGGGGTCGAATCCGATGCCGTTGTCGTGGACGGCGATGACCGACTCGGATTCGAGTGCCCAACTCTCGACGCGAATCTCCGGCGTGACGTCGCGCCGGCGGAACTTTACCGCGTTGCCGATGATGTTCTGCAAGAGCTGGACCATTTGCAACGGGTCTCCTGACACCACGGGAAGCGGTCCAGAAGTAATTCTTGCCCCGGTTTCATCCAGTGTGGCGCGCAGGTTGCCGAGTGCCTGCTCGAGGGACTTGTCGAGCAGCACGATCGTCGGTTGCGTCATGCGGCTGCCGACGCGCGAGTACGCGAGCAGCCCCTCGAGGAGCTGCTGCATCCAGTTGGCGCTCTCGACCACGTAGCCCAGGAACTCCTTGCCGTTCGCGTCGAGCGCCTTCTCGTAACGCCGCACCAGAAGCTCCGCGTAGTTACCGATCGTGCGCGCGGGCTCCTGAAGGTCGTGGCTCGCGGCGTACGCGAACTGCTGCAGTGCTTCGTTCGAGCGCGTCAGCTCGGCGGTGCGCTCGTGGAGCGAGCTGATGGTGCCGAGGAGCTCGGCGCGCGCGGCGCGCAGCTCGCGCTCGACGCGCCGTCCTTCGCCGACGGTGGCGGCGACGATCAGGCTCATCACGCCGAGGCCGCTCATGAAGACCTGGAGCACGAGGACCGATTCGTTGCGCGACGGACGCTGGAACGGCCCGAGGCCGATGACGGTGCCCCACACGGCGAACGCCGCGAGGATGAGGACGACGATCGCCGTCGCGCGCCGTCCGAAACGGAACGCCGCCCAGAGCGGGAACGGGAAGCACAGCGCGAGCTGCGGCTGCGGCACGAGCCCGTGGAAAGCGAGGTAGCCGACGAAGAAGACGAGGGCGAGGAGCAGGAACCCCTCGGCGATCTTCTCGATGGTCCAGCGAAAGGGGGCGATGCCGGCGGCCGCGAGCACGCACGCGGGCGCGAGCAGGATCGCGCCGGTCGCGTCGCCGAGCCACCACGTCATCCAGATCGCGTTGAAATCGCTCCACGGCGCGAGACGGCCGAGAACGAGCGTGAACGTGCCGACGGTCGCCGCGATCGCGGTCGCGACGGCGCCGCCGAGGACGACGAACCGCAGGATGTCGCCGGGAGTGAAGAAGGCGCTGCGGCCGCGCGCGTAGCGGCCTATCAGCTCGGCGCCGACGAGCCCTTCGAGCGTGTTCCCTCCGGCGATGGCGAGCGACGTGGCGATCGTTCCCGCTGTCGTCAGGTTCACGAGGAACGCGCCGACGAAGATCGCCGGCCACACGCGCGGCCCGCAGAGCAGGAACGCAGCGAGCGCGATCCCGGACGGCGGCCACACCGCCGTCGCGCTCTTGTGGATGTAGGCGAGGTCGAGCCCGAGCTTGCCGCCGAGCACGTACATCCCGAGGAGGCCGATCATCAAGACCGCTTGCGCGCGCCTGCTCGCCGGGAACCACGGTGACGCCGGATCTGACACCGACACGTCCAGCGTCGCGTTCCCCCCGGCGCGGCTCATGCCGCGAGCCTAAGAGCGACTTCGCGCGCGTGTCAAATCGAGCCGGCGGTTGCGCGCAATTAACATCGGGTTAAAGTCGAAGCAGGGGTGGCGAGGAGGCTTGCGTGCTTCTTCGGCCACGGGTACTGCAACGTCTCGGCGGCGCGGTGATGTTGTCCGTCATCGTCACCGGGCTCGCCTTCGCCAAGGAAGAGAAGAAGGAGAAGGCTCCGGCCGGCGTCGCGCCCCTGTGGGTCGAGCCGACGGATCTTACGTCGCGCGACCTCTTCTACGGGGTCGGCGGCAAGTCGCTCGCACCGCAGCTCGGCGCGAGCTACGCCTACGTCTCGGCCGATACCACCGGGCACTCGAAGGGCTACCACGTCGTCGGTCCCGACGGGCGGAAGTGGCGCATCAAGCTCGGGGACGAGGCGCAATCGGAGATCGTCGTCTCGCGCCTGCTCTGGGCGATCGGCTACTACCAGCCCGCGCTCTATTACGTCGAGGACTGGAAGCTCACCGGGCACGACGCCGGCGCTGTGAAGCCCGGCCGCTTCCGGCTCTCGTCCGACCATGCCACCGAAGGCGAGTGGGCGTTCGACAAGAACCCGTTCGTCGGAACGCGAGAGTTGCACGGCCTCATCGCGGCGAACCTGCTTCTCAACAACTGGGACCTCGCGGCGAGCAACAACCGGATCTATCGCGTGAAAGCGAAGCACGAGGCGAAGCTCTACTACGTCGCGCAGGACATCGGCGGCGCGCTCGGCGCGACCGGCCTCCCGATCGGCTCGCGGAACAAGATCGAGGACTTCGAGCGCCAGGAGTACGTGCGCGGTGTCGAGCACGGCCGGGTCAAGTTCGATTACCACGGCCGGCACCGAGGGCTGCTCGAGGACATCACGCCCGCCGACGTCGCGTGGGTGTGCGGCCTCCTCGCCAGGTTGTCTGACCAGCAGCTTCACGATGCGTTCCGGGCGGCGGACTACCAGCCCGCCGTCGCGGACCGTTACATCGCGAAGATCAAGGAGAAGATCGCGCAAGGTGTCGCATTGAACGCGACGAGCGAGGTGCCGCGATGAGCCGGCGCCGGTTCACGTGGGACGTCCCGCGCCTGGCGATCCTCGTCGTGGTCGCGCTCGCCTTCGCGGCCGGGATCATCACGGAGTTCTCGACCAGGCCCGAGGCGCCCCCGCCCACGGAGCCGCAGCAACAGCTCTCTCCGAAGGAGGGGAAGGCGGAGAAGGCCGAGAAGGAACGCCCGCCGGTGACCGTGAAGGACGACATCGTGAGCGAGTTCGCGTCGGCCGCGGTGCGCCTTCCGATCGCGGCCTTGCTCGGCACGCTCCTCGCGCTACGGCCACGGCGACAGTTCGCGCCGCGCCGGCCCGACGTCGTCCAGACGCAGATCGTCCTCGCCGTCGTCGGCGCCGTCATCATGCTCGTCGTCGGCGCGAGCCTCGCGCGCGCCTTCGGCATCGTCGGCGTCGCGAGCCTCGTGCGCTACCGGTCGAAGATCGACGACCCGAAGGAGGCCGTCGTCATGCTCTCGGCGCTCGCCGTCGGCCTCGCGTGCGGCGTCGGGCTCTTCTTCCTCGGGATCTTCTCGGCGCTCTTCCTCGTCGCAACGTTGTGGGTGATCGAGAGCTTCGAGCCGATGGTACGCATCTTCGAGCTGGCCGTGAAGTTCGGCGACAAGACCGCGGAGCTCCGGCCCCAGGTCGAGGCGATCTTGACGCGACTTGCGCGCGAGTACGAGCTTCGCATGAGCGCCGCCGACCAGCTCTCGTACCTGGTTCAGACCTCCGCGAGGTTCAACCCCGCGCCGGCGACCGAGGCCCTGCGCAAGCTCGCGCCCGATCAGAACGGATCCGTCGAGTGGGTGGAGAAGACGAAGACGAAGTGAATGCTTCAGAGGGGACAGCTTCCGAAACTCGAAGTGCGGAGTTTCGGAAGCTGTCCCCTCTTACCGGCGGCGGTACACCGCGCTGACCTCGTCCTCGCAGGCGAGCGACCACGCCGGGTCGTGCGCGAGAGACTCGGAGAGGGCATCGCCCTTCGAGACGATCGCGCCGTCGATGCGGTGGGTGTCGAAGATCTCTTGGCGCTTCGGCCCGTACGCTTCGACGTACTCGAAGACGAGCGGCTGCCCGGAGCAGCGGCCGTCGATGAACGTCGGCTGGCGGCGCGTCCAGATGAGCCAGCCGCCCCAGGAGAGCTTGTTGAAGACGCGGCCGTCGCCGTTGACCGCCTCGAGGCACTTCTCGGGGTAGCGGCCGGGCTCGATCGCATCGGCGGGGCCACGCGAAGCGATGAATCCCGCGATGAGAAGGGAGGCCGTCGTGACGGCCCAGCCCCCGCGACTCCGGCCTTGCCGCCTCGAGAATACGAGAGCGGCTATCCCGATCGCGCCGAGGATCACCGCGTTCCGCTGCTGGCGGCCTTCGACGCGCGCTTCGACGCGATCGGAGGCGATGCCGTCGGCGCGTCCCTCGTGGCGTGCCACGGCGAGCGGCGACGCGAGGCCGACGATGAGGCTCGCGGCGACGAGAACGCCGGCGAAGGCGGCGCGCGGCTTCGAGGCGCGCAGCGGTCCGAGCTGCACGAAGATCGCCGGCAGCGCGATCAGCGCGAAGTATTCCTCGAAGCGCACGCCGGTCGTGGCGAGCGCCGAGGCGCCAGCGATGGGCACCCACGCGGCGAGCGGGACTCGCTTCCCCCGCAAGAAGGCGAACGCGAGCAGCGTGGCGATCAGAAGGAGCAGGAACGGGATCGACGGCGGCACCCACTCGTCGAGGAGCGCGCGGTAGGGAACGTTGCCGGAGATCGCGACCTGCTGCTCGTAGACGCGCCAGCCGTACGGGTTGACGAGCGTCGCGACGAACGAGGCGAAGGTCCAGAGGGTGAGCGGGCGCACGAGCGGGAACGGCGAGAAGCGCCGCCACGACGGCAGCAGCGGCTCGAAGGCGATGGCACCGGTCGTCGCGACGAGGACCAGGAGGCCGAAGAGGAATCCGGGATGCAGGCTCGCCCACACGAGGAAGAGCGCGGGAAGGAGGGCGAGCCCGCGCCCCGAGCGCCGCGCGCGCTCCAGGATCAGGAGAAGCGCGAGCGTGGCGGCGATCGAGAAGACCGACGGGCGAAGCTCCCACCAGCCGAACGAGAGCGCGATGCCCGCGATGAGGCAGGGAACGAGCGCCGACGGCTGCCGTCCCTCGCGCAGGTAGGCGCGCAACACGAGCGCGATCCCGAGGTAGAGCCCCGCGCGAAGCACCACGAGGCCAACGTTCCCGCCGAGAAGCCACGCGGCGTAGAAGCCGAGCTGCGCGAGCCACTCGTTGTCGATCCACGACGCCGCGAATCCGGTGAACGAGAACGGGTCGCCGCGGAGGAAGGCGTGCTGCGCGACCATCGTGCGCGCGGACGCGAGATGCCACCAGAGGTCGTTGTTCCGCAGGGGAAACGCCGCGAGCAACGGGACGAGGCCGACGAGGAGGTCGGCCAGGGTGAAGCGCGCGCGGGGTCGTCCGCTCAGCTTCCCAGACCCTTCGACGCCTCGGCGATCCGGTCGCGCATCCGGAGCCCGGCGCCGTTCTCGGGATCGAGAGCCAGGAGGCGCGCGTTCATCGCCGTCGCGCCGGTGAGATCGCCGCGGCGGGTGAGGAGCACCGTCTCGTTCTGGAGCGCGAGCAGGTTCCGCGGGTTGAGCTCGAGCGCGCGGTTCAGGTGCGCCTCGGCCGACGGAAGGTCGCCGAGCGCGAGATAGACGCCGCCGAGGTTGCACTGGACGTCGTCGGAGGCGGGCTCGCTCGCCGCCGCACGCTCGAAGAAGGCGCGCGCACGCACGAAGTCGTGGCGCCCCGCCGCGATCGTCCCGAGGTTCATGCTCGCGAGGAACATGTCGGGGTTCGCGTCGAGAGCGGCGGCGAAGCGCTTCTCGGCCTCGGCGACGTCGCCCTTCTCCTGCGCCAGGCGCCCGAGGTTGTACTCGACGAGGTCGGCTCTCGCCTTGCTCGCCGGCACGAGCGACACGGCGATCGCGAGGCCGGCGGCGACGGCGCCGCTCCACCACGCCCGCGTCCGCAGGGCACGTCCTTCGAAGAGCGTCGCGAGAGGCAGCGCGGCGAGGAGGAGGAGCGGCGGGATCCCCGGGAGGCGATACCGCGAAAGGAGGAAGAAGACGACCGTCGAGAGCATCCACGCGCCCGCGAGCGCCCACGCGGGTGCCCACGTTCCTAGCGTCCGGCGGTGGAGGATCAGTCCGAAGCCGGCGATCGCGAGGAGCGAGACGGTGCCGAACTGCAGGAGCGGGAGCCCGAGCACGAACGAGCGCGTCCGCATCCACGCATAGTCGAAGGTGTCGGGCAGCTCGGGCCAGGCCCAGTAGAGCCCGACCTTCCGGAGCTGGAGAAGGACGAACGCTCCCGGGTGGGCCGAGGCCCAGGTCAGCGACCGCTTCATCCACCACGACGAGACCTCGCCGGGTGTCAGCGCATGGCCGACGGCGACCTCGGCGACCCGTCGCGACTCTTGCTGCTCGAGCGCCGGGATCTGCTTGCCCGGCACGACCGGGCGGAACGTCCCGTCCGCCGTGGCGTTGTTGCCGATGTAGAAGTTCATTCCGCCCGACGCGCTCGTCGGCAGGAGGTCGCCGCCTACGTACGCGTTCCGTGCCGCGACGGGAACGAGCGGCAGGATCGCGCCGAGGACGAAGGCCCCGGCGGGCGCGAGGCGGAACGGCCGGCGGACGGCGAGGAGGGCGAGGAACGGCACCGTGAGGAGAGCGTTCTCACGGAGGAGGACGAGCACGCCGAGGACGCCGCCTGCGACGAGCCACCGCGACGGGCGGCCGGAGGCAGCCGCCGCGGCGAGCGCCCACAGGAGGAAGCACACGGTCGTGACGGCGAGGGATTCCTTGAGCACGAGCACGTCGTAGAAGAGGAACGGACCGTAGAGCGCGCCGAGGCCGGCCGCGATCAGGCCGGCGTCTTCCTGGCCGATCGCGCGGCCGGCGCGTGCGAGCGCCCAGAGGCCGAAGATCGACGCCACGATCTGGAGGAGGTAGACGACCGCGACGGTGTGCCCGGCGACCTTGTACGCCGCAGCCAGAACGTAGGGGTAGAGGGGGGCCTGCTCGAAGACGCGAGTCCCGATCCACTGGCCGGAGGCGATCTCCTGAGCCCAGCGGTCGTACTCCTGGCTGTCGACGATGAGCTGGGCGACGAACGGCTCGTGCCGGACGGCGAGCCAGTGACCGAGCCGCAGGGCGAACGCGGCGGCGAGGATCGCTCCGAGGATCAGACGGCGGCGCTGCACGGCAGGACGCTAGCGCACCGCGGCGGGCGAAAACAGGGGGAAAGAGTTTGCGGGACCCACGACTTCGGGAAGTTAGCGTCCCGCGGAGGGGCAGGCAACGGCGCGGGAACGAGCGTCCCCGCGCCGCTTCGAACTCGCTGACTTAGCTCTTCTTGAGACCCGTAACGCCCTGGTGCTCGCCCTTCTCGTTGTCCTGGCAGGTCGCGGTCACCATGTCGCCGGCCTTGAGCATCTTGGCCTCGCTGAGGGCCTTGCCCATCAACGGAGCCGTGTGGCTTTCGCCGCTCTCGTCCTTGAGCGTGATCGTCTTGGCCTTCTCGTCGACCGAGACGACCGTCGCCTTCATGTCGTGGGTCTTGCCGGCGGCGAACGACGCCATCGGGATGGCCACGGCGAGGGCAAGAATCAACAGGGTCGCGATGGTTCCGAATCTCTTCATTGGGGTCCTCCTCGTTCCTGGTTGGAACGGTGCAAGATGCTAGGACTTGAACCGCGCGCCTCGCAATGATTCGGAGGCATTCGCGTTAAGCGTCCGTTCAGGCAAACGCGCCCACGTCACGCCCACACCCAGCCTGTGTCCCAGCATGTCGCGAGTCATACAGAGCAATGGCGGCGCCAACAGCAGCCTTCCGCAAATCGGGCAACTTGCACGCATTCGAAGAGTGCAGCGATTGCAATTCTTTGAACGCTTATGTGTTCGGGGATTCGTTGCGCGAAGCTTCTTACATGGTGAGGGGATTTCCTACCTATCCCATCGGGTGACTGTCGGAGCGTCTGCGAGAATGCACCGATGATCGCGGCGGTCACCGGCGCGGGCGGCCATCTCGGCGGCAATCTCGTGCGCGCCCTCGTCGCGCGGGGCGACACGGTCCGGGCGCTCGTCCGCACCGACGATCGCGCGCTCACGGGGCTCGACGTCGCCACGTTCCGCGGGGACTTCCGCGACCGCCGTGCGCTCGACGAGCTGATCGACGGCGCCGACGTCGTCTTTCACCTGGCGGCGAAGGTGTCGATCGATCCCAGCGAGCGTGCGGAGGTGCTCGCTCTGAACGTCGGCGGGGCGCGCGCCGTGGCGTCCGCGTGCCGTGAGCGGCAGCGCCGGCTCGTCCACTTCAGCTCGATTCACGCACTGAGGACCCACGACGGCCCGATCGACGAAACGCGCCCCCTCGCGAAGGGCCATGCGTTCCCCTACGACCGGTCGAAAGCCCTGGGAGAGCGGGCGGTCCTGGAGGAAGTGGCGCGCGGGCTCGACGCGGTCACGGTCAACCCGACGGGCGTCATCGGCCCCTACGATTTCAAGCCGTCGCACGCCGGCCAGATGCTCCTCCAGCTCGCCCGGCGGCAGCTCCCGACGCTCGTCACGGGCGGCTTCAACTGGGTCGACGTACGCGACGTCGCGGCCGGTGCGATCGCCGCTGCGGAGCGGGGCAGGGCGGGCGAGCGCTACCTGCTTTCAGGCCACTGGTGCAGCGTGCGGGAGCTCGCGGAGACCGCATGCCGGATCGCCGGCTCCAAGCCTCCCCGATTCGACGTCCCCGTCGGCGTCGCGATGCTCGGCGTTCCCTTCGCGGCGGGGTATGCCCGCCTCACGAGGACGCGCGCGGTCTACACGCGCCCGGGGCTCGACGCGCTCAGGCACCACAAGGACGTGCGTCACGAGAAGGCGACCCGTGAGCTGGGCTACACGCCGCGGCCGCTCGAGGAGACGATCCGGGATAGTTACGGGTGGTTCAGGGAGGCGGGAGAGCTGTAATGGGGACATTCTGCTAAAAAGCAGAATGTCCCCATCACGGATTGCTAGCTCTTGGATCCGGCGTAGGCCGGCTCCGGCGTGGGGGCCGGGGTCGAGGCCTGCGTGGTCGTGCGGGTGGTGGTGTTCGAGGCGGTCGCCGTGGCCGGCGTCTTGCCGTCCATGTCGATGCTGCCCTTGAAGCGCGCACCGTCGACGAGCACGACGCGCGGAGCGCGCACGTCGCCCATCATCGAGCCGGTCGCCGCGATCTCGACGCGGTCGTCGGCGATGACGTTACCCTTCATCTGTCCACCCACGATGACCGACTTCGCGTGGATCTCGGCCGTGACGTGCCCGTTCGGCCCGATGGTCACGTGCTGGCCGTTCAGGGAGATCTTCCCCTCGACCTTGCCGTCGATCGTCAGATCCTCGCTCCCCGACAGCTCGCCCTTGATGTGGAGAGACTTTCCAATGTTCGCCACGGTGATCGCCTCCATGCGCTTCGGTGTCTCGGCCGTGTACGGCGTGGTGTGCGCCGTCGGCTGGGGGGTGGATGTCGGCTGCGGCGTCGTGCCGCGGACCTCGTTGTCCGATTTCTGCCCTAACCAAGTCATCGCGTGAAGCCTCCTGGTGATGTTCAGGGCAAAACTTTCCTTCCCGAACGCGCCACGTCAAGCGGCTGCAAGAATCGTGCGAATGGCGCGGTAAGATGGAGGTCCGTGTCTCGCACGTCCCTCTTGACACTCGTTCTCGTGATCGCGGCCTCGTGTCGCTCCGCTCCGCCGGCACCTCCGCCCCGCGACCTGCTCCTGATCACGATCGACACCGCGCGCGCCGACCGGTTCTCGTATACCGGCGGGAAGGTCCCGGGGACGCCCCACGTCGACGCGCTCGCGGCGGAGGGGGCCGGGTTCACGAACGCGATGACACCGGTGCCGCTGACCCTCCCGGCGCACGCGTCGCTGATGACCGGGCGCCTCCCGGCGAGCCATACCGTGCGGGACAACGGCTTCCACCGCCTTCCCGACGCGGAGACGACGCTCGCGGAGATCCTGTCTGGAGCGGGCCGGTCGACGGCGGCGTTCATCGGGGCCGAGGTCCTCGACCGGCGGTACGGCCTCGATCAGGGCTTCGGGACCTACGACGAGCGGTTCTCCGGCGGCGACGTTCCCGCGGGGCTGTCCTATTACCCGGAGCGTGATGCGGAATCGGTCGTCCACGCGGCGCTGGCGTGGCTGCCCGGGCAGGCGGGGCGTCCGGTCTTCGTCTGGGTCCACCTCTTCGACCCGCATGCGCCGTATCGCCCTCCCGAGCCCGAGCGGTCGCGGTATGCCTCCGGGTACGACGGCGAGATCGCCTACGTCGATCGTGCGATCGGCGATCTCCTCGACGGATGGACCAAGGCCCGCGGGCTAGACCGGACGCTCGTCGTCGTCGCTGGGGACCACGGCGAGGGGCTCGGCGAGCACGGCGAGAAGACGCACGGCGTCCTCGTGCACGAGGCGACGCTCAGGGTTCCGCTCGTCATCCGCGTGCCGGGCGCGCGGCGGATAGCGCCGGTCGGAGCGCCGGTGAGCCTCATCGACGTGCTGCCGACGGTCTGCCGTCTCATGGCGCTCCCGGTGCCGCCCGGCGTGCAGGGCCGCGACCTCACGCCGCTCCTCTCCGGCGGGAGCGTCGCGTGGCAGCCGACGAGCGGGTACGCGGAGAGCCTCTACGCCTTCTTTCATCACGGCTGCACGCCGCTCTTCGCCCTGCGCGAGAAGGGATTCAAGCTCGTGCGCGGCGCGGCCGACGCCCTCTACGACCTGAACGAGGATCCGCGGGAGATGAGCGATCTCCAGGCGTCGCAGCCGGAAAAACGAGCGAGCCTGGCGGCGTCGCTCGACCGGCTCACCGCGGGTCTCGACGAGGCGGCGGCGTCGGTCGCCGTCGTCCCGGACGACGAGACGCGCAAGACGCTCGCCTCGCTCGGCTATGCCTCGTCGGCGCCCGCACCGGCGGCCGCATCCCGAAAGGATCCCAAGGAGGCGCTCGTATCGCTCGCGGCGATGGCCGAGGCGGATCGCAGCGCCCTCGCCGGCGACGTCGCGGCGGCGGTGACCGGCTATCGGGCCGTCCTCGCTGCGGAGCCGACGAGCGTCGACGCGCGCGTGCGCTTGGCACAGATCCTTCTCGCGGCGAACCGGCCGAAGGACGCGGTCGCGCCTCTCGCGGAGGCGGTCGCCGTCGAACCCGCCGATCCTTACTTGAAGCGCAAGCTCGGAAACGCGCTCGAGGCGAGCGGGCGCGTGACCGAAGCGCTCGCGGTCTACGACGCCGGTCTCGCGGAGCACCCCGTCGATCGCGATCTCAGAACCGGACGCTGGAGCTGTCTCGACCGTCTCGGCCGCACCAAGCCGATGCTCGAGGAATCGGAGCGCGCCGTCGCCGCGGACCCCGGAGACGGAGCGGCGCGACTCGCGCGCGCGATGGCGTGCTGCGGTCGCGGCACCGACGCGGAGTACGAGGCCGCGCTGAAGCGGGAGCTCGCGGCGCTGCCTGAGGATCCCATCCTGTTGGATGCGCTGCGAAGCTTGAAAGGCCAGAAGTAGTTCACAGTCGACAGTTAACAGTTCACAGTAGGCGGCCTTGTCGTCTTCTGCCTGTGAAATATCAACTGTTCACTGTGAACTTCTTTGTCTCATCGCGTTGCCCGCTCCATGGCCGAACCCCATATTGGCTCTGTGAGCTTCCACGAATTCGTCCCGCCCAAGATCGTCTCCGCATGCCGCCGCACAGGCATGCGGCATCGCCTGCGCCACGCGCATCAGGCCTTCCTCGTGCTGACGGTCGAAGACGGAAGGTCTTGGCAGCTCGACCTGCTCGACATCGGCTCAGGCGGGGTCTGCTTCGGACTCATCGACGGTCAGCCCGCGATGGAGCGCGGAATGGAATTCGGCCGCGTCGTTCTCCACGTCGCGGGGAGCGCCATCCGGGGATCGCTCGAGATTGCCCACGCCACCGAGGAATTTGCCGCGGGAACGGTCTGCGGCGCGCGGTTCCACCCCGCGACCCGCGAGGACCAGATCGCTCTCGAAGCCCTGATCCGTTCCCTCGCCTCTTGAGCTTCTGAAATAGAATCGGGCCTTCGTTCCAGGAGGCTCGTCATGAAGGCTCTCGGTGTGCGCGTCGCGCTCGCGGCGCTCGTCATTCTCTCGGCTCGCCCCACCGTCGCGATCGAAGGCATGTGGATGCCCAGGCAAGTTCCCGAGGCCTCTGGCCTCGTGAAGGACGCCGGACTCACGATCGACGCGAAGGCGTACTCCTCCGTGTCGAGCTATCCGCTGAATGCGGTCGTCTCGCTCGGCGGCTGCAGCGCGTCGTTCGTCTCGCCCGACGGGCTCATCATCACGAACCAGCACTGCGTCACCGGGGCGCTCCAGTACAACTCGACCCCCGAGCGCAATCTCCTCGAGACCGGCTACCTCGCCAAGACGCGCGCCGACGAGCTCCCGGTCGGTCCCGGCTCGCGCGCCGCCGTCACCGTCGCCGTCAACGACGTCACCACGGAGATCGCGGGGAACATCGATCCCGCGCTCTCCGATCGCGAGCGCTTCGACGTGATCGACCGGCGCTCGAAGGAGCGCGTGAAGGCGTGCGAGAAGGACGGCCTGCGTTGCCGCGTCGCGAGCTTCTTCGAGGGGAACAAGTACTTCGAGATCGCGCAGCTCGAGATCAACGACATCCGGCTCGTCTACACGCCGGCGAAGGGGATCGGCAACTTCGGCGGCGAGACGGACAACTGGCGCTGGCCGCGGCACACCGGCGACGTCGGGATCTACCGCGCGTACGTCGCGCCCGACGGGAAGGCCGCGCCGTTCGCGAAGGAGAACGTGCCTTACCACCCGAAGAAGTGGCTCAAGATCGATTCCAAGGGGGTCGGCCCCGGCGACACGATCGCGGTCGCCGGCTATCCCGGAAACACGCGCCGGCTCGAGACCTACGCCGAGATCAAGCGGATGACCGAGTGGACGCTCCCGCGCCAGATCAAGCGCAACGAGGAGCAGATCGCGATCCTGGAAGGCGTGGCGAAGTCCTCGCCCGAGAGCTCCATCAAGGTGGCGAACCGGATCCGCGGCTTGAACAACAGCCTCACGAACGCGCGCGGCAAGCTCCAGGGGCTCGTCGCCTCGAAGGTGCTGGACGCGAAGGCCGCACGCGAGAAGGCGCTCACCGCGTGGATCGACGCCGATCCCGCGAGGCGGAAGGAGTACGGCGACGTCCTCCCGCGCTTGGATGCGTTGACCGCACAGGTGAACGAGACGCGCCTCCGCGACGCCGCGCTCGGCGGCCTCACGGGGATGGGCTCGCTCCTCGGCGCGGCGCAGACGATCGAGCGGCTCGCTTCGGCAAGGCCGAAGCCCGACCTCGAGCGCGATCCCGCGTACCAGGAGCGCAACTGGAAGCGCATGCGCGAGGGCCAGGAGCGCATGCAGAAGAACATCGACCTCGCCGCCGACCGCGCGATCCTCCGGTACAACCTGCTCGAGGCGGCGCGCCTCCCCGAAGGGGCACGCATCAAGCCGGTCGACGACGCCGTCGGCCTCGCCGCGGGGACGAGCGAAGCCGACGCCGGTCGTGCGATCGACGCGTTCCTCGACAAGCTCTACACCGGCACCAAGCTCGCCGACCACGACGTGCGTCTCGCCGCGCTCGACAAGTCCTCCGCCGATCTGGCCGCGATGAAGGACACGATGCTCGATTTCGCCGCCGCGCTCGAGCCGGAGTGGCACGCGCAGGACGAGCGCGAGAAGACGAGGGACGGCCTCCGCTCGCGCCTCTCGCCGGTGTACCTCAAGGCGATGCTCCAGCTCTCCGGCGGTCTCCTCGCCCCGGACGCCAACGGCACGCTGCGCGTCACGTTCGGCAAGGTCGAAGGGGTCACCGAGAAGGACGGGCTCATGTACTTGCCGCAGACGACGCTCGCCGGCATCGTCGAGAAGAACACCGGAGAAGGGGAATTCGACGCCCCGCAGCGCGAGCTCGACGCGATCGCGGCGCTGCGCGACGGAAAAGCGAAGACGCCGTTCGCCGACCCCAAGCTCGGCGACGTGCCGGTGAACTTCCTTGCGTCCGTCGACACGACCGGCGGCAACTCCGGCTCGGCCGCCATGAACTCGAAGGGCGAGCTGATCGGGCTCCTCTTCGATGGCACCTTCGACACGGTCGCGTCGGACATCGTCTTCGACCCCGTGCGCACGCGGTCGATCTTGGTCGACATCCGCTACGTGCTCTGGGTCATGGATGCGGTCGATGACGCGGACGCGCTGTTACGTGAGTTGGGGGTTTCCCCCTCACGCTGATTCTGCGCACCGTGTCATCTTCCGAGGGCGCTCCAGCGATCGCGCGGCGATAAAAGCCCGCCGTTCGGTCATGGCATCGTCATTGCCTTTCACCTCGACGGCGCCCCGCTTCAGTGGGGTGTCCCACGAGGTGACACATGAGAAACACGATTGCCGCGGCAGCAGCGATCGCGTTCACGCTGATCTTCAGCCCGATGGCTGCGCCTCCGGCGCACGCCGCCGTGGACGTGTCGTTCGACTTCTTCTACAGCAACCTCAGCCCGCACGGAACGTGGCTCGCCTCGGCGAGCTACGGACGCGTCTGGCAGCCGCAGGTCTACCGGCCCGGCTGGAATCCCTATTACGACGGACACTGGCAGTACGCCGACGTCGGATGGGTGTGGGTCTCCGACTATCAATGGGGCGCCGTGCCCTACCACTACGGAACCTGGGTGATGGACGCCGACTACGGCTGGGTCTGGGTGCCCGGCTATACCTGGGCGCCGGCATGGGTCGAGTTCCGTCAGGGACCCGAGGCGGTGGGTTGGGCGCCGGTCTCTCCCGAGTTCGCGATCGGTGTCTCGTTCGGGAGCCGCCCGGCGTACTACGAGCCGCCGCCGCAGGCGTTCGTGTTCGTCCCGGTGCGTGAGTTTGCGGCACCGAGCATCCGGCCGTACATCGTGCCGGAGCGGCAGGTGAACACCTACATCCAGAACACGACCGTCATCCACAACAACCTGGTCGTGCAGAACAACGTCGTCGTCAACCGCGGCCCCGATGTCCGCGTCGTGGAACGTGCGGCCGGCCGCACGATCCAGCCCCAGCCGATCGAGCGCGTCTCGCACGCCGCGCCGTTCCAGGGGTTCTCACGCCAGCAGATCCGTGTCCCGGACCAGCGGCAGGAAGGGTTGCGCGCCGCACAGCCGCAGCTCCCTCCGGGCATGACGCAGAACCGCTCCAATCAGATCCAGCGCGAGCGTGAACAGCGGCCGGCTCCGCAGCAGCAACAGGTGCCGCAGCCGCAGCAGCAGTACAACCAAGAGCAGAACCGTCAACGGCTCGAGCAGCAGCAAAGGGAACACGGGCAGCGTCCCCAGCCCACGCAGCAGCAGAAGCCGCACCCGCCGGTACCCGAGCCGCCGCCCCACATGCAGCCCGAACAGCCCGCGCAGCAGCAGGCGCACGGGCAGGGCCAGGTTCACGGCCAGCAGCCGCCGCAGCAACAACAGCAGCGGCCGAACGATAAGAACGGCAACAAGAACAACAACAACAAGAAGCCGCAGCCGCAGCAAGACAAGGCCAAGAAGGACCACCAGGGAAACGACGAGAAGAATGGTGGTTGAGCGCGCGGTTTCGTTACTGATCGTGGCGGCCGTCGTCTTCCCGGCGGCGGCCGCCGCGAAGGCGATCCTCAACGATCCGGCGATGGCAACGCCGCAGGCGGCCGCATCGATCGTGCGGCTGATGTCGGAGTACGCGAATCCGGCGTCGTGACTAGCCGGTGATGACGCAGTGCCCCGCGCCGGCGCACGCCGCGTAGCACGAGTTGCAGTACGTCTTCCCGTCATCGCACGTGACGCCGATGCAGTACGCGGGGCAACGGCCGCAGATCTTCGCCTCGACCGGCGTCGAGGACATCGACATGACGCCGGCGCCGATGGCGGCGACGGCGAGCGCGACGGTACAACCGGCAACGATCTTCTTGAACATGGGCATCCTCCGCGTTGAGGGAACGGGCGGACCCTACACCGTCGGCGTGTGCCCGTCCATCCGCCTCTTCTTGGTCGCGTATACCTGAACCTCCCCCGAACGACGGCCCTTTTTCGCATGCCGCATTGAATCCGCGGTGAGTTCGTCGTACAGAATCCGCGACTCTCTTGGGGGACGGTGCCGTGATGCGTGTGTCCAGGCTCGTCGCGTACGTAAGTGTAATTGGTCTGATCTCGTGTCTCGTCGCCGTGCCGGTAGGCGCCGCGACACGGCACTCCAAATCCAAGCCGTCGAAGGTCGACGCCAAGCGCAAGCTCCTATCGGGAACGGCACCCGCCGCGCCCGACACCAACGACACGCCAAAGGCCTCGATGCCTTATGCGAAGACCGACACGGTCCACGCGTTCACGAACGCGATGGGCCAGACGGTTTACGAGGTGTCTGCGTCGCAGTCCGACGTGTCGAGGCCGCTCACGGAGCTGGCGGCCGAGCGCCGTCCGTTCTTCAACGAGAACGAGGAGTTCGAGGCACCCGCGAACCCGATCCTCCCGGCGTTCCGGATCTACAAGTCCGGCGTCCCCGACCCCGTGGTCCAGCAGGTCCAGCCGCAGATCGAAACGTCCGGCGGCCCGTCGCCGGCAGCGCCGTCGACCGGTTTCAACTTCCAGGGCATCGGGATCGCCGGCGGCACGCCCTCGGACAGCAACGGCTCGGTCGGCACGACCCAATTCGTCGAGACCGTCAACACGCGCTACCAGGTGTGGACCTTGAACCGCTCGACGCACGCCGCGACGTCGGTGCTCGGCCCGATCAACATCAACACGCTCTGGAGCGGATTCGGCGGCGCGTGCGAGACGCAGAACAGCGGCGACCCGATCGTGCTCTTCGACAAGCTCGCCAACCGCTGGCTCATCTCGCAGTTCACGACGACGCTCTCGAACGGCAGCTACTTCCAGTGCGTCGCCGTCTCGAAGACGAACGACGCGACCGGCCAGTTCAACCGCTTTGCGTTCACCGTGCCGAACGGCGTCTTCGGCGACTACCCGCACTTCGGCGTGTGGTCGGACGCCTATTACATGATGGCGCACGGGTTCACCTCGACGTCGGGCAGCTACGTCGCCGGGATCTTCGCGGCGATGGACCGCACGAAGATGATCAACGGGGACCCGACGGCGACCTGGCAGGTCATCTTCGACCCCGCCGAGGGCGGCCACATGCCGGCCGATATCGACGGCTTCGCGCCGCCCCCCCAGGGAGCGCCGGGGATCTTCCTCTCGCTCCATGAAAGCTCGATGGTCTTCTACCGGATGTCGGTCGACTTCGTGAACCCGGCGAACACGGTCAGAACCGAGCAGGCCGACGTGCCGGTCGCGCCTTACTCGGCGGCGTGCGGCGGAGGCACGTGCATTCCCCAGCCCTCGACCACGCAGCTGGTGGGCTCCCTGGCCGACCGTCTCATGTTCCGCGCCGCGTACCGGAAGTACGTCGACCACGAGTCGATCGTCATCAGCCACTCGGTCGATCCCGGCGTCAGCGGGCTCGTCTCCGGCGTGCGGTGGTACGACTTCCGGATGTCGGGCGTGCCGGATGCGACCTGCCCGTCGTTCCCGTGTGTGAGACAGCAGGGAACGATCGCCGACGTCGCGGGCGGCCGCAGCCGCTGGATGCCGTCGATCGCGATGGATACCGCCGAGAACATCATCGTCGGCTACAGCACGACCGGGAAGACCGCGGGCACCGACAACCAATCGATTCGCTATACCGGCCGAGCCAAGAACGACTCCCCAGGCGTCATGCCCGGCCCCGAGCAGATTATCGTCACCGGCACCGCCAACAACACGAACACGCGCTGGGGCGACTACAGCAGCATGAGCGTCGACCCCGCCGACGACTGCACCCTCTTTTACACGAACCAGTTTTACGCGTCCGCCGGGGCGTGGTCGACGCGAATCGCGTCGGCGTCCTATCCCGGCGGCGTGTCGCCTGGGCAGTGTCCCGCGACCGTCTGCTCGACACGGCCCGCGGCGGCACCGACGATCGGCACCGCGACGGTTCCCGGCGACAACAAGATCCAGGTCACCTGGACCCCGCTCGTGCCGGCCCCCGGCTCGTATGCGATCGAGCGCGCCGACGGCGTGTGCGGCAGCGGTGCGCTCTTCAAGCCGCTCGCCGGCGTCTCGGGAGCCGCGTCGAGCTTTACCGACACGACGGTCCTCGGCGGCCTGTCCTACTCTTATCGAGTCATCGCCGCGACCGACGGTGCCGCGAAGTGCCAGTCGCTCGTCACGAGCGGCTGCGTCAGCGCGACCGCGACCGGAACCTGCAATCTGAAGCCTTCGTTCGCCGGCGCCTCCGCCGCATCGAGCGTGAATCAGTCGACGTGCGGCGTGACCGTGAATTGGAGCCCGGCGGCCACGGCCTGCCCGCTCACGCCGAACATGAAGTACGACGTCTTCCGGGGCACGACCCCCGACTTCGTTCCCTCCGCGGCGAACCGGATCGCGACCTGCGTCAACGGTCCGACCTCGTACCTCGACACGAACAATCTCCAGAGCGGGACGACCTATTTCTACGTCGTGCGCGCCGAGGACAACAGCACCGGCAACGGCGGCGACTGCAGCGGGGGCAATGAAGAAGCGAACTCGGTGACCGTGGCCGGCACCGCGTACGGTGTGGGCACGCAATCCTCGCCGGGCACGTGGTTCGACGGCGGCGGCGACGGCTCCGCCTTCCTGCAGATGAACGTCGGCGGCCCCGGCGACGTCGCGGGGCAGGTCTGGCGCTACGTGAAGACCGCGAACGACCCCGGAGCGAACCATACGCCCGGAGGCTCGTACGCTTACCGCAACGCCGGCCCCGGGCCGACGGCGACCTACTTGCCGAACCAGTGCGCCGAGATCCAGGCGCCGGCGCTGACGGCCGGCGCGACCTCGCTCGCGCTCCAGTACTGGGAGCGCCACCAGCTCGAGTATCACTGGGACGGCATCGCGGTCGAATACTCGGTGAACGGCGGCGACTGGCTCGACGTGCCGCCGCCGAGCAACTCGCCGGCGGCCGGATGCGATCCGGCCGACACGATCACCGGGTGGGAGACGCTCGGCTGCACCGGCGCCCCGCCGGTCAACGGCTGCGCCTACGACCAGACGAAGAGCGTGATCGACGGCCCGCTCGGCAGCGGGTCGACTTGCAACGATTTCGCGACGAGCAGCAGCGTCCCCGCGTACGCGCACCGTTGCCACCCGATCACCGGCCTGAATGTTGGAGACTCGATCCAGTTCCGGTGGCGCTTCACGTCGGATCCGGCGGCCGAGTTCGCCGGCTTCTACCTGGACGACGTCGCGGTGACGAACGTGAACCTCCCGAACGCGTGCGTTCCCGACACGTGCACGGGGCAGCCCGACGGCACGTCGTGCAGCGACGGGAACTCCTGCACCACCGGCGACGCCTGTAGCGGCGGCGTCTGCCATCCGGGCACGAGCGCTCCGACACCCGTGGAGGTCACCGGGGTTGCCGTCAACGACACGCCGGGGACCACGCTCTCGTGGCCCGACGTCGGCGGCGGCGCGGTCTACGACGTTGCGTCGCAGACGCTCTCGGATCTTCGCGTGAACGGCACCGCCACCGCGACGTGTCTCCAGAACGACGTCGCGGTCACCAGCTTCTCCGACCCGCGGCCGGATCCCGTGCCGGGAGACGGCTATTACTACCTCGTTCGGGCCCAAACGGTCTGCGCGACGGGAACCTACGGGTTCGCTTCCGGTTCCGTCGAGCGGATCCCGACGAGCGCTTGCCCCTGATCCTTCCTTGGCACGGTCGGCGTCACGGCGTATAAGCAGCGCCGCAAGCCACTGACGCTCGTCACGAGCGCAAGGAGGGATTCATGAGGATGAGTCGGGGCAAGACCGCCCTCATCGCAGGGGCGATCGTGCTCGGAGGGATCACACTCTCCGCGGCATCGACCTTTCTGAAAGTGGACGTCCCCACGCTCAAGCGGATGTCCGAAGCCGTCGTCCAGGCCGACGTGGTCGACGTGCGGAGCGCCTGGAACGAGGAGGGCTCCGCGATCTTCACCTACGTCACGCTGCAAGTCATGGGGCGCCTCCACGGCGCCTCCACCGACCAGGTCGTCGTCCGCGTTCCGGGGGGAACGGTGGGCGACTTCACTTCCGAGATGGAAGGGGCGCCGGTCTTCCACGAGGGCGACCACGTCGTCGCGTTCATCGGCCGCTGGTTCGACGGCGTCCCGATGGTCGCCGGCTACGCGCAAGGACTCTCTCGGATCAACCGCGATCGCCTCGGCAATCTGATGCTCGAGGGCGGCGTCGCGGACGGCATGCCGCTCGCCGAGCTCGGCAAGCAGCTCGCCCGGGCCGGGAACTAGGAGGCGATGATGAAGACCACCATCAAGCTCGTCGCCCTCGCCGCGTCCCTCGCGGCTCTCCTTCCCACCTCGGCGTCGGCGTACGTGCTCCTCTCGCCGGCCCGCCGCTGGTTCAACTCCGACACGCCGCACCAGGTCAACGTCGACAGCCACGGAGTGTCGACCGTCACCGGCGGCGACCCGGACCACGGCGTCACCGCGGCGGTCAACGCCGTCAAGTCGTGGAACTCCGGCGGCGTCAACGTGACGACCAGCTCGTCGGGGAACGTCGCGTACCGCCAGGGCGACGGGATCAGCGACATCATCTTCGGCGACCCGCTCAGGATCTGCACCGGAACGTGCCTCGCCGCGACCCTCACGGGGTATTACTCGACGAGCGTCACCGGCACGTGCGGCGGCCTCACGGTCGACAAGGTCACCGACGCCGATGTCGCGTTCAACCTCGCCTACAACTACACGACCCCGGCTCAGGGGAGCTGCAGCAACGAGATCTACCTCGACTCGGTCGTCGCGCACGAGGTCGGGCACGTCCTCGGCCTCGCGCACTCGAACGACAGCGGCTCGCTCATGTACGCGACCGTGGCCTACTGCCAGGACAAGACGCAGTCCTCCGACGACATCAGCGGCAGGAACGCGCTCTACAACTGCACGCTCGTCGAGGGCGGCGGCGGCGGGTGCAGCCCGTCGGGCTCCGCCTGCACCTCGAACAGCAACTGCTGCTCCGGAATCTGCAAGGGCGGCCGGACGAAGACCTGTAGGTAGAACGAAGACAGTTCACAGTTGACAGCCGACAGTGACTACAAACTGTTGACGGTTGACTGTGAACTCTCTTCATCCTCCGAGGCCATGAGCGCCTCGCGCTCCTTCCGCCGCGTCTCGTACTGTGCGAGCGCCCAGACCGGGAAGTAGCTCTTGTACAGCGTGTAGTCGAGGAGCGCGGTGCGGAAGAAGATTCCCGACGGCTTCTCGCTTGGCCAATCGCCGTCGTCGCGCTGCGCCGAGGCGAGGAATCGAGCGGCCCGGTCGATCGCGCCCCAGTCGGGATCCTCGGCGGTGAGCAGCGTCGAGAGGGCCCACGCCGTCTGCGTGACCTGTCCTTCGTCGCCCGGCGTGTAGATCCGTGGATCATCGGAGACGTGCCGCTCGCTCCAGCTCCCGTCGGGACGCTGGATCGACTTGAGCCACGCGCACGCCTTCCGGAGCGCGGGATCGGTCGGCGGCACGCCGGCGGCGACGAGGCCGCGCACGCCGAAGAGCGTGCCATAGAGGAGGCGCACGCCCCACGCGCCTGGCCACGAGCCGTCGCGGTGCTGCCGCACGCGAAGGAATGCGACCCCGCCGGCCGTCGCCTCGGACAACCGCCGGAGGTCCTTTCGAAGCCCGATCGAGGGGAAGGCGCGCCGCGCGGCGACGATCGCGGCGACGCACGACGCGGTGCACTCCACGAACGAGAACTCCGTCATCGAGTCCGCGAACATCTCGGCCGGGTTCATCCATTCGAGCGAGAACGAGAGGCGCCGCGGCTCGTAGGCCGAGAACCCGCCGTCTCCGTTCCGGCAACGCAGGATGAACGAGAGCGCGAGCGCGGCGTCGTCCTCCGTGAGCGGCGGCTCGGAGAGGGCCAGCCGCCCGAGGAGCGCCTCCGCGGTGCAGTCGCTCACCGGCCAGCCATGCGACGCCTCGGAGAAGCAATAGCCGCCGCGCGGATCGGTCCGGTGGAACCGCGCCGCGTCGGGCCACGACACGCGGATCTGTTGCGCGGCGAGGAAGGCGTCGGCGCGCGCGAGCTCCCGGCCCACCGGCTCGTGCTCGGCGGCGGCGGCGAGCGCCTGCGCCGCGAGAGCGCTGTCCCAGCTCGCGCTCCTGGCGCCCGCGACGCGCGTCCCGCGCTCGTCGTCTTCCCAGATCCACGCTTCGAGCGCGTCCAGGGCCCGCCGCGCGTCCTCGTCCTGCGCATCCGCAGCGTGGAGGGCGATCACGTTCAGGAGCCCGCTGACCGGCGAGATGCTGGTGAATCGGGTCGCCGCCAGCTCGAAGCGGATGTGCTCGTGCAGCTTGCGGATCGACGAGGCGCTGCGCGTGTGCGACGCGACCTTCTCGGCGGCGACGCTCAAGCGCTGGATCGCGCGGAGCGTCCTCCCGGGCGCGGCGACCAGCTCTTCCCGCCTGAGGGCGGTGCGTGCCCGCGCGAAGTCCACGGTGGCGAACCCCTGCGGATACAGCTCGTCTCGGATCGCGGCGAGGAGCGCCGTCTCGGGCGCGACCACGCGCTTGGCGTAGATCGCGGCCATCGCGAGGTAGATCATGCGGGTGTGGCAGTAGAGACGCGACGGGTGGACGGGAACCCACCGCGGAAGCGCCCAGATCTCGGGGAGGACCGGCGGTACGCCCTCCCACGCGTACAGTCCGAGCATGGCGAGCCAGAACTTGCCCCAGCTCGGCACGGCGACGACTCCGCCCTCCGCGCGCAAGAAGGCGAGGGCGCCCCTCAGCAGGGGATCGTCCGGGCCCGCGCCGAGGAGGCGTGCGGCGACGTAGACGAGCGACGTCACGAAGAGATAAGGCTCCGACAGGAACTCGTGCAGGCCCCAGGCACCGTTCGGGAGGCGCGTGCGCTCGAAGTGGAGGAGCAGCCGGCGCCGCCGCTCGGCCGGGATCTCGCGTCCGGCGATGTGGCAGGCGATGACGTACTGAGCGGCGAGCATCGGGCACCAGACGACCTCGCCCTCGAACGCGCCGTCGGTGCGCTGTGACGACGCGAGGTGGCGCGTCCCGCGCGCGAGCGCCCGCGCCGGCGACACGCCCTCGGCCGGAAGCGACGACGAGGGATGCGCCACGACGTCCGCCTTCGCCAGCGAGGCCTTGAGCGCCGCGCCGTATTTCTCCTCCGCGATCGGGGAGGTGAGGTGGAGCGCGCCTCCGACGAGCCACCGGATGCGGGACGACAGCTCGCTTCCGACCTCGGCGACCTCGGCCCAGCGCCAGGAGGCGCGACCCTGGCGCACGAGACCCCGGGACGCGAGGAGGAGCGCCTTCAGGAACGACGAGCTGAACGCGACCGGCCCGGTGTCCTGGCAGCCGAGAAACCGCATCGTGCGCTTCCGCTCGAGCGCGCTCCCCCGCCACAGGTCGTAGATCGCGCGACGGATCACGACGACCTCGTCCGACGTGTCCGCGAAGACCTCGTAGAGCGAGACCGCGAGCATCTCGGGAACGCGGCTGCCGACGAGACGCTCGCGCCGGTACGCCGCGAAGCTCCTGGCGCGCGCGAACGCGATCGCGTCCTGGAAGCCCAGGGTCATCCCCTGAGCGGTCAGAGGATGATGGAATCCGACCGCGTCGCCGACCAGGGCGAGGCCGGGACGTCCGAAGGAGACGCGCGGGCGGAACTGGTTCGACGCCCACGCGATCGCACCCGCGCGAAGCGCGCGACGGAACGCCGGACGGAGCGCGGGAGGCATCGCCGCGCCATAGCCCTCGTCCAGGACCGCCTCGATGCCGGCATGGACGTGCAGCGCCAGCGGCACGTCGAGGCAGAGGCGGACGCGGCGCGCGTCGATGCGGTACGCGAGGCACGGGCCGAGGCCGCCGAGGAAGACGTGGCCGTACCCTTCGAAGGGAAGGTCGCAGTCGTCGAGGATGACTCCCGCCATCCGCGAGTACGTTCCCGCGCGGCGCTGCGGTTCGCCGGAGGGGAAGAGCACCGAGCGCCCCGAGGCGGCAACGACCGACTCGGCGACGATCGTGCGATTCCCACCGGGCCCTTCGTACGTGAGGTTCTGGCCGTCAATCGCCGTCGCCCGCGCGCGCTCGACGTAATCGATCCCCGGCTCGTTCCTGCAGTGCTCGCGCAGGCTGTCGACGAGCGCGCCGTGATCGCCGCTGAACCCCTTCGTCCCTTCGCCGTAGGGGAGCACGACGGGGCCGGAGCCGTCATCGGGGTACACGACGAACCCCGAGCCCGATGCGTAGGCGGAGACGCCGGGGAGCGAGACGCCCAGCTCTTCGAGAATGGCGAGCGCCGGCGGATGGAGCCACTCACCGGCGAGGCGCTTGCTGCCGTCCGGATTCGCTTCGAGGAGGAGTACCCGGCGTCCGCGCCGGGCGCATGCGAGCGCGGCCACGCATCCCACCGGCCCCGCCCCGATGACGGCGACATCGAAGCCCTGTCTCCGTCGTGGGACGCGCATCGGAGCTCCCAGCGTGGCCACAGTACGCCTGCCGCACTGTACAGGTATCCAAGAAAGCACGCCGCTGCGTGGTCCTTATTGGTAATTCGGTCAGTTTTTTATGCCGCTAACCCAAAGAATGCCGACACCCTTGCAAGGCGCAAGTCTCACCGTATAAATGTGCCGGTCTCGGCGGGAGAAGAATTTAGGGCTGGGGAGCTTCGGTCTCGAGGGGAAAGATGTTTCTTCGCTCCGGCTGCGGACGCACGCTCCGCGGATCGCTCGTCGTCTCGTCTCTCATGTTGGCCTGGTCGCTATCGCACGCGCAGACGACCGTATGGGTCGACGATTGCGCAGGGACCGGAACGGGTACGCAGGGCGATCCGTACTGCAAGATCCAGACGGCGATCTGCGCCCTCAAAGCGAGCGGTGGCCAGATCAACGTGATGCCGGGGACCTATCACGAAGCGATCCGCGTCACGGCGAACATCCAGATCATCTCCACCGACGGTCCCGCGACGACGATCCTCGACGCGACGAACCGGCCGTGCGTGAACACCGACTACTGCACGTACGAGAGCACGACGAACTGCACGGCCGTCTACTTCCCTTCGGCGGCGTCGAACACGAGCCGCCTCGAGGGCTTCCACATCACCGGCGGCGGCGGCATCGACAACCCGTCGTGCGGCTCGAACTGCACGTGGAAGATCGGAGGCGGCATCACGATCTTCGGATCGTCGCCGACGATCACGCGCAACGAGATCGTCGGGAACGTGCTCTCGAGCACCTCGACGAAGATCTACTACGGCGGCGGGATCTACGTCCAGGGGCTCGCGGGGAATCCGACGCCGGTGCCCGTGATCACGAAGAATCTCATCCAGGGGAACGCGGCGGATCCGCCCGCCGGATCGACGAACAAGATGAGCGAAGGCGACGGCGGCGGCATCTACGTCGGCTTCCAGTCGGCGCCGATCATCGACGGGAACTCGATCCTCTCGAACCGTGCCGGGAATCCGGCGACGCTCAACCAGTTCGGTGGCGGCGGCGGGATCTCGCTCTACTCGACGAATGCAAATACGGCGCTCTCGATCGTGCGCAACAACTTCATCTCGGACAACAACGCCGCCGATTTCGGCGCTGGGATCGCGTTCGGGGAGACTGATTCGACGACACCCGTCTCGCCATCCCGCGGCACGATCGAGAACAACATCTTCGACATCAACGGCGGTGTCGACGGCGGGGCGATCGGGACGTCGACGACGAGCGCCAAGATCCGCAACAACACGATCCACAACAACAACGCCGCGGGGCACGGCGGGGGCGTGTACTTCGGCGCCTCGGCCAACGCCGGCGACCAGGTCGAGTTCGTCAACAACGCCGTCACCCAGAACCAGGCGACCGGCACCGCGATCGGCGGCGGCCTCTACGTCGATCCGGCCGCGGCGCCGACGGTGCACAACAACGACATCTGGGCGTGCACGCCGAGCAATGTCGGTGGGTCGAAGCAGGATTCCGACTACATCGGGCTGAACGGCAACATCTCCCTGGGCCCGCAGTACGTCGCGCCCAACGGGACGCCGCGCGATTACCACCTTCAGGCGACGAGCCCGCTCATCGACGCCGGCGACAACAACGGCGTCGTCTCGACGACCGACTACGACGGCGCGCCGCGCATCTCCGACGGCAACGGCGACGGCACCGCGACCGTCGACATCGGCGCGCTCGAGTTCCAGATCGATACCGACGGCGACGGCATTCCGGACTACCTGGATCCCGACGACGACAACGACGGCGTCCCCGACGTCTCGGATTGCGCGCCGCTCCTGAGGGCGATCTCTCAGCCTCCCGACAAGGTCGCGAGCACGCTGACGATGTCGAAGTCCGCGGGCGTCGCGACGCTGCGCTGGCTGCACGCCTACCAGGCGCCGACGTACAACGTCTACCGCGGCACCTTCGGCGGCGGCGCCCCGTTCGCCTACAACGAGACCTGCTTCGACACCGAGAACGTGGCGTGGACGGTGAACGATGCCGCGGTGCCGCCGCCGGGGACCGGCTTCTACTACATCATCTCGGGCCGCAACGTGTGCGGCGAGTCGGCGGCAGTGACGAGCGGACAGGGGCAAGACCATACGCCCTCGCCCACGTGCACGACCGCCAACCGGAACAACGACGCGGACACGCCGCGCGACCTCGCCGACAACTGCCCGCTGACCGTCAACGCGACCCAGGGCGACGTCGACGGCGATTCGGTGGGCGATGCGTGCGACAACTGTCCGAGCCTTGCGAACGTCGATCAGGCCGACCCCGACGGCGACGGCCGCGGCACGGCGTGCGACAACTGCCCGACGGTCGCGAATCCTTCCCAGGCCGACACGGACGGAGACGGTCTCGGCGACGCGTGCGACAACTGCGCCTCGGTCGCGAACGTGGACCAGAAGGACACGGACGGAGACGGTCTCGGCGATGCCTGCGACCCCGACATGGACAACGACGGCGTCCTCAACGCGTCCGACAACTGTCCGCTCGTCGCGAACGCCGACCAGACCGACACCGACGGCGACGGACTCGGCGATGCCTGCGACCCCGACAAGGACAACGACGGGGTCCTGAACGGCGTCGACAACTGTCCGCTCGTCGCGAACGCCGACCAGAAGGACACCGACGGTGACGGGATCGGCGATGCCTGCGATCCCGACGCGGACAACGACGGGATCCTGAACGGCGCCGACAACTGTCCTCTCGTGGCGAACGCCAACCAGGCCGACTTCGACGGTGATGGAATCGGGGACGCCTGCGACCCCGACGACGACAACGACGGCGTCGCCGATGTTTCGGACTGCCAGCCGCTGAACGCGGCGGTGTGGGCAGCGCCCGGTGAGATCGTGAACGTGACGGTCAGCCGACAGGCGGCCACGACCGTCAGTTGGTCGGCGGCATCGGGCGGCACCGCCCCCGTGTACGACGTCATCAGCGGGCTCTTGTCGGGGCTCCGCCTCGACGGCTCGATCGTCGCCTCGACCTGCGGCGAGAACGACGGATCTCAGACGTCGTGGGACGATCCCGCTCTCGATCCTCTTCCCGACGACGGTTACTACTACCTCGTGCGTGCGGCCAACGCTTGCGGGACCGGCACGTACGGCAGCGCGACCGGCGGCGCCGAGCGCGTCGCTCCCGCCGCGTGTCCGTGATTTACGGTTACTGTCCCCTTGAAACGGCGAAGACCCAGGCAGCGAGCATGAGTCCGATCGCGGCGGTGCCGAGCGCGAGCTGCGCCCACCGGCCCTGGAGGACGCGGCGCGCGCCGAGCACCGCACCGATGATGAGCCCCGCGAGGAATCCGAACAGGTGCGCGCCGACGTCGATCCGCGAGGGGAGCGGGAGGATCTCCACGTCCCCTGGGTGCGGTTCCGCCGCCGCCGCGCCGCCGAGCCAGGCGAGGAGCGCGAGGCCCATGATGACGGGTGCCGCTCGCCGCCACGCGCCGTGGCGGAGCTGACGCCGCCGCATCCACTCGTACGCGACCTGCGCACCGAGCAGTCCGAAGACGCCGGTCGACGCGCCGAGCGAGACGTGGGACGGCGCTTGGACACAGGCGTTGATCGCATTGCCGAGCCCTCCGGCGACGACGAAGGCGAGCCACGTCCAACCGTTGCCGACGCTCTGCCCGAGCATCACGCCGAAGAGCGCGCCGAAGAGCGCGTTGCCGGCGACGTGGACGATGTCCGCGTGGAGGGTGAGCGCCGTGAGCGCCCGCCACCACGCACCGGCGCGGATGAGTCCCGCCGAAGCATCTCCCGCCGCCGTCCAGTCGACGCCGTAGCTCTCGAGCCTCTGGGCGAGGTAGGCGGCACCGAGCACGAGCACGTAGGCGATCGCGGCGTCGCGCGCGGGACCGAGCGCGCGCTCGGGCGCAGGCGGCGGCGAAGGTCGCGCCCGGTTCTCCGCGGTGAACTTCACGAGCTGCACCGCCGCCCGGTCGGCATCTTCCTCGCGCACGATGAGGATGTGCGCGGCGCCCTCGCGCACCCGCCCGGAGGGGATGCCGGCGGCCTCGAGAACGAGAGCGAGGTCGTCGGCGTGGGCCGGATCCGGCGTTCGAGCGATCTCGACCCAAGTTCCGGCCAAATCCTGCTCCTCTCCGGTGGCTCCGCACCCGGCGCCGGGTTATCGTCTAGGGGCCCCGGGAGATGACACGAGCCCGATGAGACCGGCTTCCCTGATCGCGGCCTTCCGCGCGCTGACCGCGGCAGGGTATCTCCTCGCGGCGTCCGGGGCGCCGCCGTCCTCACCGCCTGCCAAGGCGGAGAAGGCGCCGGACAAGCCCGCGACTCCCGCGAAGCCTCCCGCCGTCGAGCTCCGAGGGAAGATCACCGGCGACGGCGGCGTGCCGCTCGCGAAGGCGGTCGTTCTCGTTCTGCCGAGCGGCACCGCCGGCTTGCGCGCGAAGGTCGTCCGCGCGGAGAGCGCCGCCGACGGCGGGTTCGTCGCGGGGCCGCTCACCGGCGACGCGTTCCGCGTGCGCGTCCAGGCGAAGGGCTACGCGCCGCTCACGGAGGGTCCGATCCCGGGCGGCGCGACGATCACGCTCCACCTCAAGAAAGGGCTGGCGCTGTCCGGCACCGTTCTCGATCGTGCGAGCAAGAAGCCGGTCGACGGCGCGACGATCGCAGCGTGGGACGACGACGCAGAGGGGTGGGGGGACGAGGCGCGGCGCGGGTCGAGCGCGGGCAAGGACGGGCGCTTCGCGCTCGCCGACCTGGCGGGAGGCAAGGCGACGATCGAGGCGAAGGCTCCCGGGCACGCGGCCGCGCGCACGGCACGTCTCCTCGATCCGAAAGCGGGCGCAGCCGCTCCGGCACCGGTCGAGCTGCTCCTCGATCCCGCCGGTACGCTCAGCGGGCGAGTCACGGATACGTCGAACACGCCGGTCGCCGGCGCCGAAGTCACCGTGTTCTGGCGCGAGCCCGGCGGCGACCGTTCGAAGGCGGCGAAGACCGACGCCGACGGTCACTACGCCTTCCCCGCCGCCGCCGATCTGCGGATCCGCCGCATGACCGTCGCCGCGAAGGGGTTCCCGTCCCAGGAGCGTCCCGGCGACGCTCCGTCCGACGACATCGTCGACTTCATCCTCGAGCACGGCGGCTCGATCGCCGGCACGCTCCGGAGCGGCGACACGAGCGCGCTGCCCGCGTTCCACGTCGGCGTGCATCGCGAGCGCGGCGACGACGATCCGCCGTCGTCCGGGCGCGGCGGCGCATCGCGCGCCGCCGACAAGGACGTGAGCGATCCCTCGGGCGCATTCCGCCTCGACGACCTCGAGCCGGGCACGTACACGGTGGAGATCCAGGCAAGAGGTTTCGCCACGATCAAGAAGACCAAGATCGAGGTGCGCGCGGAGCAGGTCGCCGATCTCGGCAGCCTGAAGCTCGACTCCAGCTCGACGTTTCGTGGCCGTGTCGTCTCGGGGAACGATCAGACGCCTGTGCCGTCGGCGTCGATCCGGCTCTCCCTCGTCGACGCGCAGCCGGCGGCGGGATCGTCGTCGATCACCGGCACGAATCTCTGGAACGTGAGCAGCTCGCCCGACGGGACGTTCACCCAGGCGGGCTTGGCCAAGGGAACGTACGACCTCACCGCCGAGCACGCGTCGTTCGCGCCGGTCCAGCTGCGCATCACGTTCGACCCCGGCGCCGATTCTCCCGAGGTCCTCGTCACGATGTACCGCGGCGGCTCGATCGGCGGCACGGTCGTCGACGCGCAGCTTCAGCCGGTCGCCGGGGTGCGGATCATGGCGTCCTTGGGCGCGCAGGCTGACGCCCACGTCGCCGACACCGGATCCGACGGCCACTACCTGATCGACGGTCTGACGCCGGGGAATTACCAGGTGACCCGCCAGCCGCGCGACGGCTCCCCGGCGAGCGGCGCCAACGTGAAGGCCGCCGCCGTCACCGAAGGGCAGACGACGACCGTCGACTTCGACGAGGGCCCGCACATCCAGATGAGCGGGGTCGTCCGCAAGGGCGACCAGCCGCTCGCAAACACGTCGATCTATCTCTTCGCGGTCGACAACTCGGTTCCCCTGCGCGCGAAGAAGGCGCAGACCGATCAGTCCGGCGCCTATCAGGTCGGACTCGACCAGGCCGGTCGCTACCAGGCTTCGGTGCGGATCGACGCGGCGGGTGGGCCGGGCGGCCAGAACCTCGTCATGCTCACGGTGCCGGACCAGCCCCAGGTTCAGCAGGACATCGTCTTCGCCTCGAACGCGATCACCGGACACGTCGCCAATCCCGACGGCGGCGACATCAAGGGGGCGATCATCCTCGCGATGCAGGACGCCGCCGGGGCAGGGACGGCCAACCTCCGGCAATCGACGACGACGACCGCGGCAGACGGCACCTTCCGCCTCGACGCCGTCGAGCCCGGCACGTACCGCGTGACCGCGCGCGCGACCGGCTTCGCGCCGGCCGAGCAGTACCCGGTCACCGTCAGCGACGGTCAGCCCGAGACGAACATCGAGCTGACGATGCAGCGCGGATGGCTCATGCGCGGCCGCGTCCTCGATCCCAACGGCCGCGCGGTCAACGACGCGACGATCGTCGTGGCGGCTCCGGGCAATGCCGAGTCCGGCTTCCTCCCGTCGCACACCGATTCGAGCGGCGCGTTCCGGATCACCTGTCCTCTCGACGGGCCGGTCAGCGTGGCGGCGATCTCGCCGCGCTTCGCCCCCGCGGTGAAGACCGACATCGACCCTCCGTCGGGAACCGACGACGGGCCGGACGTGCAGCTCAAGACGACCGTCGGCGGGTCGCTCCGCATTCGCGTCGTCCACCGCGGCGGCGGCCCCGTGCCCGGCGCGTCGACGGCGATCCGGCCGATGCCGCTCTTCCCCGGGGCCGACCTCGTCATCGATCGCAACCGGCCGAAGCCGACGGACGGCGACGGCGTCGCGCTCGTGGGCAACCTCTACCCCGGCGTCTACGTCGTCGCGGTCGTCGGCCGGAACGACGCGAGCCCCGCCCAGGCCAACGTCGGTGAGGGCGCCGAGACCGAGGTCGAGATCGAGGTCCCCTAGACTCCGTCGGTGCCGCGAAAGAGCGCGGCCGTATCGACCGCGGGCGCGTGGTGGCCCGCGGCGAGCTCGACGTAGCTCCGCGCGAGCGCGTCCTTCGCGAGCCCGAGGATCGAGCTCATGGCGCGAATGGCGTCGGCGAACCGCTCGACGGGGAGCTCACGCGCGAGGACCTGCCAGACCGTCGCCTCGAGGATGTTGATCGCGCACTGGACCTCCTGGAGCTCGAAGCCGTCGGCGTATCGCTCGGCCGCGATCGAACAGGCCCGGGCGATCGTCGGCGCGGCGTCGTGCGCCTCGATCCCACGGGCCAGCACGTCGAGGAGCGCCGATAGTCGGCACCGGAGCACGTCCCGCCCGGACGCCGTGTAGCGCGTGAGCTTCGACCCGAGGACCGCATCGACCGACTGCTCGACGATGTCGTCGGCGTTCGCTCGTAGGAGCGCGGGCGCGTCCATCGACGACCACGATAGGATCTTGGCGCCCAGAGACCGGAGCCTTCCGGTCCGGAACCGGGGAGGGTCGTGATCGGGGCGGAAGGCTTGAGGTGGGTGATCCTCCTGTGGACGAGCATCGCGGCCGTCACCGCCGGGGCGCTCCTCAAGATCGCGGCGCCGTACGGACGGCATGCGCGATCGGGGTGGGGACCGGCCGTCCCGGCGCCGGTCGCGTGGATGGTCATGGAAGCGCCGTCGCCCGTCCTCATGATGACGTTCTTCATCGCGGGACACCGGCATGACGCGGCTTCGACCGCGTTCCTCGCGCTCTGGGTCGGGCACTACGTCTACCGGTCGTTCGTATTCCCTCTCCTCGGCGCCGGCCGGAAGGCGCCGATGCCGCTGTCCGTCGTCCTCTTCGCCGTCGTCTTCAACTTGGTGAACGGCACGCTGAACGGCGCGTGGCTCTTCGTTCTGGGACCCGTCCGCGGTCCTGCCTGGCTCGCCGACCCGCGGTTCATGAGCGGATTCCTGGTGTTCCTCGCCGGCTTCTTCATCCACGTCCGGGCCGACGCCGGTCTCCGCGCCCTCCGGGCCCCGGGCGCCGGCGGCTATACGGTGCCTCGCGGGGGGCTCTTCGAACGGGTCTCCTGTCCGAACTACCTCGGCGAGATCGTGGAATGGTGCGGCTACGCCCTCCTGACCTGGTCGATCTCCGCCCTGTCGTTCGCCGCGTGGACCGCCGCGAACCTCGTCCCGCGCGCCCTGGCCCACCACCGCTGGTACGGCGAGCGTTTCGAGGACTATCCTCCGGAGCGGAAGGCGATCGTTCCCGGGCTCCTCTGAGCAGCCGACCGATCCCATCTCGAAGGGGCGGGCCGGATGCGCCCTCGTCTCCTACGATCGTCTTCTTCGCAGGGAGGCTCGCCGTGATTCGAAAGCAAGACGCGCTCGATTACCACAGCCAAGCTCGCAGGGGAAAGATCGAGGTCACCTGGACGAAGCCCTGCGCGACGCAGCGTGACCTCTCGCTCGCCTACACACCCGGGGTCGCCGATCCGTGCCGCGAGATCCATGCCGATCCGGCGGCGGCGTACGAGTACACGGCCAAGGGCAACCTGGTCGCCGTCGTCACCAACGGCACAGCCGTCCTCGGCCTCGGCGACATCGGCCCGCTCGCCGGCAAGCCGGTGATGGAGGGGAAGGCGGTCCTCTTCAAGCGGTTCGCCGACATCGACGTCTTCGACATCGAGCTCGACACGAAGGACCCGGAGGAGATCATCCGCATCGTGCGCGCGCTCGCGCCGACGTTCGGAGGGATCAACCTGGAGGACATCAAGGCGCCCGAGTGCTTCCGCATCGAGGAGGAGCTGAAGGCGTCGATCGGCATCCCCGTCTTCCACGACGACCAGCACGGCACGGCGATCATCTCCGGCGCCGCCCTGCTCAATGCGCTGCGCCTGGTCGGCAAGGCGATCGCCGAAGTGCGCATCGTCTTCGCCGGCGCCGGCGCCGCCGCCCTGTCGTGCGCCAAGCTCTATCTCAAGCTGGGAGCGCGGCGC